>JACMLN010000017.1 GCA_014379585.1 Gloeobacterales cyanobacterium ES-bin-313 | reverse complement strand
TTCGGGAACAGGATATCGAGCGAGTTCGATTCTCGCCATCCCTATTCGTCCCTGTAGCCCAATTGGTAGAGGCTGCGAACTTAAACCTCGTTTACGTGTCGGTTCGAGTCCGACCGGGGACACTGCCCCTTCTCCGTGGGAGACGGACTGAAATCTTCTAAATTTCGTGGGTTGGTTCGACTCCAACAGAGGGGATAGGCGGGTAGGCGCAAGGCGCAGTGGAGCCTTATAAACTCTATCCAGCAGATCACTGGCATTGGTCTGGAGCGTTACCAGGTACCCGCAGATTTTTGCCCCCGTAGCCCAACTGGTAGAGGCTGCGACTTCAAAACTCGTTCATGTGTCGGTTCGAGTCCGACTGGGGGCATAGTCCAGGCACTCCTAAAGCGGCGAAGCGCCCCTTCAACAAGGGCGCTTTTTTTATGACAATTTTTAATCTATTGACCAGAGTTCTTGTTTAGAAAGACTTTCGTCAATTTGCTGGGTAATTTGGCGCGCCTGCCCAGAAAGTTTGCGCAAACAGATCGTTAATTCGTCAAATTCAACCTGAAGCAAGTAGCGTCGTTGGCAGGCAACGGGATCTGTTGCTGTGATTTGGCGTAGGTGGCGGTCTATACGTAAGCGTTTCTCATTGATCTCTCTGGCTTCGCTGTAGAGCAGATCCCGCTTTAACCGCAGTGCCTCTAGGTCCATGAAGATTTCCTGACAAGCTCAGGACAGTATAGCCACTGCAGTCGCCCCGGCTACATTTATGCAAGAACTTGTCACAATCCGCACCCAACGATCTACAATGATGTGCTGTGTGTTTTTAGGTTGAATCGTGCCGAATATCAAGTCTGCTATCAAGCGCGTCGAAATTGCCGAACGCAATCGTCAGCGCAATGTGGCTTACAAGTCGACGGTGAAGACTGTCACCAAGAAGTTTCTGACCCGCATGGGTGAGTACAACTCCAAGCCCTCCGAAGAAGCGCTCACTGAAGTCAAAACTTTGTTGAACGACACTTTCAGCAAGATCGACAAGGCCGTGAGCAGTGGCGTTATCCATGCCAACACCGCTGCCCGCAAGAAGTCTCGTCTCGCTGCTGCCCTCAAGAAAGTCCAAACAAAGGCTGACTAGCCATGTCCAGCATCGAAATCGAATCTATCCTCCATGAAGATCGCCAGTTCGTTCCTTCGTCTGGATTCGTTGAACATGCTTGGATACAAGGGCCAGAAGCGTACAAAGCCCTGTACGCGCATTCGATCGCTGATCCCGAAGCCTTTTGGGCCGAACAAGCCAGTGCTGAATTGCACTGGTTTTCGCCTTGGCAGAAAGTGCTGGATTGGCAGGAGCCGAACGCCCAATGGTTCGTGGGCGGCAAAATCAATCTTTCTTATAACTGTCTGGATCGCCACCTTGAAACAAAGCGGGACAAAGTGGCTTTGCTTTGGGAAGGGGAGCCGGGAGATACCCGCGCACTTACCTATGGCGAATTACATACGGAAGTCTGCCAGTTTGCGAATGCATTGAAATCCTTGGGTATCCAAACGGGTGATCGTGTCGCGATCTATATGCCCATGGTTCCTGAGGCGGCGATTGCGATGCTCGCCTGCGCCCGCATCGGCGCTGCCCATTCAGTCGTTTTCGGCGGATTCAGTGCTGAAGCCTTGAGGGATCGACTCAACGACGCAGAAGTCAAACTTGTGGTTACAGCTGACGGCGGTTGGCGCAAGGGCAACATTGTTCCCCTCAAACAACAAGTCGATCTCGCTTTGGCCGATGCGCCGAGTGTGGAGCACGTGATTTGTCTGAAGCGCACCGGTCAGGCAATTGCCATGGAAGCAAGTCGCGATCTTTGGTGGAGTGATGTTGTCTCTGGGGTGAGTCCTGACTGTCCCGCTGAACCCCTCGATGCGGAAACATTGCTGTTCATCCTCTACACCAGTGGGACAACCGGAAAGCCGAAAGGCGTTGTCCACACAACAGGCGGATACAATCTTTACACCCACCTGACCACGAAGTGGATCTTCGACCTTAAAGACAGCGATGTCTATTGGTGTACTGCCGATATTGGCTGGATTACGGGTCACTCCTACGTTGTTTACGGCCCTCTGTCCAATGGCGCCACGACTTTCATGTACGAAGGTGCGCCCAACCAGCCCGATCCAGGGCGCTTTTGGCAGTTAATCGAAAAGTACAAAATTTCAATTTTTTACACTGCTCCCACAGCGATTCGCACATTTTTGAAATGGGGCGATCAGTGGCCGAACGCTTCTGATTTAACTTCCCTCAGACTTTTGGGAACAGTCGGCGAACCGATTAACCCAGAAGCATGGATCTGGTACCAGCAAGTGATCGGGGGCGAACGCTGTCCAATCGTCGATACTTGGTGGCAGACGGAAACGGGCGGGATCATGATTACACCGCTACCGGGAGCGACAACAACCCGCCCTGGTTCAGCAACCCTGCCGTTTCCGGGGATCGTTGCCGATGTTGTGGATCGTGAAGGAAACTCCTGTCCGGCGAACGAAGGGGGTTACTTGGTGATCCGTCACCCTTGGCCTTCGATGTTGCGCACAGTCTACAAAGATCCCGAGCGCTACCGCCAGAACTATTGGAGCCACATTCCCCACGCCTACTTTGCTGGAGACGGTGCCCGCCGCGACGAGGACGGTTATTTCTGGATTATGGGTCGCGTCGATGACGTGATCAATGTCAGCGGTCACCGCCTTGGCAGCATGGAAATTGAGTCAGCCCTGGTTTCCCATCCAGCAGTTGCCGAAGCCGCTGTCGTTGGTCGTCCTGATGACATCAAAGGCGAAGGTATTGTCGCTTTTGTCACCCTCGAAGGCAGTTTCGAAAAAAGCGATGCTTTGCTTGCCGAGTTGCGCTCTCACGTCGTCAAAGAGATTGGCGCACTGGCCCGTCCCGACGAGATCCGCTTTGCCGATGCCTTGCCCAAGACCCGTTCTGGAAAGATCATGCGCCGTTTGCTGCGCTCTTTGGCTGCCGGTACTGCCATGAGTGGCGATACATCTACCCTCGAAGATCTTTCTGTCCTCGAAAAACTCCGCGAGAGCTAATTCATGTCTATTCTCCAGCAGATTCGCGCAGACAAACTCGCTGCCCGTAAATCCGGTGATTCCCTGCGCAGCAGTTTGTTGATCACCCTCGACTCTGAAGCGTCCAAAGTCGGCAAAGACAAAGAAAACCGCGAATCCACCGACGAGGAGGTCGTCCAGGTGATTCGTAAATTTCTCAAAGGTCTTGAAGAGACGAGCGAAGCGCTCAAAAAATCTGGCCGCCCTACAGAGCAGCAGGAAAGTGAGAAGGCGATCTTGATCGGTTATCTCCCCAAACAGCTCAGTACCGAAGAGTTGACTGCGGTCATTGGTGAGTTTGTCGCCCAATTGCCCGAAAAAAAGCCCGATCAACTCGGCAAAATTATGGCTGCTCTGAAAGCGCAGTACCCAGGACTGTACGACGGAAAATCAGCCAGCGAGTTGATCAAAAAGGCACTTCAGAGCTGAGTCCTGCCGTGCAATTGCGCTTTCGCGCAATCGAGATTTCTGCTTAGGGAACTAGAATGTACTGATTAGCAAGTGGTTCTAGAAATAGACTTTTGTAAGATGGATGTAAGAGCTGAATCAAAGAGATTCGCTTCAGCCACACGCGTATTCTCACCGGAGTAGCCATGAAACTCATTCCAGTCCTTGCCTCTGCCGCCCTTGCCGTCTGTGTTGCCCTGCCTGCAGCCGCGCAGAATGTTCCCTATGGCTACGACCCGAATTCTGGCTACTACCCGAATACGAATTACAATTCCAATTACGGTTATCAAGGCAACCAGACTTACCAGAACAATGGCCAGAGCAATGGCCTGCTCAGTGGTGTGCTTGGTACTGTCGTCTCTGGCCTCTTGCGTCAAACTGTTGTTGGTGGCAATAACTACGCTGTTCCGAATGGAAATTACCAGCAGAACTATGGCAACTACCAGCAGTACCCCCAGTACCCTCAATACCAACAGAATTACAACGCTTACCAGAGCTACCCCAATCAAGGAAATTACAATCCCTACGGCCAGCAGAACTATGGCAACTACAACCCCTACGCCGCCCAAAGTGGCTATGGCAACAGCGGATTGCTCACAAGTATTCTCTCTGCCGTACTGAGCCAAGGGTTGATACGGTAAGACTGATCCGAAAAATTGGCGGATAATCGGTTTCACGAGGTAGGGGTGCAGCATGCTGCGCCCCTACAATTGTTTATGCGTAAATTTTCAATTTTCTGTTTGGGTCTTGTGCTCTTCTGTTTGCCCGCGCAGGCGGAAACCCTCAACATTGGCTCGAAGCGCTTCACGGAGTCCTATATTCTTGGCGAGATTCTCCGACAAACAGCCCAAGCTGCTGGTGAGAGTCAAGTTTCCCATAAGCAAGGATTAGGAAATACTGGTATTGTCTATGCAGCTTTGCGCAATGGCAGTATTGATCTCTACTGCGAATACACGGGTACGATCGACCAGGAAATCCTCAAGAATACAACGCCTAGCAACCTCGAAAGCCTCAAAAAACAACTTGCTCCTCTTGGATTAGGCGTCGGCATTCCCGTTGGGTTTAATGACACTTACGCCCTTGCAATGGCTGAATCTCAAGCGCAGAAGCTCAATATTCGCAAATTGTCAGATCTTGCCCGCCACCCTGAATTGCGTTTTGGTCTTTCTCAGGAATTTTTGAATCGTAAAGATGGCTGGCCAGGAGTAAAATCTGTCTATAATTTCCGCGTCGATCCGCGCGGACTTGAGCATGGTCTGGCCTATGAAGCGATTGCGACAGGTCAAATCGATGTGACTGATATCTATTCAACAGATGCAAAGATCAACAAGTATAAATTGCGCGTTCTTGATGATGATCGCCACTTTTTTCCTGCTTATGAAGCGGTCATTCTCTATCGATTGGATCTACCAAATCGGCTTCCAAAGACTTGGGCAGCCCTTCAAACCTTGCAGGGTCGTGTCGATGCGAAGGCGATGATCGCCATGAATGCAGCAGCGGAATTGCAGGGACAGTCTTTTAGTGAAATTGCAAAAGCATTTTTGAGCAATGGCACCACTCAGGCTGAATCAAGTAGTTTTGTCGAAAAGCTGTTCGGCCAAGACTTTGCCAGACTGATGCTAGAGCATTTATTTTTAGTTTTTGTCTCTTTATCCTTTGGTATTTTTGTCGGAATTCCCCTCGGAGTGGTGGCCGCTTATCGTGGAAAACTGGCGCAACCAATCCTCACGATTGTCGGACTGATCCAAACGATTCCTTCCCTAGCCTTACTCGCTTTTCTGATTCCCCTCCTCAAACAGATTGGAACCCTTCCTGCCTTAATTGCCCTATTCCTCTACGCACTTCTACCAATTGTCAGAAATACCTACACCGGGCTTTCCGATATTCCCGGTTCCCTGCGCGAATCTGCCCTTGCTCTCGGTTTGCCCTTTGCCGCTCGACTGCGACTGGTTGAATTGCCTCTGGCTGCTCGCACCATCTTGGCTGGGGTCAAAACCAGCGCTGTGATCAATGTGGGTACAGCCACGATTGCGGCTTTTATTGGTGCTGGTGGATTTGGCGAGCGAATTGCCACGGGGCTTGCACTCAACGACAATGCCACTTTGCTGGCTGGTGCACTTCCAGCGGCGGCTCTCGCATTACTGGTCCAATGGGGCTTCGATCTCTTAGATCGCTGGATCGTCCCAGCGGGTCTGCGGTTACGATAGCGATACTGTTTCGCTGTTATATGTCATGGGTGTTTGGGAAGATCTCAGCCAATTTCTAGAAAGTCGTCTCGAAGAATTTCTGGAAAAAAATCCAAAATTAAAGTTGCTGGTACTCATGGAAAATATCCGCCAGCAGGAAGAAGAAGCACAAAACAAGTTACAGCAAGCCCAAAATGACATTCAACGACTTCAAGAAGAGATCATGGCTGTGGCTCGCGATGTCCAAAAATGGCAGGGTCGTATCGAACAGGCACGAGCCAGTAACCGCAACGACCTAGCCCAATCTGCCAAAGAACGTTCCGATGAACTTCTGCGCACAGGCAACCAACTTTGGGGGCAGATGACCGTTTTCAAGCAGCAAGCTCAACAGACACAAACACTCCTAGAACGCATTCAAGTCAAGCGCAAAGAACTTGAAATTCATATGGCTACTCAGCAAGAAGAAGAGGCCAAACGCCCCAATCCGACAAGTTATCGCTCAAAGTCTACCGACGACTTAGATAAGAAATTCCGTGACTGGGAAGTTGAACAAGAGCTTGAACGCCTTAAACGCAAAAAATAAGTATTGATCCATAAATCACTGAAAAATTCCGATTGTTTCTCATGCCCGTGAGGTGCATGGTGAAATTTTTTGATTACTAGTTCTGGTGCAGAATTTCCCGTAGGCACTTCTCAGTCGGGTGCATTCCAGAACTCATTAGGCCATATTCCAAACCATCGACAATGGCGCGGGTACTTGCCTCGATAATATTGGGAGAGACACCGATGGTCGTCCAGCGTTTTAAGCCATTGCTAAATTCAATCAAGACCCTTGTTAGGGCAGAGGTACCAGTGGTTCCATCTAAGATTCGGACTTTGTAATCAGCTAGATGCATATGAGCAACTTGCGGATAAAAGTCGGTCAAGGCTTTGCGCAAAGCTGAATCCAAAGCAGAGACAGGGCCATTTCCTTCTGCGGCAGTATGTTGGAGTTTGTCGCCGACGCGCACCCGCACGGTTGCTTCTGATCGGACAGACTGATCCGGGAAAGTCTGGCAGGAAGTATACAACCCTTCAAGGGAAAAATAGAGCTTACGTTCACCGAGAGATTCCCGTACCAATAACTCGAAACTGGCATCCGCCGCTTCAAATTGATATCCCTGGGATTCTAACTGCTTAAGCCTGACCAAAATTTCCTGAAGTCTCGGATCGGTTCGCTCAAAGTAGAGTCCGAAATCTGCTAATTTCTGGAGAATATTACTCGCTCCCGCCTGCTCTGAAATCACGATGCGGCGGCTATTACCAACACTTTCAGGAACGATATGCTCGTAGGTTTGGGGATTGCGACGAACAGCACTGACATGGATTCCACCCTTATGGGCAAAAGCAGAAAGACCCACGTAGGCGGCATGTTCATTCGGAGCAAGATTGGCAACTTCGCTGACAAAATGGGAAGTTGCTGTCAGATTGGCCAACTGTTCAGAACTTAAAAGTTCAAAGCCCATTTTTAACTGCAAATTTGGAATAAGGGCACAGAGGTTGGCGTTACCACAGCGTTCTCCGTAGCCGTTCACTGTGCCATGAATCATCAGCACCCCTTGCATCACAGCCGCCAATGCATTTGCGACTGCGGTTTCTGAGTCGTTGTGGGTGTGGATGCCTAGACCGCAAGTAAGTGCTTTTTCTTTGCAAAATTTCTGCACTGTTTCGACAACGGCTTGAATTTGATGGGGCAACATGCCCCCATTCGTGTCACAGAGAACAACCCACTCAGCACCAGCCTCGGCAGCAGTTTGAACTGTGGCGAGAGCATATTCAGGATTTTTGTGGTAGCCATCAAAAAAATGTTCGCAATCGAAAATCACCCGCCGTCCTGCTTCTCGAAAGAAATGAATTGTGTCGGCGATCATAGCCAGATTCTCTTCGAGGCTGGTTCGCAAACTTTCATGGACATGCAGATCCCAGGATTTGCCAAAAGTTGTGATCCAACGGGTGTTTGCCTCTAAAACTTTTTGGAGGCCAAGATCTGCTTTGGCGGACATTCCAGACCGTCTTGTCGAACAAAAAGCGACAACCTCGCTGTGGCGCAACTGCAACTCACCAAGGCGTGCAAAGAAGGCGTCGTCTTTTGGATTCGCTCCTGGCCACCCACCTTCGATGAAGGGGATCCCCAAATCATCGAGTTTGCTGGCAATACGCAATTTGTCATCGACAGACAAGCTGATACCTTCAGCCTGGGAGCCATCCCGCAGGGTGGTGTCGTATAGATAGAGGCGGTTCACACGCTTAGTCTAGTAATTGAGTTCCTAGTCTATCAGTTGCTATTGACGGAAAGATCGTCGAGGAGTTGGGTATTGGTCATCCCAGATGGAAAAGTGACCACCGAGCGGCCTGGAGAACCGGATGGGGTCAAAATGCTTCCGAGTAGACCACCCAACAATCCGCCCCACAACCCACCACTTTGACGATCCACCATGCGACCAATGGAGTAGCCGCCAAAACCGCCAATCGCACCACCCAACAAAGGGTTTCCACCCGGCCTCCCTCCTTGAGTTCGGGTTGGATAGACAGAGGTTGTCGCCCGAATCGTGTACTGACGATCTCTGATGATCAATTCTTTGAGGACGAGACGGGCACCACCCGCCGTAAATTCGACATTGCCCCGCACTTCACTGCCACCGGGAATAACAACTTCCCCGTTTTCGCCTCGAACGTCTTGAAGAATCCTGGCGTTGATCGGCGTACTTTCGCCGCTGTTGACTATAATTTCTTGGTCGAGAAGGATCGGCACCGCACTGCCAGCCCGCAGCACGCTTAATCCCGTCGTAAAGCTACGATTGCTGCTGGGTAGCGAACCGACTGTCTTTTGACCAGGATAGAGTGGCTCGCCGATCACAGGAAGATTGGACGTTCCTGGTGGGTTCAATTCTCCCAAAACCGCTAAATCCCCTGGAGATGCAGCTGGATGAACAGCAATCAGTTTTTGTGTTCCACGACTCACTGCCTTCAGAGTGACTTGTTCGGCGATGTTTGGGTCGTCGAGCAGCGTAGATAGCCCGGTGGGAATACTTGCTTCCACAGGATTTGGCCGATCGGCAAGGCTTGTACGCAAAGTCAGCTGCTCTAATTTAGGTTCAGCATTTTTGAGAAGACCTGCTAACTGGACGACCGCAGATTTGAGATCACTAGTATTTGCGAATAGCTGGTCTGCCTCGACAAGCAAAGTCTGATTTTTGCGGATCACTTTGAACTGACCACTGATCAGGCCAGACTGCTGTATGGTTGATGCCAACTGCTGAGTCGTGGCGGCGAGGATGGGCTGTGTGTTGCTCAGGCAGAGTACCAAAGCGAATGCCGAAGCGGTCTTGACAAAACCCATGGTCTTATTCCCAGGAAGACGAACCTTCCACTATAGACGCAACTGTACGTCCATCGTTCCCAGTTTAAGGGCTATCTTACATAAGATTCTCTGACAAATGCCCTGTGACCAAGAAAAAACCGCAGAGGGATTATCCTCTGCGGTCACTCAATTCTTCAGGATTCTACTTGGATTCGGTGAATTCAGCGTCGATTACATCGTCGCCATCACTAGTGGATTCAGTAGGGGCACCACTGCTTGCAGACTGCTCATACATCTTGCTACTCAGTTCGTAGACAGACTTTTGCAGATCTGCTTTGAGGGTGGCGACTTTGTCCATGTCTTCGCTGGCGAGTGCTGAACGCAAATCAGCAATGTTGGTCTCAATGCCGGCCTTGTCGGAGCTAGAAACCTTGTCACCCAACTCAGTCAGTTGACGTTCGGCTTGGTAGGCCAAGGAATCTGCCTCGTTTTTGAGATCGACATTTTCCTTGCGCTTCTTGTCTTCGCCCGCAAAGCGCTCGGCATCGCCGACCATTTTTTCCACGTCGTCTTTGGAGAGGGTGGAAGCACCTGTGATGCTGATCGATTGCTTCTTGTTGGTGGCTTTATCCTGAGCAGTGACACTCAAGATTCCGTTTGCGTCGATGTCGAAAGCAACTTCAACTTGGGGAACGCCACGGGCAGCAGGTGGGATGCCGTCGAGACGGAAGCGACCAAGGCTCTTGTTGTCGTTGGACATGGAGCGTTCACCCTGGAGAACGTGAATCTCTACAGAGGTTTGACCATCGGCAGCAGTCGAGAAGGTCTCGGACTTGCGAGTTGGGATAGTCGTGTTGCGGGGAATGATCGCCGTGAAGACACCACCCAAGGTTTCAACACCCAAAGAGAGCGGTGTGACATCGAGAAGCACAACATCGCGCACTTCACCCGATAGAACCCCTGCTTGAATGGCAGCACCGACCGCAACGACTTCGTCGGGGTTGACGCTCTGATTCGGTTCTTTGCCGATTAAGCGCTTGACCAATTCTTGGACGGCTGGGATGCGGGTAGAACCACCGACAAGGACGACTTCATCGATATTTGCCTTGGTCAGCTTGGCATCGCGGAGAGCTTGCTCTACAGGGTTTTCGATGCGCTTGAACAAGTCAGAACAGATGCTCTCGAATTTGGCGCGGGTCAGACCCATATCGAGATGCTTTGCCCCGTCTGCACCAGCGGTGATAAAGGGAAGGTTGATCTGAGTTTGGGGGACACCGGAGAGTTCAATCTTCGCCTTTTCAGCTGCTTCAGTAAGCCGTTGAAGGGCTTGACGGTCGGTGCGCAGGTCGATGCCTTCCAGCTTCTTGAATTCTTCGGCCATCCAATCGACGATCCGCTTGTCGAAATCGTCGCCGCCCAAGTGGGTGTCACCGGAGGTCGATTTCACTTCGAACACACCGTCACCGACTTCGAGGACAGAAACGTCGAAGGTTCCACCGCCTAAGTCGAAGACGAGGATCGTTTCGTTGGATTTTTTGTCGAGACCGTAGGCCAGAGCGGCTGCGGTTGGTTCATTGATAATGCGCAGGACTTCAATACCAGCGATCTTGCCAGCATCTTTGGTGGCTTGGCGCTGGGAATCGTTGAAGTAGGCTGGAACGGTGATGACTGCTTGCGTTACCTTTTCGCCCAAATACTTACTGGCATCATCGACGAGTTTGCGCAGAACAAGAGCCGAAATTTCTTCTGGAGCAAAATCTTTGTCTTCGTTGGTGCTCTTGAGCTTGACGCTACTACCGTCGCGCACAACCCGATAGGCAACTTGCTTCGACTCATCGGTGATCTCATCCACTTTGCGACCGATGAAGCGCTTGACCGAATAGAAAGTATTCTCAGGATTCAAAACAGCTTGGCGGCGGGCCAACTGTCCGACCAAACGGTCATGATTTTTGGTGAATGCAACAACCGAGGGGGTAGTGCGGGTGCCTTCCGCGTTGGCGATAACGGTGGGCACACCACCTTCAAGCACTGCCACGACAGAGTTTGTCGTCCCTAAGTCGATGCCAACAACTTTACCCATAATTTCTCCTTGCGAGAACGTTTAGCCTTGATTTCCAAGTTAAACGCCCTCAATCCTCTATAGGGTTCGGTCAGCCCCCTACCCGGTGGTGTAATTGCCGTACCTCCTAAGCACTATGTCAAAGAGGAGGGTTAGGCATAGAATTCTCAAGAACACGCTGAGGCGCGCCCATGGTTCCGATTCGGGATGATAACGACTCCTATACCGTTCCTTTCATTAACTACCTATTGATCGTGTTGAATATCCTTGTTTTTGTCTTCGAGCTTACCTTAGGAGATCGAGAACTTAATCGATTTTTGATGGAATATGCCGTTGTCCCTGCCAAACTTTGGCCTGCATTTGGTCAGGTGCTCGCTGGAAAGCTGAGTGCGCTACCTCTACTCCTGCCACTGCTGAGTGCCATGTTTCTCCACGGCGGTTTTCTCCACGTCGCTGGCAATATGCTCTACCTCTGGATCTTTGGGGATAATGTCGAGGATCGCCTTGGTCATTTTGGTTACTTGTGCTTTTATCTGCTCTGTGGGGTATTCGCTTCACTGATCCAGAGCATTTTTTCACCCGAATCCATGATCCCGTCCTTAGGAGCGAGTGGTGCAATCGCTGGAGTGCTTGGTGCCTACATCGTCAAGTTTCCGAGGGTTCAAGTCCAAGCCATTTTTCCCCTCGGCTTCATCCCGATTCCTTTTAAAATTTCGGCGGTCTGGCTGCTCGGATTCTGGTTTGTTCAGCAGGCTTTCAACGGTGTTGCCTCAGTGGGCACTCGCACGATGACGGGGGTTGAACAGGGCGGGGTTGCCTATTGGGCACATGCCAGTGGATTTGCTTTAGGCGCATTGATTGCTTTAGTGCTGGTGCGCGACCCTGATCCTTATAGAAGGTGATCTCAATCGCTCAAACGGCGTTTTGCCTGCTGCCAGAAGATTTCTAGTTGCTCAAGGCTGCAATCTTCGAGTTTGCCATTCGCAAGTTCTTCGACGATAGCGAAACGGCTGAGAAACCGGCGATTGGTTTCCCGCAATGCCTTTTCAAGATCGATGCGTTGCCAACGGGCAACGTTGATCAAGGTGAAAAGCACATCGCCCAATTCAGCAGATTGCCGATCAGTGCTTTCCTCAGCAATAGCTGTTTTTAATTCAGAAATTTCTTCTTGGAGCTTGTCCCAAACCCCTTGATGATCTGGCCATTCAAATCCCACCTTGGCGACTTTTTTGGAAATTTCTGCCGAGGCCATCAAAGCAGGCATTTGGCGAGAAAGCCGGAGAAGTTTGCCTGCCAAAGTTTCGGGCGTGTTGCCTTTTTCTTGGGCCTTAATTGCGTCCCAATTGCGGTTCACTTCTTCCGCATCTTGAACAGTAACATCGCCAAAAACGTGGGGATGGCGGCGGATCAGCTTTTGGGTAATTGCCTCGGCAACGCCACCAAGATCGAAGACTTCGGATTCGCTAAAAATTTGGGCTTGTAGAACGATTTGTAATAGCAGATCCCCAAGTTCTTCTTCGATAGCAAAGTCATCGTTAGATTCAATGGCATCGACCGTTTCATACGCCTCTTCAATGATGTACTTGCAGAGGCTGAGGGGTGTTTGGGCTAAGTCCCAAGGGCAACCATCAACGGGATCGCGCAGACGGCGAACCACATCAACAAGTTCAGAAATAGCACGGGTAATCCCGTAGGCTTCTTGTGGCAAGTTTTCCAGGGCTGGAACGTAGAGTGTGCAGAGATGATCGATCTGTTTGTCACGATCCAGTTCAACTAGTGGGAGTGATTGCACCTGTTCGTTGTCCAGACCCAAATTTTTCAGCAGAATGACTTCGTGGGTTTCAGGAAAGATGTCCAGCAATTGCAACTTGACATCCGAAGCGATTCGCGGCGAATAGATCTGAGCAAGAAGCAATGGTTGTCGAGGATTTAAACTCTGCGGAAGGTACAGAGCATCGCCAATCTGTAATCCGGCGAGAGGATCGATGCCGAGGCTCGTATAAGCTGCTTCCAAATAACTCAATCCAGGGATAATTTTGAGCTCAAAATCACCAAGTCGATGTTCAGCAATTAGTGCTTGGGTCGTCGCTTCCGCAACCAGAGGGTGCCCCGGTACTGCGTAGACAACATGGGTATGGGTTTCTAATGCTTCGATCACCGCAGCCACGATCGCCTGGTAAACCGCTTCGAGGCTTTCGAGCTTTTCATAAAAGTGATCGAAACTGCTGAATGGTATCCCCAATCTAGTGGCCAAAGGATGAACCGCAGTGCGCAAAAACACTGGTGAAGCGCCCTGCAAGGCTTTGAGGGCTTGGGGCGTTAGTTGGTCGATATTCCCTGGGCCAAGACCGACAATCGTTAACAGTGGGCGCATAAGAAAACCGTCCGGTAGGAGAGGAGCCTACTCAAGAGGTAACCCGCCGGACGGTTGGAAAGCAAAACTCTCCAAATCCAAGCTACCGATTGAGCCATAGCTCATTGTGAAGACCCTTTGAAGATTCAGTGACCATTGACTGAAGGAAGATCGAGGGTGAGGCTATCGTCGGCCAAGTAGTGATTGAGGTGAAACGCCCGTTCTTCAGCTTTGAGGAGCACTTCTTTGAGGTAATGCTCGGTGCCATAATCCCCAAGACTGGCAGCGCCAGCGATCTGGCGGCGCAGCATCTTGACGATCATGGTTTCAGCCGCCAAGTCGTTGACGATCATCGTCCGGCAGTCAAAAGCGCCTTCTTCTTCGATGGTGAAGCAGGACATTTCTTGAAGCTTGACAGGCGTACTGACGGGCATTCCACCTAGGCCATTGATACGCTCACCGAGGGATTCCGCATGGCCACGCACTGCACTGCCATTGCTATCGAATAAGGCGTGGAGATCTCCAAACTCCGTCCCTTCAACCACCCAATGGTGTTTTTGGTACTGGTGATAGAGGGTGAAGTAACTCGCAAGTAGAAAGTTGAGCCCCTCGATCACCGGGGCTGTGATGTTGCGCTCTAGGCCGACGACGTTCTCGCCTACATGAGTGAAGGCTTGTCGCATTTGTTGACGCACTGTGACCATGGTTGTTGCTCCCCGAAAACTGTCTCCATGGTACGGCGATTACAGCCAGAGGATCAAACAGTTACTATGGTGGCGGTGTTGATCGAAGGCAGAGAATGAGGAAGCTTTGGGTGGCTCTGGCAGCCAGCTGTATATCAATTGGAATGGGGTTTACAGTTCTACCCTCCTATGCGCAATCTGGCCTTTGTATTCTCGGCTGTGCCAAAGACAGTGACTACATTCTTGAATTTAGAATCCAAGAGAAGCTCCACGGTTTTAGTACTGATCGTTACTATCTTTATCTGCGTCCTCAAAAAGTAGCAGTCAAGCAGATTCAGATCCAACCTGACGACAATTTCGATGGTTCCTTCAATACCGGCTCCATCGAAGTCAACGGCAAAACTTCTCAAAAATCATTCAAAGTTGCCTCAAGCACATGGGATCAAGAGGATCGCAATTTGACCATCACTCTCGAAAAACCGGTACCCGCAGACGATGAGATTGTCGTCATCATCAATCAGGTCAGCAATCCTAGCGCTGAAGGCATTTACAAATTGGGTGCCCGGATTTTGGGGACTGAACCGAATCCGATCTTTCGCTATGTTGGTACCTGGTCAATTTCAATCGATTGATGGATTACCTTTATCTCCACGGTTTTGCCTCTGGCCCCCGCTCTAAAAAAGGGCGTTTTCTCCAGGCACAATTTCAAAACTTAGGCATCTCCCTCAAGATGCTCGATCTCAATCAGCCTTCTTTTGAGACTTTAACGGTGACATCACAACTTGCCGTTTTAGAAGCAAATCTTTCCGAAGAACCAGCCACCCTACTGGGTTCAAGTTTTGGTGGTCTGCTCGCTGTGCTGCAAGCAATTCGCGACTCGCGCATCGAAAAACTCGTCTTAATGGCACCAGCACTTCAATTCATCAAAGGCTGGCAAAAAGACCTTGGCGAAGCAACAATTGCTCTGTGGCGAGCAACAGGGCAGATGCCTGTTTATCACTACGGCTATGGTATGGAGCGCAATCTCAAACCCGATATTCTCGACGACGCTGCACTCTACGATGAGAATCAATTAACGCGCCCCATCCCAACTTTGATCTTGCACGGCCACCAAGATACCGTGATCCCCGTAGAACGCAGCCAAATATTCGCCCAGAATCGCCCTTATGTAAATTTGAAAATCTTTGAAACAGATCACAGCATGGAATCTGTTCTTGAACCCCTATGGCACGAAGTTGCCACTTTTTGCGGGCTACCCCCTTCCCAATAAGAGAAGGGGGCGAGGAAGCACTGCGTTAACCGATGTCAACTTGGCTTGAATCGACCGCTGTTGTTCCGCTTACACCTTTGGCAACCGCAATCATCTTCGTCAAGATGGCTTGGTTAGGCACTTTACCTTTGAGAACAACGGTGCCACTGGTTTGGGCAACGTAGAGTGTGTTGATATCGTCGATCGCTGGATCTTCGTCGAAGGCAGCAGCGACGCGTTTGGCAAGACCGCTTTGGTCAAATTCACCATTCAGACCGACCCGCTCTGGTGGAATGTCAGTAGCAGGAACAGCAGCAGCAGCTTTGGCTGCTGGCTGCTCATTTTTTTCTTGACCGAACAACCTCTGTAACCAACCCATATGGACTCCTACATCGAACTGAGGGACTTTCTACAAGTAGCACTAGAACTCCCCTATTTGCGAACGGCTCTGTCAAAATTCGTGACATAAGCTACCGTCTTCCCTTTGGCAGGTTTTTGAGAAGTTCGCAGTAAACTCTTGGGACTGGCTCCGCAATGGTGCAATATAGTAGCGGCAAGGCAAAGGTGTAGAAACTTATGGGATTTTTCAACCGTATTCGGCGCGACATCGGCATCGATCTAGGCACAGCCAACACGCTGGTCTACATTGCTGGTCAAGGTGTTGTCCTTTCAGAACCCTCCGTGGTCGCCTTTGACCGCGATACAAAAACATTGCTGGCCGTCGGCGAAGAAGCTCGCCAAATGTTAGGCCGCACTCCTGGCAACATTACGGCCTCGCGACCCCTGCGCGACGGAGTGATCGCTGATTTCGATGCGACAGAGTTGATGTTGCAACATTTTATTAAGAAAGTCGTGGGCAAATCGTTGCTAGCCCCGCGCATGGTCATTGGCATCCCCAGTGGTGTTACCGGGGTTGAGCGTCGAGCTGTCATGGAAGCAGCAGTACAGGCTGGAGCCAAGTCTGTGTACTTGGTCGAAGAACCGATTGCCGCAGCAATCGGTGCGGGCTTACCGATCTCAGAACCGGTGGGCAGCATGATCGTCGATATTGGCGGTGGCACCACCGAAGTGGCAATTATTTCTTTGCAAGGCAGCGTTATTTCTGAGTCCGTGCGAGTGGCTGGGGACGAAATGAACGAAGCAATCGCCCTTTATCTCAAAAAGCTGCACAACTTGGTGATCGGTGAACGCACTGCCGAACAGATCAAGATTCAGATCGGTTCTGCCTTCCCCAACAACGAAGAAGAGCAAAAGATGGAAGTGCGTGGTCTACACATGTTGTCTGGCCTACCCCGTACGCTGATGATCCACGCGGCTGAAGTCCGCGAGAGCATGAGTGAGCCGCTATCGGCCATCGTCGAGGCAGTCAAGCGCACCCTCGAACAAGCTCCCCCTGAACTCGCAGCCGATATCTACGACCGTGGCATCGTCCTTGCGGGTGGTGGTGCTCTGTTGAAAGGACTCGACAGCTTGATCAGCCACGAAACAGGTATTGCTGTCCATATCGCCGAATCCCCGCTCAACTGCGTCGTCCTCGGAACGGGCAAGATCCTTGAAACGGAAAGCCTGAATCGGGTCTTTAGTGGTACTTTCCAAGGAAGCTAGGTAAAGTACAATGCAGGCTGTGTTACTTGGACTGTCCTCGGATGGTTCTTGTTCTGCCGCAGACGTATGAGGATAGGAGACCGCCATGAGTGTCGTATTGAACGCGATTATCAGCGCCGATGATCAATTGCGATATCCCAGTGTGAGTGAGCTAGAGAGCATTCGCCAATTTATGGGCGATGGGG
Organism: Gloeobacterales cyanobacterium ES-bin-313; assembly: GCA_014379585.1. GTDB lineage: Bacteria > Cyanobacteriota > Cyanobacteriia > Gloeobacterales > Gloeobacteraceae > JACMLN01. Next base: position 36,692 of record JACMLN010000017.1, on the reverse strand, counting down.
AAATGCGCCTGAAGATTGCGAAGACTCTGGGTGATGCGAATGATCGCATTGTCCGCCAAACCAGTGAGCAACTCTTTCAACGCCGCCCCGACTTTATTGCTCCAGGGGGCAATGCCTACGGCGACCAGCGCCGAGGCAGTTGTATCCGGGATCTTGGTTGGTACTATCGCCTGATTACCTATTCCATCGTGGCGGGCAATACAGATCCCGTCGAGCGCATCGGACTGACGGGAATCTCTGAGATGTATCGGATGCTTGAAGTGCCCATCCCAGGTATGATCGAGTCCGTGCGTCTGCTCAAACTCTACGCCCTCGAACTACTCAGCCCTGCAGAAGCGGAAGTGGCCTCCCCCTATTTCGACTATGTGATCGGGGCAATGCAGTAATTACCTATGTCCGAAGATCTGACAACTCTAGCCGCGTGGCTGGCTGGTGACTGGAGCAACCGCGAACAGTCCTGGGCAGCCCCTGCTTTTTTCGCCCATATCCGTCTGTGTATGCGTCCTTTGCCTTGGCATGTTTTTGATGGCCTCGGTTTTTACTCGGAGCAAGCAGACGATTACGACTGGAAGAATCCCTACAGAGTGCGACTTCTGCGCCTCGTGGATGTGGATGGAGCTATCCACACGGAAAACTACGCATTGAAGGACGAATCGCTCTACATCGGCGCCTGTCGCGAACCAGAGCGGCTTACAACCCTGAGCCGAGACTTGATCGAACAATTACCAGGATGCACGTTCCGTTTTGAGCGTAAGGACGATGCGTTTCACGGCCATGTCCTGCCTGGAAAAGGTTGCCGCATCTTCCGACGTGGCCAAGTGACTTATTTGCAGGGTGAAGCCGTTTTAAATGCCGATACTTATATCAGCCATGATCGAGGTTTCGACCTTGAGACGGATACCCAGGTCTGGGGATCTGTCTCCGGGCCTTTTTACTTTAAGAAACAAGTCGATTTCGCAACAGAAGTTTACAGTCTGACGCGCCCATGACCGACGATACAACCCGTCAAGCCGTGTTTCGCCGTTTGCCTTTGCGAGCGCAACTGGCTTTTTTGGCTTCGACCCGAAACAATTCAGAACTCGCTGAGGATACTGAATATCTCGCCGGACTTGAACGGATTCACCAAGAATGCCTGAGCCAAGCCTCCCCTGAACAATTGGCTCAATACAAGAAGTTCAGCTAGCTTGCTTGCGCAATCAAAAATAGTGAAGTATCTGCTGTGTATAGCTTTGCGCTGTTCGCACTCACGAAGCGGGCGCAAATGCTGCGGCGATTTAGTCTTCCCTTTGCAAAGAAACATATCCCGCTCTAGCAGTGCCCAGTTCACATTATTTAATGAATCATGACACAATTTCCATGTTAGAAAATTTGAGGAAGACACTTCACTGTCCGGCTTTCAGCCCAACAGCTCAAGAAGAGCAATTGGTAGTTCTCTACCGATTCTTTAGATTCCGACAGTCAGGTAGAAAAAATCGGTTTACCACTTTTTTTCTTTCCTGAACAAGGGTCTTTCACCTCGCAAGAGACCTGTTACGCTCGTATTCGATGTGTAAGGAGAACATGTAATGCAAGACGCATTCACCAGAGCCATTGTGTCCGCAGATCTTCGTGGATCTTTTCTTAGCGACACAGAAGTTGCCCAGTTGTCCAGCTTGATTGCTTCTGGCAACAAGCGCCTCGACGCTGTCAACGCCATCACCGGCAACGCTGCTGACATCATTTCCGATGCAGCCCACAAGCTGTTCGCTGAGCAAACCGACCTCATCCGTCCAGGCGGTAACGCATATCCGCATCGGCGGATGGCTGCTTGCTTGCGCGACATGGAAATCATCCTCCGCTATATTTCCTACGCCGTGCTTGCTGGCGATTCCAGTGTTCTTGAAGACCGCTGCTTGAACGGCCTTAAAGAAACCTACTTGGCCCTCGGCACCCCAACTCGTTCGGTTGCCCGTGGAGTGCAACTCATGAAGGAAGCAGCTCTCGCCAAAGTTAACGATCCCTCTAAAGTCACCAAGGGTGATTGCTCGGCGCTCGTTAACGAAGTTGCCACCTACTTTGACAAAGCTGCCGCAGCTATCGCCTAAACCAACAGGGAGAGCCAAAAAATGAAAACCGTTATTACCGAAGTCATCGCTTCTGCCGATAGCCAAGGCCGTTTCCTCAACAACAACGAACTGAACTCTGCTTTCGGTCGTTTCCAACGTGGTGCTGCCTGCTTGGAAGCTGCTAAGGCGTTGACCTCCAACGCTGATGCACTTGTCAAGGGTGCTGTTCAAGAAGTTTACAGCAAGTTCCCCTACCTGACCCAACCCGGTGGTCTGGGCTACGGCGATACCAACCAAGCAAAGTGCGCCCGTGACGTCAGCCACTACTTGCGTTTCGTCACCTACAGCTTGGTCGCTGGTGGTACAGGTCCTCTCGATGATTACATCGTTGCTGGTCTGCGCGAAGTGAACCGTGCGTTCAACCTCCCAGCTAGCGCCTACATCGAAGCCCTCAAGTACATCAAGGGCCGCACCGGTTTGTCTGGTCAAGCAGCAACCGAAGCCAATGGCTACATCGACTACGCGATCAACGCTTTGAGCTAGTTGATCATTCCTCGAAGCCCATCCTCTTCACTGGGGATGGGTTTTGAGTTTGAGTGGGGCAGAGAACGCATTAGAGGAAAATTATGTACAACAATCAAACAGTGAACAGTGAATGGGGTCGCAAAGTTTTTATGGTAACTGTTGCGCAATTTCCGAAAGCGGCTGGACTTGATACTGAAAATTTGAGCCAGAGCAATTACAGCGTCAAAGTACCGCTCTCTCGTTTGCTTGCTGAGATGCAGTTGATCAAAAACAATGGCGGCAAAGTGCTCGCTGTCGAACCGGTCGTTGCCTAAATCCATGTCGAATACTCCAAATACCAGTCTGTCCGTGGAGAGCGCTGTTGCACAACTGCAAGATGCGGACATTTCAAAGCGGTACTATGCGGCCTGGTGTCTAGGGTCTATGCAGGATCCAAAGTCCATCGATGCCTTAGTTCTGGCTTTAAAAGATGAGACAGACCGTACAAACTTGGGTGGGTATCCTCTGCGGCGCAAGGCTGCGGAGGCGTTAGGTCGTATCGGAGATCGCCGCGCTGTGCCTGCTTTGATTCAGGCTTTAGAGTGCGAGGATCTTTTTTTACGAGAAACCGCCGCTTGGGCTTTGTCCCGCATTGGTGACCCTTCCGCATCGGCTGCCCTCCTTACGCTACTTGCTAGTGATCAAACCCAGCCCTACGAAGTCTTGATCGAGACTTTGGGTGATCTTAGAACGGTTGAAGCGGTGCCTTTAATTCGCCCGTTTTTGAACGATGCTTCTGAGCGCCTTCGTTGTGCAGCTGCGCGGGCATTGTTTCAGTTGACAGGGGATTTGACCTGTATCGACCTACTTCTCACTACCCTACATAGTAGTGATATCAATATGCGCCGTGCGGCTCTGTTTGACCTTGCTGAGACCGGCCATCTACCGATTGTTTCAGAGATCGCAACAGCAGAAGTGACAGCCAACTTAAAACTTTTTGCCTTGAAGCAACTCGTCGATTCTGCACCTGAAGATGCTTCCCTCGATTCTGTGCTTAAGGTGATTGACGATCTACTGTAAGTTCCCCCGCCAGTTTTTGGGGAGGCTTATCTCAATTTTCGACAAGAAACTGTCTCATTTTGGAGGGTAAAGCGATGTCACTCGATATGTTTTTACAAATGGCCCGACAGATTGATTCGGCTACGAATCCGACGCGCCTACCCGCTAAGGGAAACTTTGAAGAGGTTTATAATCAATCCAGCTATTATCGGCGCGGGGCAAAAGATGCCCAGCCCGAAGCTGCTGGTCAAGAAAAATTAGGCATCACCTCTGTTGCACCTGACAACCTTGTCGAATTGCGTCCAGGCTTCTCAGAGTCGGACTTCCAAGGCGTACTACAAGCGATTTATAAGCAAGTTTTTGGCAATACCTACGTTCTTGAAAGTGATCGTCCTGTCGATGCAGAATCGCTACTCCGCTACGGTTCTGTCTCAGTGCGGGAATTTATTCGCCTTCTGGGTCAATCGGATCTTTACAGGGTACGCTTTTTTGAATGTGCCTACAATGATCGCTTTATCGAACTCAATTTCAAGCACTTCCTTGGCCGCGCTCCCTATAACCAGCAGGAGATCGCTTTCCACTTCAACCTTTACTGTTCCAAAGGTTATGCAGCGGAGATCGATAGCTATATTGACAGTAGTGAGTACAAAGAAGCTTTTGGTGAAAGCATTGTGCCTTACTACCGAGGTTTCAAGTATCAGGTAAACCAGTCTGCTGCTGCATTTCCCCGGATGCTGAAACTCTATGGTGGAGATGCTGGAAGCGACAGTGACCGGAGAAAGGGTGGCCAAAAACCAAGACTGACCCAAGATCTTGCCAAGCCCAAGCAGCCAATATTCATCTATTCAAAAGAAGATTACACAGCGATCCCTGAGATCAAAACTGAGAATCGTCTGTCGATCGAGGCGGGTCTTGGTGGCTGGCTGGTTGCAGCCCGCGAATTGCTCAGTCGCAACACCTACGAAACAAAGCTTCCCGAAGCTGGTAGCGATTGGCAGCGCTTTATGCGCCCTTCTTCAGAAGCGAAACCTGACGCATACGGCCAACAAAAAATTGGGATTACCTCCGTTGCTCCGGACAATATTGTTGAATTACCGACGCGATTTTCTGAAGAAGAGCTGCAAGCTGTCTTTAAAGCCGCTTACAAGCAGGTCTTCGGAAATACTTACATTCTCGAGCACGAGCGCCTCATTGCGGCTGAATCCCAACTGCGCAACTGCTATATTTCTGTGCGGGAATTTGTGCGGACTCTCGGTAAGTCTGAACTCTACAACAAGCGCTTCTTCCAGAGCACCTCGAACAACCGGTTTATCGAGCTCAATTGCAAGCATTTCTTGGGTAGAGCGATCTACAGCCAGTCAGAAATTGCCGAGCACTTTGACCGCTACCACACCCAAGGGTACGACATTGAAATCGATAGCTACATCGATAGCGCTGAATATCGTGAAGCCTTCGGTGAAAACATCGTTCCCTATTTCCGGGGCTTTAAGTACCAAGTGAATCAGCCCGCTGCCGCTTTTGAGCGGATGATCACACTCTACGGTGGCGACGCTGGAAGCGATACAGATCTTGCCCAAAAAGGCCAACAGCGCATGGTTCAACCAGACAAGCTACTCCGCTCCGGTCGTGGAATCGTTTGACCCTACCCGCACAACATCAATGACCACCAACTCCCTCACCTTCGAACAAGCCCTCGCAAAATTGGCGACGGTTCATAACAGTGCTGAACGGATCGCCGTGATGCAGATCGTTGCGAGTGCTCAAGATCCGCGCGGCATTGAACCGATGATCCGCGCGTTGAGCTACAACGATGCTGGACTCTTTGAAGTTGTCGTTTCTGGGCTGATCGCCATCGGTGAACCCGCTGTCCAGCCGATCCTCGACTGTATAGATGCGATGGACTACGGTGCGCGCTACCAAGCTTTTCGTGCCCTTGTTGGTGTTGGCGACTCGCGCCCCCGCAACTCGTACGCCCACTGGCTAAAGGCTGACATTGCCCCAAGCGTGCGGCGGATCTGCGTCAAAGGCTTAGGGCAGTTCGAAGACACTTTAGATCTTCTTTTAGAGGCACTCAAAGATGCTGATTGGTCGGTGCGCTACTGTGCTGTTCTCGTACTTGGACAACGTCAACATCAGTCTGGGGTTCGCACCACACTCGAAGCTCTCAAAGAAGATCCAGAGCGGACGGTGCGCTTAAAACTGGCGCAAGTGCTTGAGGCTAGTTAATGCCTAACGAATCAGCTCTAAAACTTCTCCCAACAACCAAATATTTAAACCTGTAATCATGAAGGCAATTGCCCAAGCAAAAGATTTGAGCCAGAGCTGATTTACGAAGTCGCCCATTAGTTTTTTATTGCTCGTAAAGAGGATGAGCGGAAAGATCGCGAAGGGTAGTTGCAAGCTAAGGATGACTTGGCTGAGAACAAGGAGCTTTCCAACCCCTGCTTCCCCTAGCAAGATAATGCCTACTAGTGCAGGTGCAATCGCCAAACCCCGAGTAACCAGTCGCCTTTGCCAACAGGGAATGCGCAGATTCAAAAAGCCTTCCATAATGATCTGACCGGCTAATGTTCCGGTAAACGTTGAGCTTTGGCCGGAGGCTAAGAGCGCGATGCCGAAGAGCAGGCTAGCAGCTCCAGTGCCAAGAAGGGGTTCTAATAATTTGTAGGCATCACGAATGTCAGCGACTTGTCGATTGCCAGAAAAATGAAAAGCCGCAGCTGCGACAATTAAGATTGCCGAATTGATAAATAGAGCTGCAAACAGAGCGATAGTTGAATCAGCGGTGGCAAAGCGAATCGCTTCTTTGAGGGAAATATCAGATTTTTGCCAAGAACGGGTTTGGACAATGGCCGAATGAAGGTAAAGGTTGTGGGGCATAACTGTTGCACCGATGATGCTTATCGCTAAGTACAAACGTTCAGGCTGTTGCACTATTTCGAGGGTTGGAATATAGCCTTGAAACACGGCGTTCCAATCCGGTTTTGCAAATAAAATTTCGACGAAAAAGCAAAGGCCGATCGTACTCACCAAACCAAGTACTAATGCTTCAAGCCAACGAAAACTTTTTCCTTGGAGCAGCAAGACAATAAAAATATCTAAAGCGGTTAGGCAGACTCCCCAAGTCAATGGAATATGAAAAAGCAAATTGAGTGCAATTGCACTGCCCAATAATTCAGCTAGATCGCAGGCGATAATTGCAACTTCAGCAAAGATCCAGAGGATGAAATTTAAGTTTGGATGAAAACGAGTACGACACATTTGAGCCAAATCCTGGCCAGTAACCATCCCCAAGCGGACACAGAGAGATTGCAAAATAATTGCCATCAAATTTGAGATGAAGATGACACTCAGCAAGCTATAGCCAAACTGTGCACCACCAGCAATATCGGTTGCCCAGTTACCTGGATCCATATATCCGACGGAAACAAGCAAGCCTGGACCCACAAAGGCAAGAAATCTCCGCCAAGGATTTGTGGTCGTTGGAATCTCCACTGTTCCCGAGACTTCCGAAGGACAAAAAGGAGCAGTTGGAATTTTCGGTAGATTCCAGAAAGTCATAGCAACTCACCATCACAGCGGATGTCTAACTTATCGCAGGCTGCTCATGGTCTTCCAAGAATGGTACCTTGACTCTCCTTCAGGTGGAAGCAAAGTACAAGTTGTGCGCTTAGGATCGGAGTATTCGCTCTAGGCTAGTCCAATGACCTTCGAACTCCATCTTTTTCAGCCCCCTGGATTTAATCGCCTCAACTTGCGCACCTCCAGTGGCGAGATCAATTACTACGAAGCCAATCCCAGCTTTGCTGAGACGGTGATCTTTTTCCATGGCTTCGGTGGTGGTTCTTCGAGTTACGAATGGTCAAAGGTCTATCCTGCCTTCTCAGCCGAGTACCGGGTGCTGGCTCCTGATCTGCCAGGGTGGGGTTTCTCAGAACACCGTGCAGGCGAATATACTGCTCAAGATTACCAGACCGCGATTCTTGAGTTTATCAAGGCAACCTGCCAGAGACCAGTGACGGTTGTGGCTTCCAGTGTTGTCGCTGCGTTTTGCGTGACAGTGGCGAATCAACAGCCACAGATTTTTGAGCGCTTAATTTTTATGAATCCCAGTGGTCTAGAAGATTTTGGTAAATCCTACAACGGCAGTTTTTTCTCCTTTGCCAGTCAAGTTCCATTTGTGAATGATTTTCTCTATTCACAAGTGATTACGACCCGTGCATCGATCCGAAAATTCTTAGAAGAACGTCTTTTTGTACAGGCAAATCGAATTAGTGATGAGATAGTTGAAGCGTACTTTGTTTCTGCGCAACAAAAAGATGGAAAAGAAGCAGCGTACTCTTTTTTGAAGGGCAATTTTACTGCCGATCTTGCTGAATCTTTGCCCAAGCTAAAAGTGCCAACAGCGATCCTCTGGGGAGCAAAAAATACCTACGCTGAACCAGCCATTGGTGAGCGCTTAAGTCTCCTCAGTGAGAAGATTTCTAGCTTTGAAGTGATCGCTGATGTTGGACTAACTCCCCAACTAGAATTGCCTGGAGTAACCGTCGCTGCTGTGCGGCGTGCAATGGCTAAATTATCCAGTACAGTAGCAATTTCCGAATCAAGATTTTAAGGGTGACTCTTTCCCCACAGAACCAAGGCAAAAATGTTAAAATAGAGGGAGTTGGATCGCTGGAAAATATTTAGGAATTGTGTTCCGTTGCGTTCAACAGAGTGCTCAGAAAATATTTTCTTATAACTTGCAGGAGTCATCTATGATGCTTCAGTTCGTTCGCCCTTCCAAGGCCGCCATTGCCCGTATTCTTGGCTGTCGAATTGCAGATATTCGACGATTCGAGGCTTGGAAACATGTCTGCTTTGTGGTGGTGGCAGGCCGTCGGCCAACCTTGATCAGTTTCAAAGCTTTTCAGCAGGATCATCTGGCACTTCGCCTTCAAGGAGCGGCATCGGTGGAAGTGATCGAATCCCAGGACAACCACTTTGGGGTCTTTAGCCATAAAACCGAAAAGATCTATATCGTCGATACCCATGTGGGAAGTTGTACCTGCCCCGATTGGGAGTTTCAGCTTCAGAAAGGCCTCGAGACCCCAACCTGCAAACACATGATCCGCGTGGCTCAATATATTGAGTGCGCCGCTTAGATTTTTTCGCCGCTGAGTACAAAAGTGGGGTCTAGAGCGACGAAACTCTGCTGGTTTCCCCGTTGCTCTAGGCGATAATTTCCAGACTGGACAATTTCTACTTGGCGAGCCTGCAGTTGGGCAAATTGTTCAGCGACGCGGTAAAGCCCTTCGAGAGCTGAAGTCACAATCACCACGCGCCCACCAACCCGTAAGCGTTGCCAGACGACCTGCAAGATATCTGCTAGGGCACGGCCTCCTTCGATGCAGACACGATCAGGATCGGCGCTGATTTCTTGCAAGCATTCGGGGGCGCTCCCTTGATAAATCTGAACGCCTTTTACACCGAAGCGTTCACAGTTGCGGGTGATTAACTCGGCAACTTCAGCATCCCGCTCGACGGCAATAATCTGTGCTTCTGGGCAGAGCAATCCGGCTTCGACGGGGATAGTGCCTGTGCCAGCGCCAATATCCCAAAGGACTGAATTGCATTGGAGACGCAGTTGAGCCAGCAGTTGAATGCGCACTTCCCTGGGGCTTAAGGGAATGCCTGGGATCCGCTCGAACAGTTCGTCGGGGATTCCAGGGGTTTTGTAGGGCCAAAGCGGGCTGGACAAGGGAGAATACTCAGGAAAGCTCTTCTCAACTATGCCATGGCAGATCCTTATGAATGGCTAGCGGATGACCTGAAAACTTTGCACCGGGCTGGTTGGTACCGCTCAACCCGGGTGAGCGATGGTCTGGCTGGCCCGACGATGATCGTCGAAGGCAAAGCGGTGGTTCAATTCGCGAGTAACAATTACCTGGGACTTTGCGGCGATCCACGACTTGGCAGTGCCGCTCAAAATGCCATCGCGCGTTGGGGGACAGGGGCTACAGGGTCGCGGTTACTGAGCGGTGAACGTCCAGTTCATCGTGACCTGGAAAAAGCTTTGGCTGGATGGAAAGGCACAGAAGACTGTCTTCTGTTTTCGTCGGGCTACTTGGCCAATCTGGGAACGATCCAGGCTCTAGTGGGGCCGAAGGATCTCGTGCTGTCCGATGAATACAACCATTCGAGTCTGAGAAGTGGCGCAGAACTGAGTGGGGCAACTCAGCACTTTTTTGCCCACAACGATATGGAGGCTTTAGCGAACCTGCTTGAAAAAGAACGAAATCGCTATCGGCGTTGTTTGGTCTGCGTAGACAGCATTTTTAGTATGGACGGGGATCTGGCTCCACTTCCAGAGATTATGAAACTTGCCGAGCAGTATGAATGCATGGTGGTTGTGGATGAAGCCCACGGGACAGGGGTGTTAGGTGCGAGTGGCGCGGGATCTTTAGAACACTTCAATCTCAAAGTTCCCATCATCGAGATCGGAACCCTTTCAAAAGCACTGGGCAGTTTGGGGGGGTACGTCTGTGGCAATTCGACTCTGATCGATTACCTCAGAAATCGTGCTCGAACCTGGATCTATACGACTGGGTTGTCACCGGGTGATGCCGCTGCTGCCCTTGAAGGGGTTCGCCTTGCTCAGTCAGAACTGGGACGGCGCAGCCAACTTTGGGAAAATATTGCACAACTTTCAGAGGGCTTGCAGCACATTGGGATTGCCGTTTTTCCAAGTGATTCGGCGATTCTCTGTGGCCAAGTCGGCAATATTGCTGCAACCTGTGCGTTTTCTGAGAAGCTTTTTGAACAGGGCTTTTATGCCCCGGCGATTCGTCCGCCAACAGTGCCAACGAGCCGAATTCGCTTTTCAGTCATGGCAACGCACACACAAGAGATGATTAGTAAATTGCTTTTAGCCTGTCAGCAGATTTGTTAGAGCCTGTTGGGAGGGCTTAAATGGCATGCAAGATCTTGTGGAGCACCAGGAAAATCACCCAGCCTGTAAATAAAATCAGCCCGAGAATTTCGGCAATGCGATCTTTGAGGGTGATTGTTTCATGTTCATGCTTGTCCATCAGTACTGACTCCTTCAATGGCTTCGACAATGACGGGTTTTTCTTGGATAGGCTCTGGCTTGAGAGGTGATGTACCTTTCTTGGGCTTCTTGGGGGTAGATTTGCCACAAACGACTGGATACAAAACGGGCAGGGCGAACAGAGTGAAAAGCGTACAGGTGACAAGACCACCAATAACGACGCTGGCCAGGGGGCGTTGAACTTCGGCTCCAGCAGTGGTGGCGATGGCCATCGGAATAAAACCGATGCTGGCGACGAGGGTGGTGGTCAAAATGGGACGGAGTCGTTCTTTTGCACCTTTAAGGGCCGATTCAACGGGAGAGAGACCTTCTTGTTCTTCGATTTCGCGGATTGTGGAGACTAAGACGATACCGTTTAAGACGGCGACACCGAAGAGAGTAATAAAACCGACTCCGGCTGAAACGGACAGGGGCATTCCGCGCAGATAGAGGGCGACAAGGCCACCGACAAGGGAGAAGGGAACGTTCAAGAAAATTAAGATGCCTGGGCGAAGGTTGCCAAAAGAACTATAGAGCAATAGAAAAATCAGAGCTAGGGCAATCGGAACCAGGATGCGTAGGCGCTCGATAGCGGACTGATAGTTATCAAATTGTCCGCCCCAAACGAGACGATAACCCTTCGGGACATTGATCTCTTTATTGACGGCTTCTTGGGCTGCAGCCACAAAGGAACCAAGATCCCGGCCACGGACATTCATGCCGACGGTGATCACCCGCTCGCCTTCGCGGTGGGAGATTTGGGCAAGGCCGTCGCTGGTGGATATATCGACGACTGCACCGAGGGGAACGATCTTGCCGTCTGCAGTCGCGACGGGGAGTCGGCGGGTGTCTTCAAGATCGTTGAGGGCGGCATCGTCGAACTTGACGGCCAAGTTGAAGCGTTGGCGACCTTCGTAGATGGTGCCGACGACGCGTCCAGCGCGGGTTGCTTCGATGGTGTCTAAGACCTCGCGGACGTTGATGCCGTACTGAGCAAGTCGTTGGCGATCAACCTGAATATTTAAAACGGGCAAGCCCTTGATCCCCTCTGCCCGCACGTCTGCAGATCCAGGCACTTTTTGGAGGATCGAGGCTGCCTGGTTGGCAATCGTGCTCAGAGCATCGATGTCGGCACCGTAGATGCGCAGAGCAATATCGAGGCGATCCCCGGAAAGAAGCTCGTTGACCCGCTGCTGAATCGGCTGTGTGTAGGCAACGGTAATCCCTGGAATCGCTCCTTGTAAGCGCTTCTCGATCTTTTTGACCAGTTCCTCCTGGGTTTTGGCGGTCTTCCACTCTTCTTGGGGTTGGAGAGCCAGAAATACGTCGGAATTCTCGGACTTATTCGTATCGGTGGCCAATTCTGGGTGACCTGTGAAGGAATAGGCGGCTTCTACTTCTGGAAATTCTTTGACAATCCGCTCGATGATCTTGGTCTGACGTGCGCCTTCTTCGAGGGAAGCCGATGGCGGACGGCGCATATTGATCACAACCGAGCCTTCGGAGAGGTTGGGGACAAACTCGGAACCGAGCAGTGGAACGATGGTGAGCGCGCCGAGAAAAATCGCTGTGCAGACGGATGAAATCGGCAACCATTGACCCATTAAGCGATCGACAAGCCACTCGTAGGGAGGGCGAGCGAAGGCAACAATGACCGTTTCAAGTTCTTTGGGCGGTTTCGGGAAAGCGAGATAACAGGCCAAGGGCACAAGGGAAAGCGTCAACATCAGTGAGGCGATCAACGCCAAAATGACGGTGAAAGCCATGGGCTGAAACAGTTTCCCTTCAACACCAGATAGGCCAAAGATTGGAATATAGACAACCGTGATAATGGTGATCGCAAAAGCAACAGGCTTGGCCACTTCTGATGAAGCTTTGGCAATAATTTGCATCCGCTCTTTGGGGGTCTGGGGCTGCTCGTGAGCCAGTTTGGCGATGATATTTTCCACCATGAACACAGCACCATCTACCAGCAAACCGAAGTCGATGGCTCCAAGGCTCATTAAGTTGCCACTCACGCCACCGATCAACATGCCAGTGAGCGCTAGCAACATGGAGAGGGGAATGACAAAGGCAGTAATCAGCGCTCCTCGGATATTGCCGAGCATCAAAAGCAAAATGGCAGTGACGAGCAATGCCCCTTCAAATAAGTTGAGGGAGACAGTTTGAATCGCCGCTTTGATCAAGGAAGTGCGGTCGTAGAGGGCTTCAATTTCCACACCCTCCGGCAATTCTTTTTGAATTTCTGCGACCCGTTTTTTCACATCGGTAACCACACCATTGGCATTCTCGCCCGAACGCATCAAGACAGTGGCGAGGACGATGCCGTCTTTGCCGTCGCGGGTGATCACCCCTTGGCGCAGTTGGTGGCCGATGGTCACTTCGGCCACATCCCGCACGTAGACAGGCGAGCCGTTGGCCCGCGAAACGATCACATTTTCGACATCCTCAGTGGTGACAATTAAGCCTGCTCCTCGGATAACAGTCTGCTCGCCGCTGTTGTCACTGGCGTAGCCCCCACCGGAGTTGGCATTGTTGGTTTCGAGGGCTGAGAAAACTTTTTCGGGGGTGATGTTATAACCCAACAAGCGCTCCGGATCGAGCTTGACTTGATACTGCTTGACAAATCCACCCATCGGATTGATCTCAGCCACCCCGCGCACTGACTTAAGCCTGGGGATCACAGTCCAATCCATTAAGGTGCGCAGTTCGAGGGGTGTTTTGTTCTCACCCTTGAGTTGAAAAATATAAATTTCACCGAGGCCCGTACTGACTGGGCCTAAAACGGGCTGCTCCGAACCTGCTGGCAATGAACGACTCGCCTCGACGAGTTTTTCGTTGACTAGAGTTCGGGCTGCATAAATATTGGTTCCATCTTCAAAAACAATCGTAATTTGCGAAAGACCGTACTTTGAGATCGAGCGTAACTGGGTGGCACGGGGCAGACCGGTGAGAGCTATTTCGAGCGGAAAAGTAATAAACTGCTCGACTTCTTGGGGGCCAAGGGCGGGAGCCTCGGTGATCACTTGGACTTGGACATTGGAAATATCCGGCAAGCCGTCGATGGGGAAGCGGCTCAGGGTATTGATCCCAAGCCCAATAATCACAACGAGGGCAAGGGCGGCGAGGAGACGCTGTTTGAGCGCTCCGTAGACCCACTTTTGCAAAAAGCCACGGGGCTTCTGCGTTTCCGACGGGAGCACAGCAGTCATGACTTTTCCTCAAGATTTCAGTAATTCAGCTTTAAGGACGAAGCCGCCCTCAACCACGATTGCCTCTCCAGCTTTGAGGCCACTCAGGACTTCGACGTAGGTGCCAATGCGGTTGCCAACGGTGATTGGCCGTGCCACAAACCGAGCCATTGCCTCGCGGATAAACACGACACGTTTGCCATTCACTTCATAGATCGCTTGTTCAGGGATAGCGAGCACTTCCCGACTTGATCCACCGAAATCCACTTCTGCTTGCACCAACATCCCCGGCTTGAGTTTGTGGTCTGGGTTTGGAATCACAACCCGGACGTCGGCTGTTCGGGTTTGGGGATCGAGGGTATCGCTTACCAATAACACGCGGCCATTCACTGTTTGCTCGCCACGCACACTAAAGCGCACCCGGTCTCCTACCTGTAAGCGTCCCAAGTCCGACTGAAAAACCTTCAGCACGACCCAGACTTCCGAGAGATCCGCAATATTAAAAAGTGCTTCTCCAGGCTGTACGACCTGGCCGACCCGCGCTTTGCGTACTAGAACTTGCCCAGCAACTGGACTTCTCGCGTAGAGCCGTGGCGTAATATCTTTACCGTTGATCAATTGACTGACTTCTGACTCGACAAGCCCGAGGGCGAGAAGCCGTGCTTCCGCAGCTTGAATCGCTGTCTTTGCCCCTTCGTACTGAGCTTGGGCGCTACTCAATTGCACTTGGGCTTCTTGTTTTTCGCGTTGGGAAGAGATGCCACGTTCCGCCAAATAACTTTCGCGTTGGCTCTGGGATTTGGAAACAAGTAACCGCGACTTCACAGCCAACAAGTTCGCCTTAGCCGAGAGTAGGTCGGCTTTGGCACTGCCCAGTTCGGTGCTGTTGAGGGTGGCCACAATCTGTCCGGCGCGAACTCGGCTCCCCACATCCACAGAAATCTGCTGAATACGGCCAGCAATGGGGACAGACACGGTACTAGAGCGGTTTGCCGCTTCTTCAATGGAGGCAGGGAAAACTTTGTGATCGGTGATCTGGCGACGACCCACGGTTTCGACCCGGAGTGCTTGATTGCGCAGTGACTCTGGAGAAAGCTCAACGGTATCTGCTGGCATTTTGCGTTGGGAAATCGCCGCCATCGCCGTCGCATCTGGTGCCTTCTTCGTCTCGCTACAACCCGTGATCAAAACCGTTGAGACGCACAGCCCAATTGCCCAAAAATTACGCATCAATCATCCTCTATACACAGCATCAAATAGACAGTTGTAACCGTTCTTACACAAGCAAAACCCAACACCTGATATAGAAGAGGCTTAGAGGATTTCCCAATGAGCCACGAGGAGAGAAGCTCTCAAATGAAGCGCAGTTCACTTGAGCACTTAGCATTCATTAATATACAGTAAAAACTGTCTATTTGAGAAATGCGGACACCCGCAAAGTAGCGCAGAATAGAGGGCAAACAGTCTCTAGATTCCTATGCATTGCCCACGCTGCAACCAAGAACTGATTCCGCTGATGGACGCCTGTCTGCGCTGCCAGTGGAACATCACAACCGAAAAGCTAGATGTACGGCAACCCTGGTGGGTTCACATATTGCGTGCAGCAGAATTCATGTTGATCATAGTCATCTTCGGATTGTTGATGCTTTCTGTTGTGCTGCTGTGCGGAATACTGCTGAGTAACCCTTGACGATATACGCCATCATTGCCTGTGATCGCCATGGCCTGATTGGGCAGGATCATCAGTTACCTTGGCATTGCTCAGAAGATTTGCAGCACTTTAAACAACTCACCCTTGGCCAGAAAGTCTTGCTCGGACGTACAACATTCGAAAGCATCCTTGAGCGATTGGGTAGACCCTTACCTGAGCGACATCATTTTGTACTGACCCACCGCATAGGAAAGCATTTTGCAAATGTTGTCTATGAAAGTGCTTTAGACCTGCCTCGATTTGCTGGCGAAGGCAACCTCTACGTGATCGGTGGAGCTTCTGTATATGCCCAATGCGCAGATTTTCTCGAAGTAATTTTCCTTAGTGTGATCAAAGGAAATTATCATGGAAACGTCTATTTGCCGGACTTAGGTTCAGGCTGGTTTCTCGAAAAATCGGAAGATCGGGGTAGTTTCCTGCTGCTTGAGTTGAGACGCAAACCCAAAAATCTCTGCCCTCGCCTATTTCTCTGGGAAGATTTAGAAACTATTCAGATATAGATAATGGAGGTATTGTCATTTTGGGTTGTATATGCGACTACAACAATTGTTTTTGCTCTCCGCAGTGTTCTGTGTGAGCCTTTCTGCTGCTCCAGTCTTTGCAAAATCCTGTGCTCCCTTGAAACCAGTTGGCAATCCTGAAGGCGCAAATCTCAAAGCAGCCAACAGCATTAGTAAGTCTATTTCTCCTGCATCAGTCGGGGTTGCCAAGGACAACTGGAACACAGACTTTGAAATTCCAAACTCCATCAAGTTCAGTAGTTATACAGTACTGCTGACGCCCGACAGCGATGGCCAGTACGATGTCGTCTCCTACTTGAAATACGCCAACGGCAAAGCCCAGACTGCTTTTGAAAAGAAAGGCGTTTCTTTAGGAAAGGGCAAAACCCTGGAATTCACAGTCAGCCCTGAATCTGTGACAACCTCGCCCTATCAGGTCAACGTCCTGTTCGGTGGCACCCTTTCCACTGGCAAGAGTTATACCCTTAAGGTGCTTGGCTGCAAGTAAATCAACAAGTCGGCCACAGAGATCTGGGAATTTTCAGTGGGTGGCCTAAACGATTCTGGTAATGGGTTTGAAGGCGTTGCATGTGTTCAAATAGCTGCCAGCAATATTGCTCTGGCAAACCACAGGTTAAAGCACCACGCATGACCACATCGCAATAGGCATTGTCTGGGGCTAACTCCTGGCCTAACTTATCGACGACAACGTAGGTTCGCACATTGCGAAAGCGTTGGGTTCCACTGAAAACATCGACGGCTTCGTGGCGATACCCTCCTTGGGCAACGGCTTCTCGTGCATCGAGCCGTTCGCTCAGGCATTGGGGGAGTTTATACAAAACACCATGCACCAGGGCTTTGGGATCACAAACGATATCGAGGGTGCCTGATTTGCGCCAGGGGGCTTGCCAGTAGAAGCCCAATCTGTATCCTGGCAAAGTAGCAGGTCCGACCACGTAGCGCCAGACATTCTCTCCCAACGAACGCTTCAAGTCCACCGGACACATGCAAGAGCCGTAGGCGAAGTAGTAGAAATCACTTTCGAGAGCGTGGTCTTGCATGGGATTTATCTTATCTGCTCATCGCCACCCTAGCAATTATTTTTATAAAATACAAGCGTAAACTCGTAGACTTACCGTAGTTTCTCCACGGTTTTGTGCTTTGGGATTGGCAATGGTGGGCGCAGCATGCTGCGCCCCTACAGAATGGATGGGATTGGTGGAAACAATGGCAGCTCGCCTGGATTCACGGGACTGCCGGAATTGGCAAGATCGTTGAGAGATGGATGTTGTCATCGAAAAACCCCCTGACTTTCAAAGACAGAGGGTTAAACGTATATGGAGCTGAGGGGAGTCGAACCCCTGTCCACCCGTGCCTACTTACCTACCACTCATCCACAGGCTTGGCTGCATTGACCCAAGCAGCGGGAACTAACTTTGTCCCAGTTAGCGGGATTCACTGTCAAATCTTAACTGGTTACGCGACAGAGGACGGTCTCCAGAGCACCCACTGCATTGCCTACACCCGTCGTGGGTCCAAATGTAAGCCCCGGTTTTGTTACGCAGCGAGAGCTACGCGAGCGCGGGAAAAGGGAACGATGTTGTTCGCACTTATTGTTTTTGAGCCTGATTTATTGGGATTCGGACTCACTCCCAGCCTGCGTGGACAGTTTTCTTCAGGATGTCGAAGCCATTACAGCCCCAAGGAACACGATTATAACCTGTGGTTTAGGGCTGCTGCAACTTCCAGCGACAGACGAGCCAACCCCGTCTTTGGGCGAAACGCTTTAATTTCCAATCTGGATTGACAACGACTGGAACGCCGACTGCACCGAGCATGGGCAGGTCTGAGGCACTGTCTGTATAAAAGAAACTTTGGTGCAAGTCTACGTTTTCAACGTTTGCCCAGGCTTGGGCTGCATCTACTTTGCCTTCGCCGTAGCAAAGACCCGATGCGTTGAGGTGTCCAGTGAAAATACCATCTTTGACCTGGAGACGGGTACACAGAGCAGCATCCATGGCCAATGCCTCTGCCAAAGGATCACCCATGTAGCCCGTCGCGGCAGTCAACAACACACAGCGATGGCCCTGTTGCTGGTGCCAGTGCAGGGCATCTTTGGCCTGTTTAGAAACCCGTGGAACCAATTCCTTCAGGGCAATTTCACGACAAAAATCGGAAAAGTCGGCTTCTGTCCGCCCACAAATGCTTTGTAAGGTCGGTTTCAACACCGCATCTACCGCAAGACGGTTGAGTCGGTAGAGCAAATAGTAGTAAACCGATTTAAACAGATCGCTAATACCAGCGCGATCTGCGGCGATGGCACGCTGAACGTAGATCAGCGAAGAGTTCCCAGCAACGAGGGTCTGATCCATATCGAAGAAAGCAGCAATCTGCCCACATTTGGGAGAAGACTGGATTTTTTCCCTAAGCCGATTTTCTCCGGTCGCTTGGCGGCGACGGGAGACCCGATTGGCAATCGATTTACGCAGACTCACCAACCCAGTTACCGGCAAATGTACTCTAGTCTAACCGGGATCACAGTGACGCTGTGTATCAACCTGTCGGCTATGCTAGGAAAGCTTTTGTAGAGGAAGTCGTTTTGTCTCGCTCCGTTCGTATCGGCACTCGGGATTCCGAGTTGGCCATGGTTCAAACCCGCTGGGTGCTCGCTGAACTTCAACAAGCCCACGCCGACCATCAATTTAGTTACCTGGAAATGAAAACCCAGGGGGACAAAATTCTGGATGTCGCCCTCGCCAAGATCGGGGACAAAGGACTTTTTACTAAAGAGCTAGAAACGGCCATGCTCGACGGTCGTACGGATTTAGCAGTGCATTCTCTCAAAGATTTGCCCACGAACTTGCCTGAAGGTTTGACGCTGGGTGCGATTACAGAACGTGAAGATCCCGCCGATGCGGTGGTTTTTCATCCGCGCCTGCAAGGGGCAACCTTAGATACGCTTCCGGAAGGAACAGTGATCGGCACTTCGTCTTTGCGTCGGTTGGCCCAGTTGCGCCACCGCTATCCGCAATTTCAATTCGAAGATATTCGTGGCAACCTCAATACCCGAATCCGCAAACTCGACGAAGGCAAGTACGACGCGATTATTTTGGCTGTGGCTGGCTTGCGTCGCCTCGGATGGCCGGAGCGCATCGGTCAGATTCTGCCTCCAGACATTTCCCTCCACGCAGTCGGTCAAGGGGCGTTGGGGATCGAGTGCCGCGACGCAGACCCCGAAATTCATGGTCTGATCTCCGTTCTTCACCATGCCCCAACCGCCCAACGCTGCCTTGCTGAACGTGCCCTGCTGCGCTTTCTAGAAGGTGGTTGTCAGGTACCGATTGGGGTCTTCAGTGCAATCGAGGGCGAAAACCTGACCCTCCAAGGCATGGTGGCCTCTTTGGATGGTAAACAGTTGATCCGCGATACCCACAGCGGGTTGGCAACGGATGCCGAAGCGATTGGGATTGCCCTTGCGGAGAAACTCAAGAACCAGGGTGCCCAAGAGATTCTCGACGTGATTATTAAAGAAAATCGTCAGCCCTGAGCATCCCGAAAGTAGTAGCGCTCCAAGGACTCAGTTGGCAGTTCCCGCAACTGTTCTTGGGCGGTGAGGACGAGGGCTTCTTTGCCTTCAACCAATAATAAGTACTTGCCTCTCTCGATGCGGTTGCGGTAGGAGATGGATTCGCCACTTTCAAAAATCAGCCCGACTCCGCCACCGACGAATAGTCCACCCATGACGCCAGAAATACCACCCAAAAAAGCGGCGATCATCCAGGTGATGATCTGGTTAGGCACGATCTGAATGTGGGTGATCAAGTTGAAGGTTAATCCCATCACCGCCCCGACGATTCCTGTGAAGCCAGCGGTGCGCAGAGCACGTTCCTTAGCCACTTTCACCGGATCCGCGAAGCCAACAGCATCCGCATCACGATAGCCTTTGCCGACGATTGCTACATTTTCGGGTGAAAAGCCAGAGCGCTGAAGCAAACGAAATCCTTCTAGAGCGGACGATTCACTCCCGAAGACAGCAATGATCAAGTGGCGTTCCCGTGGTTCGATGGTCTGCACAGAAAGATCCAGGACAGGACTCCTCCAGTTTACGAAGTTTTGCGAAGAAAAGTCCTCTTACCTATGGCTTAACCAAACCTGTTTTGACTGCACCACTAATTTCACGAACGACCGCTGTCGAACCAAGAATTTTTTCACCACTTAAGGGTTCGTAGCGCCCCCCGATGTTCTCGGCGAGAAACTTCTCGGCGCGGGCATTAAAATCGGTGCGATTTTCTGGACGGGCGAAGCCATGGCCTTCGTCAGGATAGAGCACATAAGTAACTTTGCCGCCATTTTTTTCGATGGCTTCAACGATTTGATCGGATTCGACCTTTGTCACACGTGGATCGTTAGCCCCTTGACCAATCAGCAAAGGCTTAATGATTTGGTCAGCCTTGAAGAGTGGGGAGGCATTTTTGAGTAACTCTGCATCATTGGGGTCGTCAATATTGCCTGTGCGTGTATTCCAGATTGCCCGATCGGTTTGCCAGTACACGGGGAAATTAGCGATCAAAGTTTTTAAGTTGGAAGGGCCAACGATATCTACTGCGCAGGCAAAGACTTTCGGAGTAAACGCGACTCCAGCCAATGCTGCATAGCCGCCGTAGGATCCACCATAGATCGCTACTTTTTTAGAATCGACGAGACCTGTGCTTGATGCCCAATCCACAGAATCGATCAAGTCGTTGTGCATCTTGAGACCCCACTGTTTGTTCCCAGCGTTCAGGAAAGTTTTTCCGTAGCCTGTGGATCCTCGGTAGTTCACCTGTAGCACGGCATAGCCACGGTTGGCGAACCACTGTACAGACGGATTAAACCCCCAGGTATCCCGATACCAAGGACCACCATGAACAAATAGAACCATCGGCAATCTTCGCGCAGGCACTCCGACAGGTAGGGTCAAATAGCCGCGCAATTTCAAACCATCGCGAGCATCAAAGAGGACAGGCTCAGTACGAGCAAGGGTAAGATTTTCCAGTTTTGGGCGGGTTACAAGGAGCAAAGAACCTTGCTTTTTGGTGCGATCCCAGAGGTAGTAGCGATCCCCAGCAATGTCGCTGGTATAGGAAACGAGCCAATTCTTATCGGCTGTATCGCGGTTCACAATCGTGAAATCGCCGTTGTAGAGCTTAAGCAATGCACTGAAGTCCGCTTGCACTGAAGGGGACACGATCACCCAACGGGTTCGACCGGGCGCAAAAGAAACGGCTTGCACCAGATGGGTTTTCGGCTGAATCACCACTTCTCCGGCATCGACTTCGCGATTATTGGCCAAAACTTTTTCTTTGTTGGTCTTGATATTTCTAATCACGATCCGAGCGGTGTCAGCACCGATGGAGGAATTCAAGATAGCCGATTGGCCGTCGATGGAGAAATCCACGAAGTTCAGAATTTCATTGGCTCCCACCTTGAGCCAAGTTTTCCAGGGCGCATTTACGTTATCCCGAATGCGGATCTCTGTGCCGCCGTTTGGAGTAGTAATTTGAGCGGCACGCACTTGCAATTTTGGGTCAGCTTTAAATTCTGAAACGTCTCCTGGATTTTTAGTATCGAGGGTGAGGGTGCCTGTCTTGAGGTTGAGGCGATAGACATCGAAGAGTTCACGGTTGCGCTGGTTAGAGGAGACTAAAATTTCTTCAGGAAAGCTTGGATCAATAGCAAGAATTTCTGAGCGCGTTCCAGGGGTTGGTGTGAAGTCCTTCACGCTGTTTGCTTCAAGATCTACGCCGTAGAGATGAAAATTTTCATCGCCATCGTTGTCTTGTAAATACAAGAGGGTGTGATTGTTTTCGGCCCAGGCATACTGGCCAATACCCCGCTTCTTGTCGCTGGTGACAACATGCTCATCATTCTTACCGATCGTTTTCACCCAGACTTGCAGCACGTTTTTATTGTCAGGAGCCAGCCACGCGAGGTGTTTGCCATCGGGGGAAATGCGTGGGCGGGTTCTTTCGGGGTTGCCAAAAAGAACATCCCGTGGGATCAGCGGTGGCAATTCTGCCCGTGCAACCTGTGATCCGAAACCGAGCAATGCGCCGAGGATCAACGGCAGAATTCTATGCAGCTTCATAGGTGGGCAATCCGTGCAAACAGCACTCGGATTTTAGCCTCTTCGGTCTCTGTCCGTCTGTAAGCAAGCTACCACTCTAATTTTCGTCTCAGGAAGGCGCATACTTGTCAGAGAGACAAACAAAAACTTCATGTCCAAGTCCAATTGGAAACGTCGCCAAATTTTAGCCCTGAGTGCTGGTTTACTCGCTGGGTGTAGCCGAACCAAGACACCCTACTTTGGTAGTTTGCAGATTCCGGATCGCAATATTTTGCGGGTGGGCAATGGTTCGGAACCGCGCTCCCTTGATCCCCACAAAGTGGGTGGAGCCCTAGGCGAACTGAATTTGTGTATGGCGCTGTTCGAAGGGCTGACAGAGTTTAATCCCCGTACCCTTGCCCCGGAACCTGCTTTAGCCCTGCGATGGATTCCCGACGCTGATGCCCGTGCCTGGACTTTTACGCTGCGACCAGGAGCGAAGTGGAGCGATGGCACCCCTTGTACTGCCCAGGATTTTGTGAATAGTTGGCAACGGGCACTGGATCCAGCTACAGCCTGCCCTTATGTTAATTTGCTGTACTATATGCGAAATGGGCGGGAGATTAACGAAGGGACGATTCCTGTGGATCAGTTGGGAGCCATTGCTATCGATCCCCTCACCTTGCGGGTGGAAATGGCAGAACCAACGGCCTATTTTCCTGTGCTGACTGCATTTTTCATCTTCCGCCCTGTCCCCACTTGGACGATCAAGCGCGACGGCGATCCCTGGTCACAGCCAGAACGTATGGTGACCAACGGTGCATTTGTGCTCGCAGAGCATCGTCCCTACGATGTCGTCACCCTGGAACGCTCAGAGACTTATTGGAATCGTTCACAGGTAAAACTTGAAGCTGTCCACTTGTACCCGATTGTGGAAGGAGCACAAAATGTCAATCTTTATCAGACCAGTGAGCTTGATGTCACTATCGGAGGAGTATTACCCAGGCCATTGCTCAGGGAACTAAGACAGTACCAAGATTGTTACTCCGATGGGCGCTACATCACTTACTACGTAAGCTTCAATTGCAAACATCCGATTTTCAAAAATCCTGATATTCGTCGCCAACTCAGTGGTGCTGTAGATCGCCAGTCTCTTAGCCAAAAATTTCTGCGCGGGGATACAGTTGCAGCCAAAGGCTTTATTCCACCAGGAATTCCTAGCTACCAGAGTCCCCCATGGCCGATGGGTACAGCCAGTCTAGAAAACCTGCCCAAGAAATTGACGATCAACACCACCAACCGCGAACCGGATCGAACCGTTGTGCAGGTGTTACAGCGCACTTGGAAAGAGAAGTTTGGCATCGAGGTGCAGATCGAGAGCGAAGAGTCACAAACTTTCCTAGCACGACTGCGCCGCCAGGATTATGAAGTCGCAGTGGCGCGCTGGGGAGGTGATTATCTCGATCCCACCACTTTTTTGAACCTCTACGATGGCCTCAATCCCCAGAACTATCCAGCTTGGGAGGATGCCAACTATCGACAACTGCTCAAACAAGCGGCTCAGGTGATCCAGCCAGCCCAACGTTTCGCCTTGTTAAGTGTTGTAGAAGCGCGGCTTTTGGATCAATTGCCCATCGCGCCCCTCTTTCATACAGGTCTCGAATATCTCCAAAAGCCTTGGGTGAAAGGCTGGGAAGGAAACCTACAAGACCTTCACCCTTTAAAATACGTTTCTATCGATCGTCAATGGCAGGCTCATCGATCAATTTCCGAGCCATCCAAGACAGGATAAAAATTGTTGTAGCCCTTGGTGCAATTTCCTGATGGAGTATTGGCTACGACCTCAGCCATATAGTTGGAGTTAAAAAAGCCACTCGGCAAACTGGCATCGCCGAAGAGTGTCCAGCCAATCGCGAGAAAGACCTCTGCGACAATTTTGGGAGTTGACTCTCCCCGTGAGCTGCCTTCTCCATCGACCAGAGCAGGCACCATGGCAACTCCATGGCCTCCTAAGATCACAGAACCGAGGGTTTTTGCCCGCGACCAGCCCCCCGTATCCGTCACCACAATCACCTTACTGGGGCGATCTAACTTTAAGTAGGGCAGTAAGGTCGTCAGATTCGTGAGGGTGGAAGCGGAACGATAGTCAGCAATTACCCGTTGCCAAGCCACTTTGCGCTCTTGAAAAAAAATTTGATTGAGGCACCCCAAAGATGAACCGCCGAGGACGATCACGGGTAAGTCAGGATATTTTTGGGCAAGTTGGGCTGCGGCAATTTCCCGTGGTGGCCCTCCACCAATGACCGCAATCGCTGAAGGGGGTTCGGCCATCGCCAGTTGTAACTGTAGGAAGCGCCAAGCCAACCAAGTCGGCAAAAAAATCGCGAGTGCGAGCAACACAAGATTGCGAGGTCTGCCAATCAAAGGCAGGAGTATGGTGTCCTTGGCATCCTCGGTAATCAATGTGCCCGTCAGTTGGGCATTGGTGCGCGTGAAATTCTCGCCGCAATTACTACATTTGAAGTACTGAAAACTCAAGGTTGCAGCCAAAAACCTCTCCCAAGGCTTACGGTGACGGTAGTTAACTTTGTGGCTCCGGCAATTTGGACAATCCCGAGCGTTTGTTCGTCTGGCCATTCAGCGCAACCGACAGTAACTACCTGTGATCATAATCCGCAATTGCCGCAATTACCCCCCAGCAATAGCTGGAACGATACTCACTTCGTCACCATCGTGCAGTTGGGTTTCCCTCCCTTGCAAAAAACGAATATCTTCACTATTCACATAGAAATTGACAAAGCGTCGCAGTTCGCCATTTTCACCACAGAGGCGGGCTTTGATACCAGGGCAGGATCGATCCAGGGCATCGATCACCTCAGCAATGTTTGCACCAGTGCATTCTAGGGTCGGCGAGTCATTGGTCAGTTTGCGCAGTGCGCCGGGGATTAAGACAGTGACAGACATAAGCTGATCCTTCTTTGGGCTAAAATTTGTGACTATTCAATTAGACGGAGGTTTGTTGCCATTCTAGGCGTTCGAGGGTGCGCGAACGCTCAAGGGCACGCTCGAAACTCTCCAAACTGGCATCGATGTGTAAGGGTTCGCCGACATACGGGCTGATCGCCTCTTGGGTTTTGAGGCCATTTCCTGTAATGTAAACGACCGTTGTTTCGTCGGGGCGAATTTTGCCCTGTTCGCAGAGTTTTTTGAGGACAGCAATGGTCGTTCCGCCAGCGGTTTCGGTGAAGATACCTTCGGTCTGTGCCAAGAGCTTAATCCCTTCAATGATCTCAGCATCGGATACGTCTTCGATGTTGCCATTGGTCTTGCGAGCCAAATCGATGGCGTAGACCCCATCGGCTGGGTTGCCAATGGCGATGGACTTGGCAATCGTCGATGGTTTCACGGGCGAAATAAAGTCCCGTCCTTCGCGGAAAGCTTGGGATACCGGCGAACAACCCGTCGCTTGGGCACCACTCATGCGCACAGGCTTATCCTCCACAAGGCCAACCTTGATCAGTTCTTGGAAGCCTTTGTGGATCTTCGTAAAGAGAGAACCAGAAGCAATGGGAGCGACGACGTGATCGGGAAGTTGCCAACCGAGTTGTTCGGCGACTTCAAAGCCGAGGGTTTTGGATCCTTCTGAGTAGTAAGGACGCAAGTTGATATTCACAAAGCCCCAACCGTGACGATCAGCCACTTCTGAGCAGAGGCGGTTGACTTGGTCGTAGTTGCCCTCGACAGCCATCACCTGAGGACCGTAGACCAACGTACCAAGTACTTTCCCCGCCTCAAGATCCGAGGGAATAAAGATGTAGCACTCTAAACCAGCTTGAGCGGCAATCGCTGCGGTGGAATTGGCCAAGTTCCCTGTCGATGCGCAAGATACTGTTGTGAAACCGAGTTCCCGTGCCCGTGTCAGCGCCACAGAGACCACCCGATCCTTGAAGCTCAACGAGGGGGCATTGACCGCGTCATTTTTGATGTAGAGCGCCTTGAGTCCGAGTTGACGAGCCAGACGGTGGGAGCGAATCAACGGTGTCATCCCCGTGCCCACGTCGATCACCTGTTCGCCAGTGACAGGTAGAAAATTCCGATAGCGCCAGATCGAGTGCGGACCAGCGGCAATACTCTCGCGGGTCGTCAGAGCACGGATGGCATCGTAATCGTAAACTGCCTCAAGGGGACCGAAGCAAAATTCGCAGACGTGGCGCGCTTCCGCAGGGTAGGCTTCACCGCACTCGCGGCAGCGCAATCCCTTAAGGGTGGAGGTCGAACGGACAGAAACTTGGGTCATCGGTGGTGTGGGTGGTGATGGTGGTTGCACCTTATCACAGCCTGTCAATTGTTTTCAAATATACCCGACTATTTTAGTCGGGTATTGTCTTTGACAATTTTCGGTAAGATGATTTTGCTTTTCCTCGTTTGAACCCATGGAAGTCAAAGTCATTCGCAGCGCCAAGCGCAACCGCACGATCAGTGGTCGTGGGGAGGCGGGTTTATTCGTTGTCCGTGCTCCCCTTGGCATGAGCGATGCAGAGTTGGCGCCGATCATTGAAAAACTTCAAGAGCGCTGGCGGAAAAAACACTTAAGCGGCGACTTGGATGACAGCGACCTACACCGCCGCGCCCAAGCCCTCAACCGTACTTACTTCGATGGCAGCCTCAAGTGGGAATCGATCTGTTGGTCCACCAATCAACAGAGCCTATGGGGGAGTTGCACTCCAGGGTTGCGCACGATTCGCATTTCGGCGCGATTGGCGAAGACACCCACTTTTGTTCAGGACTATGTGATCGTCCATGAACTGGCTCATCTTGTCGAGGCCAACCATAGTGCTCGCTTCTGGAACTTGGTGAATCGCTATGCGCGCACAGAGCGCGCACGGGGCTACTTGATGGCGCTTGGGTTGGAAGACGTGGAGAGTGAAACTTAATTGGTCGATTTGCTGTCGTTTCGCTATGTAGATCACCGAATCGATTGAGGGTATGGTGTTGTGATGAATCAGGGCTTTCTGTAGGGAAGCTTTTTGTTGTTGTAGTTTCTCAACCCACAAAACATGAGCAATTTTCAAGCGGAACTTCCTAGTACCGGTGTGCCAAGCGCCGAACCCACGCTTTTTGGGCAACCGATTGGTCTCTACGTCCTCTTTTTTACCGAGATGTGGGAACGCTTCTCTTACTACGGAATGCGCGCCCTTCTGACGCTCTATATGGTGAATTATCTTTCAAAACCAGAGATCGGCGCTGGGGTACTGGGCTATAGCGCCATTCAAAACTTTTTTGGCAATCCAAGTGCCCAAGCGCTCTCCTCCCAGATCTACGGCAACTACACAGCCCTCGTTTACCTCACGCCATTTTTGGGTGGAATTCTGGCAGATCGCATCATTGGTCAGCGCAAAACCGTCGTGCTCGGCGGAGTCCTGATGGCCTGTGGGCACTTTTTGATGGCGATTGAATCTTTCTTTTTCCCAGCTCTGTTGCTGATTATTCTTGGAAATGGCTGTTTCAAGCCGAACGTTTCGACCCAGGTAGGCGGACTTTACCCCCAAGGCGATCCGCGCCGGGATGGTGCCTACGGAATTTTTTATGTCGGGATCAATCTGGGAGCCTTCTTTGCGCCCCTTGTCTGTGGAACTTTGGGGCAGACCATGGGTTGGCACTATGGCTTTAGTGCAGCAGGCATCGGCATGGTCGTTGGTTTAATCGTCTATATTGCTGGTCAAAAGTATCTTGCTCCTGACAATTTAATGGAGATGAAAGCCAATCAACTGGCAGGTAAGACCGAAAAGCAGCCCCTTACCCGTAGCGAGTGGGTTCGGATCGGTGGTCTGATGGCTCTGTGCGTCTTGAATGTTTTCTTTTGGGCAGTGTATGAACAGCAAGGCAACACGATTGCACTCTGGGCCGACAAATTAACGGATCGGCATATCTTTGGTACCAGTTGGGAGATGCCGTCTACGTGGTTCCAGTCGGTCAATCCCTTCTTTATTTTCGCCTTCACCCCATTTCTCACTTTGCTTTGGAATCAGCAGGCCAGCCGTGGCAAAGAAACACCCACTGTCAACAAGATGGCCCTTGGCCTTTTCTTTGTTGCTCTTTCCTATATGGTGATGTTCTTCTCGGCAAAGACTCTCACAGGCACCAACTTGACCAGTGCTTGGTATTTGATCGGCTTTTTCGTATTCCTGACGATTGGGGAGTTGTACGTCTCTCCCGTTGGACTTTCCCTCGTCACTAAGGTTTCTCCTCCAAGAATTGTTTCGATGATGATGGGTCTTTGGTTCCTCTCTGTCTTTGGCGGAAACTCTCTGGGTGGAAACTTAGGTACGTTATGGGAAAAGATGCCCAAAGAGAATTTTTTCTTACTGATGACAGGCATCGCCTTAGCGACTTCTCTCGCAATCTGGGCTTTCAGTAGTCCTCTCAAAAAAGCGATGAGTCACCAGGATTAATCATCGGTTTCACAAACTAGCAAGTTATAGCAGTCAATTACCCCCAGCACAAGGCCGGGGGTTTGCGAGTGAACACTCTATTGGCACAAGGCCAGTAGCATCCGAACCTCACGATTCAGGGTGATTCAACGCGTCTGGCTAGGATTGTCGCTTGAAGACCGACATTATCCTCTACTGTGACGAAGGCCAGAGAAGGCGGCGTAATCCCAAAATCCGTCATTTTGATTTGCCCTTTCGCATTCACCTTCAGTTCTTTGCCCAAATAAATTGCTTCCGCGTCCCAAATCACCGGGCGTGTAATATTTCGGATCGTCAGTTGACCATAGATCTTTCCAGTCTGTTTTGTACCCCACTTCTTCCACTCAGAAAACTTCGGATAACCCTCCAACTTATCGATCGTCAAAGTTGCCTTCGGAAACTTATCCGTCTGTAAAAATTCATTGCGCATCCGCCCATCCCGCAGGCCATTTCCTGAATCAAGAGTGGCGAGATCTACTTCTACCTCTGCTTTCAAAATTTCCCCAGTCTGATCATCAAAACTGAGGGTTCCTGAAACTCCCGAAGTTGTCCCCGTCCAGTTGTAGAGGGCATCACGACTGGAATAGGATGCTGTTGATTTCTCGATCTTCATCAATCTGGGCTGGGCGAGTGCTCCAGAAGTTGCCAAAAAACACCCGAAACAAGCGAGCCATAGGGCGCTCTTCGGATTCACTTGTGCTCTAACCATTGCAGACGTTCTCATGTCGGTTAATTAGCCCATGGGCAGATAGGAAATGTTCATATTTTACACAGTCCACTTCATGAAGCGATATACCGTTGGGTAGACAACAGTAACAGTTGTAACGGAAGCATAGTGGCTAAAGGTGTCCAATAGGACCCCAAGGGGGTCTCTAGGGTTCCGCGCTGAAAGGCGGCTGGTCCGAGAGAGGCAAACCAGAGTTATCTGGTCGCACGGCGGGAAAAAAGCCCGGGAGAGTCATTGCCCTATATGCCTGATTTCTCGGAGATCTCCATGCTCAAAATTCAATTGTTCCGTCGAAGTCTGCTTGTTGCTTGTTTGTGGATCGGTCTTAGCTTACCGAGTTTCGCAGCCCCGATCAAAATTGGTTATAGCGCTTGGCCAGGTTGGTTCCCCTGGAAAATAGCCGAAGAGAAAGGCTTATTTAAGAAGAATGGTGTTGATGTCCAGATGGTCTGGTTCGTCAACTACGGCGACTCCATCGGTGCACTTTCAGCAAACAAGCTAGATGCCAACTGCCAGACCCTCAACGATACGATTGCCCCTGCCGCAGCCGGAGCGAAGTTGAAGATCGTTTTGGTCAACGACAACTCCACAGGCAACGATCAAATCATTGTTAAACCGGAAATTAAGACGGTCAAAGACCTCAAAGGCAAGCGCGTCTCGGCAGAACTTGGAACGGTCGATCACTATCTGCTTCTGCTGGGTATGCAAAAAGCAGGACTGACCCAAAAAGATATTCAATTCACACCCCTAGAAACTGGCGCCGCCGCCGCTGCCTTCGCCGCTGGTCGCGTCGATGCAGTTGGTGTCTATGCTCCATTCACCACAAAAGCACTCAGCACCAAAAAAGGCAAAGTGCTGTTTAGTTCCAAAGACTATCCAGGAGCGGTTTCTGACCATCTGGTGTTCAGTGCCCAGTTTGTGAAAGCCCATCCCGACGAAGTTCAAAAGATCGTTAAAACCTGGTTCGATACCCTCGACTACATTAAGAAGAATCCCGAAGAATCCATCAAGATCATGGCGAAACAGGGAGATACCAGTGAGGCGGACTATCGTGCCTACGACAGTGGTACCCGTATCTTTACCCTCGCCCAAAACATAGCCGCTCTCGGCCCTGAGACAAAAGATCCAACCAATCTTCGCTTTCAAGGCAAGATCATTGCAGACTTCTTAGTCAAAGCTGGTCTCGCAAAACAGAAACCGGACTTAGAAAGCCTTTACGATGATCGATTTGTTAAGAAAGTCGCGAAGCCTTAAAACCAAACTGGTCCTGCAGGTCATGGCCGAATACAAATTTGGCCATGACTTTTTGCTTTGCAGCCAAAAACCCGCACCTTCAGCAGGATGCAAAGTCTAGAAGAACTTCAAATAGCGCTGAATTTCCCAGTCTGAAACGTGAGTATGATATTCCTCCCACTCCCGTTCTTTGTAGTTGATGTAAGACTGATACATTTCAGCACCCATGACTGATTGACTGAGCGGATCTGTCGCGAATGCTGTAATCGCTTCTCCCAATGTGCGTGGCAAGGTTTCGATTCCCAAGGCTTTTAATGCATCCAAAGTGTACTCATACATGTTTTCAGTATGGGGTTCGCCTGGATCTAAGCCTTCCCGAACACCCTCCAATCCCGCCGCAAGAATCATCGCGGCACCCAGATACAAATTGGTGGAAATATCGGCAGCGCGACATTCAACTCGGCCACCGGCAAGCGGAATCCGTAGCATGTTGGTTCGGTTGTTATTGCCATAGCAAATATACACAGGTGCCCAGGTTGACCCTGACATAGCGCCTTGGCGAACAAGTCGCTTATAACTATTGACGGTTGGGCAAGTGACTGCACAGATTGCAGGTGCATGTCTGAGAACACCCGCAATAAATTGGTAGCCAAGTTTCGAAAGTTTGCAACCACGGGGATCGTCGAGATCAACAAACAAGTTCTTACCCGTTACTTTGTCTGCGAGAGACATATTGTAGTGGGCACCACTGCCTGTAGTATTGGAAGAGAGCTTTGGCATGAACGAAGCAAAATATCCGTGACGTCTCGCTATTTCTTTGGCCATCAATCGAAAAAAGGTGAAGCGATCCGACATCGATAGGGCATCGCAATAGTTAAAGTCAATTTCAAATTGTCCCTGCGCATCTTCATGGTCAAAGGAATAAACATCCCAGCCCAACGCATTCATGGCGGAAACAAGTTCATCGATAACTTGATAGTTATCCAATAGAGTGGGAACATCGTAGGCTGCTTTCGCTAAGTTATCGCGCTCACTGACGGTTGCAAACTTGCCGTCTTTTGTATCTCGCAGAATAAAGAACTCCGTTTCAATGCCCAAATTGAAGGTGTATCCCAATGCTTCAGCCTGGGTGAGCACACGCTTGAGAATGTTTCGAGAACAGGCTTCAAAGGGTTGACCTTTCAAATGCAAATCACTGGCAAACCATGCCACTTCCCGATTCCATGGAAGGATGATCATACTTTCTAGATCAGGGTGTGCGGCGACTTCTTCATCATGAACTGATTGTGGAACTCCATCCAAAGCCGCACCAGTAAATAGTTCTGAACCTTGTAGCATTTGTTCAAGATGACTGATGGGAACCATCTTGGCTTTGCACATTCCGTGCAAATCTACATAGCTGGACAAAGCATACTTTACACCTTGCTCTTGAAGTAACGATTTGAGTGCTGTAGATTTTGCCTGGATTGAATTCGCATCAGAACTAGAAGTGGTCGTCATGGTATATCCTAAAGTGAACTGAGTTGGAAAAACCTACTGATTGGTGGTTGAGGGAATCAGCAGAAACCTTAGAAAATGTAACCTGTTTCAGGTACTTTTGCGACGGGAATACCGATTTTGAGCGGATTGTTCTGTGTCCGTATTACTTTAAGGACAGGTGCAGCACGCTGCGCCCCGACATGGCCATACTTCTTTCTGGGTGAAACGGTCTAGTTGGTGGCTACTGTTTCAAGACTTTCTAGTCTGTTTTTGGGTAGGCCATTGCTTGTCCATGAATCACCCGTTGGACAGCGGCAAGTGTGCGATTCGTTTGCCAATATCGACGCTCTGGTTCTTGTTGATAAGCTTGTTGCTCCTGAACCATCATCGACATATCTTCATCAACCAACTTTTTCAGTAGGGGACGTGCCGAATGGGTCAGACTTTTTTTCACTATGTGCCGAATAACTTTGGGCAATCGATGCAGGGCAGGAAACGCTTCCAAAGAGGTGAAGTGCAACATCCAGGCACGGGTTTGTGTCTTATTCACCGGGCAAATTAAACAGTAGAGCGCAAAATCCTTCCCAAGGGTTGTCCGCCAATGGGGATAAAAATAGTGATTCACAAGGGGCGATCTGTGGGGTTGCCGAAGAGCTGGAATAAACAATTGAGCCGCTGACCAAATTTGGTCGATTTTGTAATAGTTTGTCGCTTGATAGTAGGCATCGACCCGATCTGAATCCTCTTCGATCCTTTCTAACTCGGCATCGCTCCATGCCTGAGAAGCACGATGCAAATGGCTATGGTGCATATCCATCAAATTTTCGATGACGTAAGAAAAATGGGCAGCGCAGTGCATTGGGGCAATACTGCCGATCTGGTTGAGATGTTCCCACTCCGGTATTGCTATCGGCTCTCGCTGAGTTGCCATCTCCAATCTGCCCGGAAAAATCCAGATAAATCCGTAGCGCTCAAGCACTGGATAACTCTGAATTTTGCAGTAACGAAAATCGTCAGGTTTCATGCCTGGAACATGCAGACATTGGCCATCTGCCGCGAAGCGCCAGCCGTGATAAGGGCATTCCAATTGATCCCCTTTCAAACTCCCCCCGCTCAATTTCACCAGTCGGTGGGGGCAACGGTCTTCTAATGCCCGCACTTCTTCCGTCGGACGGCGAAAAAGTACAATATCTTTCTCCCAAAGTGTTACTGAGAGAAGTTGTTTTCTCAACTCAGCACTAGTAGCCACAGCGTACCAGTGGTCGAGGCTGGGTGGCAGTTGGCGCAGATCTTTCACGGCAACCACTTGCCAATGGCATGCAACGCCCCTTCCGGGTTTACCGAGTAGAGAATCCGCCGCTGTAGTCCGTTATTTTTCAAGATTGCATTGGCCGCCAAAAAACCGCTGCTGGTGGCGCGTTCCATCAGTCCACAGGGAAATGGCATTTTCACCCAGTCCCCAGCAAAGAATAAATTGGGGATCGCACTGGCAGTTCGGGGACGCAGGGTATCGCTCCCCGGTGGAAAGCCCGCGAAATTCTTCTGATTGACCAATTCCTGATGCAAAAGTTTCGCCTCTTTGAGTTCAGGAACAATTTTAAAAAGTTCTTCAAGAAAAGTGGCTATAATCGCCTCTTGATTCGGAAAGTCTTTTTCTTTGTATCCGTAGGCGTGCAATTCAACGACGCTTCCGCCAGTGCGCTTTGCCCAATTGATGTAATCATCTTGGATACGGTGATAAAGCGTAATACTATCCACAAGACGATAGCCGGAGATCGAGGTGAAGTCGCTGTGCTCCCAGGCAAAATCCTTGTCGAACCAGAGTCGCAAAACTGCAAAGGGATCCGCGACGCGCAAGCTGTTGATCTGAGCAACAACCTCAGAGGACATTTCTCCCTGAACCGATTGAAAAAGGCGCTGCATCCCTGGAATATCCGCAGCCAGGACATAGTAATCGGCCTTGAGGGTTTCAATCGTTCCCCCCACCCCTGCTAGTTGAAGGCGCACGCCATCATTAGCCACAACTTTCACCCGTGGCAAATTTTGTTGGGCTGGACCTTGCAGCACTTTTCCTTGTTTGTCGAAGCGCGAACCGTGGCAAGGACAGCGGTACTGGCCATCGGTCTCGGGTTTGACAAAACACCCTTGATGGGTACAGCGCAATGACACGCCCGCTTGGGTTTCAGCCTGAACCGCAAAACGCTCTTCTTCTGTCCCGTAAATGTCGCCTGATTGACGCTCGACCCAGAGCGCTGGTTGACCCTGGCCTTTTTGATAGCTCATGCCGGTAACTTTGCCTGTTTGCGCTTGCATGGTGGTGATGTTCACCCCGGTTAAAATCTGGCCACCTTGCTTTACGATCGCATCGGCAATCGGTCGAATCAGGCTCGTCACCATGTCCTGGCGCGTGCCCTTGAACGCCAACCCTTCGGGGTTGCCAAAGAAATAAAAGTGAAAGAATTGCAGCATCTCCGCAACGCTAAATTCATCCACCGCATTCAGGCTGGACTTAGCAAAGGGCAAAAAGTAGAGGTCGTGCAAGCCCTTCGGAAAGTTTTTCGCTACCCAATCCGCCACAGAGAGGTTGTCCAGTTGGGCATAACAGTCGGTCACAGCAAAGCCTGTAATGGCCCGGAACAGGTGCCAGTGATCAATACTGGTCAGATTCAAACCCCACCGCAGCATATTCGGAGAGGACAGAGCCAGTTCCATCAAGTTCCAAGGAAAGCCTGCACTGGAAGAACGAAACACTTCAGGCTGATAGCTTTTGTCCTGATAGAGCATCGAGTAGGTTTTGAGGGGAACGAAATGCTCGGTGATGCCCAGTTCCTTCACCAAATCGTTGAGATTGTAGTACTGAGGAAAGAAACCGTGAAACCCGTGCTCGACAGTAAAAGTTTCACCCAGAGCCTTGATTGGCCAACTGGCGAGTTTCCCGCCAAGTTGCTGGGCTTGTTCGAGAAGGGTGACTTGGAAGCCGCGTTGGGTCAGCTCGTAGGCACAAGCTAGGCCAGCCAGACCAGCGCCAACGACAACCACACTTTTTGCTTGTTGGAGATCGCGGGGAAGTCGAAGAAGATCTTGCTCAAAAATTGTCGGCTGCGGTTTAGCGAGTGGGGCATCAAGGGCAAAGGCTGTAGTTCCGATTCCTAGCCATTTGAATACTGAACGACGGGAAATACGCGGCATCGAAGAATTTTGCATATAGAAATGACGAGGTAAACAGGTGTAGCGAGCTTTCTCTCATCGAAGATAGCTTACGTGTTAACCATTTCGGGTTCTGAGAATCTTTAGAGAGAATTAAATCCAAAGCGTCAATAACCTTCGGCACAATCCCAGGGGACACCCCAATCCCAGGGGACACCCCAAGGGTGCTTCTTGCAGGGCGCTTCGGGGCACTTTGCGTCGGGGTGCTTCTTGCAGGGCGCTTCGGGGCACTTCGCGTCGAGCCACGAGGTTTCGAGCGAGAGGACAGCTTTATGAACCTAGACAAGACCAACTCAAGCTCGACAGCACCAGAAATCCAGATCTCTGAGTGTTTCCTGAGGAAAACCGCGATCCAGTTCTAGTTGTCCTACCAAATCTTTGCCATTTTTAGATTAAAACCAGGCAATTCTGGATCGCCACTCACAAAATCAGGTTGATGCAACACCGCAACCGATCGATCAGCTCGATACCAGTAAACCATGAGATTCTGTCTGTCGATTAATAACCCCAAACTCACGCCATTCTCGATGTATTCGTGCATCTTTTCTTGCAGACTTTTGAGTGTATCGCTAGAGGAACGAAGTTCGATCACAAAATTTGGGCAAATCGGGGCAAAGGAGGCTTTTTGATCCTCCGTAAGTGCATTCCAAAGATCGCGTTTGATCCATGAAGCATCGGGCGATCTCATCGCTCCATTCGGCAATGTAAATCCTGAGCTAGAGTCAAAGACCTCGCCTGTACCATCCTCTTCTGCCCAGCGAGTCAACTGATAGCTGATTTGATTATTTCGATTTCCAGTGTCAGAAAAAGCTGGGGGCATAACGATGACTTCACCCTTATGATTGCGTTCGATACGTAGATCTCGGTTGCAACGGCAAAATTCATAAAACTGAGCCTCGCTCATCTGCGGTAAGGCCATGAGTGAGGAGATGTCCACTGTCATTGATCCTGGTTCAGTTCGAATTTGGAGATTTGTCATTGTTTCTGCTTCTCCTCTTGGCATAGCCTCATTATATTGAATCGCTATGGCACCCTTTGTGGAAGATCATGCGAGTTTTGCCTGAAGCGACCTATCTGCCGAAATTGCTTTGATTCCAGTAAGCTTAAATTGATGAGCGATAACTGCTTGGGAAAGCGAGATGCTCCAGATTAGCAATGCCCGATTGGCGGGACAAAAGGGACTTTGTACGCTGGTCTTCGACGATCAAGGAAAGTTGCTGCGGGTCGATCCTCAGAATCAGCCCTTGGCGGAGGCAGACGAAACCATCGATATGGCGGGTGGATGGGTGAGCCGTGGTCTGGTGGATCTGCAACTGAATGGTGCTTTGGGTATCGAATTTTCAGAACTCACAGATCCCATGCAACTAGAAAAGATCTCCCGCTACCTCTGGTCTCTGGGCATTTCTGGCTGG
>JACMLN010000002.1 GCA_014379585.1 Gloeobacterales cyanobacterium ES-bin-313 | reverse complement strand
GTGATACTGGAGCAGGCACGGCAATCGGTGCGGGGCATTACGGCGCAGCGAGAGAAGACGGCGCGGCGGGTGGCTGCCAGCCTTGGCATTGACGTTCCGGCAGCTGGCGAGAATGAGCCTGCCCGAGGCGAGAAACAAAATTGAGGGTTCGCAACCGGGAACGCCCGCACAGTTCGCTCGACTACTTGCCCTCTGCCGAGTTTGCAGTTTGGGCATTGGCCAATCACCACAGCCAGTGGCCAGATGCGACGCTGGCTGGGGTAGAGTTCAGCCCAACGCTCTCAGAATCTTCGTGTCAATAATCCGGGAGAAGGTCAATAGGGCACCCACGACCACTTCCAGTTTGCGAGGAAATTTCCATCCTCCCCACCACTGAAGAGTATGCAAGCATCTTTATTCTCGGCCCACCTATGATCCAGTAAACAACAGTAGGGGTGAAATGAGCGAAGCTGCATCGAAGTGACAACTGTTACAATCCGTAATATTTTTGAGAAAACACTAACACGAAAGATAGATCGTAGCCAATAATATAAAAACTTTACTTAAAAATTTCGTGATTTGATGCATATAGACGTACAGGAAAAAACCCAGGGATTTGAGAATTTGTTGATTAGAGTGACTACAATATCGGCTAGAGTGTTGATTTTATGTGGCAAGATTCTCGATTTTGTATATTTTTGTAACAGTTGTCACTTCGATGCAGCTTCGCTCATTTTGCCCCTAAAGCGGTTTGACTGATCGCGCTTGCACCCCCGTTCTCTCGTTGGTTGATTGGTGGCTGCTACTGTCTATGCGCCTGGTCTTGATTACTTCGCCGCTGCGCTCTTTGTGGATAGCTAGGGTATAGGCTCTGAGTTTTTTTGAAGGATGGCTGATGTTGGCCAGGATCAGTAGAGTATTGCCGCTGTGATTACCTATCTTCCCTGCTGCTGTTGTCTGCCTTCCCCGGTGGTGGTGGATCAGCTGTAGGTGTTAGCCATGGTTGCCGCTGCTTTGTCTTGATGTCGTCCTCGGTGGAGCTAGGTTCGGGGGTAGTCTCTGGAGTGGTTGCGTACTGAAAGACTCTTGAGCAGTGGGTTTCAGCCTCTACTGCTTAACCTCGTTGCGCCAGAGGTTCGGTCTACTTAGCCTAAGATTACAAAAATATGAGGGGGATGTACCATGATTCGAGTTGAATAATGTGAATGCCAAGCTAAATGATTTCAGCTACCATTTGGGCGCGTGAAGAGACTTCAAGCTTGCGGAACATCCGTTTGAGGGCCTGTTTGACCGAATTTTCAGTAATCCAAAGTTGATCACTGATTTCGGCATTGGTACAGCCTTGCGCCACTAACTGAGCAATTTCCAATTCTCGTGGTGTGAGGCAGTCTACTTTGCTTTTTGTAACAGTTCTGCTTTGATTTGCTTGATTTCGCATCGTTGCCACCCAGGTCGAAACATGCAGGCATAGTGCACTTAAATCTGTTAAATTTCGGGCATCAAAGGCGGGCATCTCACGTTCACGGGTAAAACCGATGACCCCAACCAACTGACCAGCATTGACGATAGGGCCTGCCATGACGTGCCAGTGGTCGGCGCGAGGGCAGATCATTTGCCAGACTTTTGGCGATGTAACCAAGCCTTCATGAACGGGAGCATGGTTTTCCAGGAGATAGCGAGCTACAGGATTGTGTTCAGTTGACAGTGCTCTTTGTAAGGATTTGTGCAACCGAGAACCTGGGCGAGGAAGTTGGTCGAAGAAGAACAGTCCTCTGCGTTGCGCCACGAAGTACTGACTCGCGGCCTCAATCTGTGACCGCAATCCCTGTTCATCATTTGCCTGGGCAATCGCTTGAAACAAGATGCGCAAATTTTCCATATCCGCAAAGTGTACCCGATCGAGGTCTGGGCATCGTGAGCGATGCATTCTAACCTAATGTTTTAGCGTCAATAATAGGAGATGTGCAATGCCAAGCCCAGGTTATCCCAAAAACTTTCCTGATACACAATGGCTTGTAAAAAATAGCTGTGCCGCCTTGAATAGATGCAGGGAAAAATCAAAGTTTGTCAGAGGGCAGTCTCCCTACCTTTGGCTCGTATTGGACTATCTAATCGGTTGTCCAGAAATGAGAAATAACGATGCTTGACGGCATAAGTAGAGTTACCTTTTCACTGCGCTGACAGAGCAATAATAACCTTGAATAAGAAAACTCTTGAAGGCGATTTGAATCATGAGTACAAACATCGAGCTGAATCCTATACAACCGCCTCATTTCTGGACTCAGAAAGGCTTTTATGCCATTACTGTCTGTTTCAATCTTTGCCTCGTTGCTCAAGTTCTTAGTGTAGGTATAGCCTATTTCTATGCGCCAGAGTGGTGGGCAATTCATGTTGGTTTAGTGCGTGCTTACAGTGGACTCACCTTGATTCTTTTGATCTGGGTATTTGCGATCCCATTCCCAAAACGCATACGATTACTTACTGTCAGTCTTCCAATTCTTGTTAGCCTGCAATTTCTTACGATCCACCTTAAAATAAACCTTCCATTGGCTGCGCTCCACCCCTTGATTGGTTTCACTCTATTTAGTGCTTCAACAAATCTAGTACATCGGACTCGGCGCATTGCTTACCCAAAATCAGGTGCTGAAGATTAGGTGAATAGTCTATTGGCATCCATGCCTTTCCCAAATCGCCTCAAAATTTGCCCATCACGCGTAGCGCCCACTGCTTTTCCAGGCATCAAGCCGTAAAAGTGTGCCCTGGGGTGTAAAGGAAAGACGCGCTTTTCCCGGTTCACGTTCTGTGCAATGAGGCGTGCATCATAAGGCTAAAACCCTTGCTATATCGCCTTTCAGCTAAAAAAGTGCATGAAGCTACCCTACAGATATCTGAGTATTGACCCCAGTTGCTCCAAGCTTTAACTAAACCATCTACACTTTATTGAAGCAGCCGCGCACGGTGCTGGAAGCCTTATCCTTACTTAACCCAAAGATGTAACGCGGGACGGCCTACTCGCCTCTTGTCCTCTGCACGGAGTAGATGAGTGATCAGTGCGAATGACAGATCATTTTACTAACTAGGTGCATAACCCCGGATCAATAGCACATTCTCAATATCCCTCAGCGTGGTGCTCAGTGATCAACCCCGTCTCGCATATTCCGAGAGATCAAAGGTTCTGGAGAAAGGCTTGCAGGTCAGGGATATCGATGAGGAGTTCTGCCAACTGTTCAAGTTTTTCTGTGTTGTCGATGGCTTGAATCTGGGAAACAACTTGGGCGCTTAGAGAGCCGAATTTGCGGGTCATCTGCTTGAGAAGGATTCCGCGTTGTCCCCTTAGTTCGCCCCTTAGTTCGCCCTCTTGGAGGGTTTGCTGTTTCCATTCAGCATATGCAGATGAGACGTTCATGAGTTGCTCCTGGTCTTCTGGTGAAAGGTCTGACTGTTGCTCTGTTCTGATTGTCCACGAGGCGACGAGTTGTAGAGCTAAGTTGCGCAGGGGATCATCTTTGGGAAGGGCAAGTACTTTATCAATGGCCTTCTTTTGGATCTTACCTCTACCCAAGATGCGCAGCCATAAGGTATCGCGTGTTGGCTTAAGCTGGTGAACTGCGACGAGGGCAGTATGCTCTCCAACTCCCAGGAAGTACACCCCCTTTCCCGAATCCTCGCAAGGATCTGCTTTGAAATCGGCCAAGATCGCTTTGGAAATGGTTGGGCCGACCACCCAAAGCATCTCATAATCAGCCTCTCGAAGTTTTTGCTTCTTGCGTTTGGCTTCGCGCAGATGCTCGCCATGCTGAATGAACAAGCGCATCTGGCAATTGCGAATTTCAAGATGGGCAGGAGGATTGCGGTAGGGTTCGATGAGGCACGTTGCAGCGGCAATCCGACCAAGCAATCCGAGCTTTGCTCTCTCAGCGGCTTTTTCGGGCAGTGGAACAAAAAGAAGATCAATGCCCCGAATCTCACTAGTGACTTTGACTTCGGTTCTAGGGATGCCAACGGTTTCCAGGAGTCCAGAGAGTAACTCCTTAGCGAACTGATCATGCTTGGTTCTAGTCATCAAAGTCTCCTTGGTCTGTATTGAAGCACCGATCAGGGCTTGAAAGTTGAAAGAGGAAAGCCGGGGAAGAACAAGCCTCAACCCGGCTTGAGCATCATGAGCAAAGTTCAAAGTTCACCAGTCATCTTGATCGATGTCTGTGGGTTCTGGTTGGTCGTCGTCGTACTCAACTGATAGAGGAAAGGAACCGCCAAAATCGTCGCTTGGTTCCAGGTCTTCGAGGTTTGGCTCTAGGTCTTCATCGTTGTGGTTTGGCTCCAGATCTTCATCCGACTTATCCGGCTTGAAGAAGGGCATGGGATAGACGGGTGAATAGTCGTCGTTGTCGCCCTCGTCCTCGTCCTCAATATCATCAAGGTCGATGTCTGTGAAGTGATGGTCAGGGATCGACGGTATGTTATCGAGTTCGGCGGTGTAGTAAATTTCGCCTGCACTGTACATGGCTGGAAGTCTCCATAGCTGAGAAGGTGGGGGATGGTCGGTCTAGTTGGTCTAGCTGTTTTTGAAGAGTCGTTCGAGGGTGTGACGGTCATGGCTATCAACGAGAGCGAGAAATGGCGAGGCTTCGGTTTGGGTCAAGCGTTGAGGAACGTGACCGCAGCGGTGGATGGGTAAACCGCTCGGAAGTTCTTTGAGAAGATCCGAGTTGAAGTAGGTGTCACAGTGGTTGCAGTGGTACATGATTGGAGTCCTCAAAGCTTGCTAAGGGGAGCAATTGAAGCCCCCCGGTGTTGGTTGATTGGTCGTAGTTGGGGTCGTGGAACGGAAGCTGCAGCCAAAGACGACATTGTCTTTCAACTCTCAAATAAAGTAGCTGAAGCGTACACTCAGTAAGGATTACAGCGATTCGCTCTAGAGAAATAGAATTATACCCATTTCGGGAATTTCTTGATAATTTCTTGCTAATTGTAAAATCTCACTGCTAAACCTCAAAATGTAGACAGAGGCTGAAATACTTGCCAGGAAAGGGTTTTACAAAATAGATACGGTAGCGGTAATACAATGTCGTCTTTGGCTGCAGCTTCCGTTCCACGACCCCTTCTAGGCTGTGTACGGACAAAAGAATGCACGAACAGCAACGATTCGGGGTGGTTCCTGAGTGCTTGCGTGGCATCCGTGCAGGCGGAGGCGGCACACGGGCGGTTAGTCTGGCACTGCTGAACCCACAGACGCACAGACTCCCCTAGACGGGTGCGATGAATACAGGTGGCTCCGCGCGGACTCCAGGCCGCCTCAAAGACCATACCGCTTCCGGGCAGTGACCGACGGCGGCGGATGCCCAGGATGTCGTACACTTCCACCAGCGTTCCTTCTTGAGTGTGGCTGCGTCCATCTCCCAGGTAGTCCGCCCGTATCAGCCGGGTACATGCCTGGTGAAACTCCCGCAGCGAGCGTCCCTGCACCGTTTTCCAGGGCTTGTAGCCCAGGCGGACGCATTTGGCGAGGGCTCCGTTGGTGCAGGCAAAGGTGAGATTCTCCTCATCCAGATAATCGCCGTGCGCGTTCCACCGACCGCGTAAGGCCATAGCCTGAGTCCCGCCTGCACGGTCGGGCAAACAGAGGGGTTGCCAATCCCTGCTGGC
>JACMLN010000147.1 GCA_014379585.1 Gloeobacterales cyanobacterium ES-bin-313 | reverse complement strand
CTATCAACATCTTGAATCTGGTCAAGTTCTACTGCGAGCGAATACCGATCCGGGCAATCTTGTCCAAGTGGACGGTCAACCTATCGATATTGATGAACAGGGTAACTTTCAAACCCTTGTCTCCAACGTCCAAGAGCACCTCATTCCTGTTCAAGTGACAACCCCGTTGAACGTGTCTCAGCGTTTTCGCTTAACGATCTTTGACGGGGATCTCCCGTAGTGGCAGTTGCACCGTAAACGCCGTTTTCTCAGAACTACTGATTACCTGAATCGTTCCGCCCAAATGCTCTGCCAGTTTTTTGGTCAAAGCCAGCCCCAATCCTGTACCACCTTGGTTCCGGCGATCTGACTCGGGCACACGATAAAACTTTTCAAAGATGCGGGCCCACTCTGATGGGGCGATTTCGCTGCCTGTATTCATGACAACAATATCTAGTGAGGATAGCTGGGAAAAGACACTTAAGCAGATTTTCTCCTTTGGAGGAGTGTACTTACAGGCATTGTTGAGTAATTCGGCAAGAATGCGTTCGAGATGAGAGCGGTCTGTGATCAAAAAAGGCAACTGTTCAGGAATGTCGAGGTGCAGCGACTGTTCATTTTCATCTGCACGCTCCCTAAAGGGAAGAATCATTTTGGGAAGCCATTCAACGAGATCGACTGGTTCAAGTTTGAGAGTCTCAGCAGACATTTCGAGGCGTTGCATATTGAGCAGATCGTTAATCAGTGAAATTTCGCGGGTGCATTGTTGTTGCAAAATGGCTAAGTAGGTATCCCGTTGCTTGTCTGTGGAAGCTCGCTCGATCAAGTGGATCGCCATCTTCATGTTTGCCATTGGCGTGCGCAATTCGTGCGAGACTGTACTCAAAAAATCATCTTTTAAGCTACTGAGGCGTTGCAATTCTTTGAGTTGCTGATTTCGCTCTTCTTCGGCTGCTTTGCGGGTAGTAATCTCTTCAATCACAAGTAGAAAAGCTGTAATAGATTGATCCGAACGCGCGGCCACCCAGTCTTCTGCAGACAGATAAGAAAGCGGCTCAAATTTTAATTCGTACCAACGCTCTTCACGAAAAAGCTCATGGGGTATGGGTGAATTTTTTTGACGCAGTTCAGCCAAAATACTTTCCCACTGTTCTCCACTCAGCCAGGTGGGAATGATCTGAGTGCGCAGATCTCCACCGAGGGTTAAAACTAGCCAACGCTGGCTGACGGCATTGCAGAACCAGACAGTTCCATTGAAGTCGGCAGCTACGAGTCCGATTGAAAGGCTATTCGCGATTGCTGTCATTGCAGACTGGTTGCGACTAAACCATTCTGCTAATTCGGCCAATTGCATCACCCGCTGGGCTGCTACAGATTGATGATTATCGATGAAAAGAGCGTGACTTCCTCGCTCATACATGGGTGTTGGGGCTTCATTTCGCAGATGCAATAACTGCTCTATTTTCTCGGCAAGCAGAGAATTGACTCGGCTACGATCCCGCATGGCAACAGCAATGCCTGTTCCAGCAAACAAAGCGATCGGTTGAACAACCGGTATGAGGTACTCTGCGCAAAACGTGAGCAGGCTCAGGGCAAACCAAAAGATACACAGGCTCACCCAACCAAATAGCTGCTTGCCGGGATTCAAAAGCGAAAGCCCATAACTTAATAAGGGACCACCGAAGAGCAATAGAACCCAGATCCAAATTGAAGGGACAGGATGCAAAAAATTGTTTTGCAGGAGATTATTGATGAAAGCGGCATGTAAAAAGACACTGCTGGCAGGCGGATTGCTATCGTAGGGAGTCCGAACTTCAGCGAGTGCTGTTGCTGTCACACCGATCAGCACAATTTTGTTTTGAAAAGTTTGCAGTGGTACTTGACCTGACAACACATCAGCGAAGGAGTACTGAGGCATCTGATCGACTGGGCCGGGCCAGTTCAGCCAAAGGCGTTGGTCATGGGCAGGAAGAGCGATGGGCTCATGAACGATGCTGTATACCCTGAGGGTAGATACACCCAAGGTTGGGACTCCTTCGATTTCTGGGATAAAAGTACGACTAAATCCATCCGAATCTTCTTGATTGAGGGCGTGACCTGTAGCAATTGCTGCCTGGCGCAGCTTTGGGGTTGGCAACAAGATCTGTCCAGTACGATCCCACGATTGCGCCAGAACGACTCGACTTTGGCGCTCCATTGCTCCTGCCATCGCTTGATCTTCTGGGCTTGGCTCTGGAAAGATCAAGTCGAGAACGACGACATCGGGTTGGGTAGGAGTCAAAATATTGAGGAGCTGGGTGTAGCGATCGCGAGACCAAGGCAAGCGCCCTAGGGCTTTGAGGCTTTTCTCATCCATCGCGATGACCACGACGCGCTTATCCCAGGGCAACGCACCACGCACTTGAAAAAGAGTCTTGTATGCCTGCTGGTCTAAGGGTTGTAACATTCCGAGTTGCCACAATCCACTGACAAGCAATCCAGCGAGCAATCCAGGCAGGAAACGCCAGCCAATATCAGCCTGAGTGAATGCGTTTCGCAGAAACTGTTTTTTCTGAATACCTGCCATTTTGCCCAGATGCATTGCCGACTTACATACATATACTGAAAGATGTTTCTTAGTATAGTGTACTACTGTCTCATCCATGATGGATACGGATTGCCATTCGCCCATGCCATCGGAAAGTCTGCCTAGATTTATCTTTA
The DNA here is from genome assembly GCA_014379585.1 of Gloeobacterales cyanobacterium ES-bin-313. Lineage (GTDB taxonomy): Bacteria > Cyanobacteriota > Cyanobacteriia > Gloeobacterales > Gloeobacteraceae > JACMLN01. The sequence goes on along the minus strand of JACMLN010000147.1, from coordinate 2,992 downwards.
CCCGAAACCGACTGTACGAACTCGAATCCCCGCTGGACTAAGATGGGGCGACGATGTGCTGATAAAAGAGTCAAGTGCTGCCTAGTGATTTGCTCATCCACCGTCCCCAAGGCGAAACGGTGATTCCCAAATTTTTGCCACTCCAGCCTACGTATGTGGTTTTGGCAAAAGCACTGATCGGTCTATTTCGCTCGGCAGTCAACCAGCCTCAAACCGATCTTGATCGCCAACTCAGCGAGCTTGAGGGCGAAAATACGGACTATCGCATTCAACGCGGACTTGCTCACCTCCTTAAAACGGCTTTTTGCACATTTGAAGTGGTCAGCCCGCTTGCACCTTTGGAATTGCGCCAACGTCTGTTTGCTGCTGCTGCTCTAGAAGCCCCAAGCCTCGAAAGTGGTACTCGTCTACTTCAACAATTGGCTGAAAATCTCACCATAGAACAAGAAAGACCGATCTTTTCCGCTGAAGTGCAGGCTGCTCTATACGCCGATCTACCCCAAAATCATCGCCTGATTCGCTTTGAAGAACCCGCGCCAGAAGCGCTGATTCATCGCTATAACCTTGCCCAGGCTCAAGGTATTTTTTATCGGGCAACCCAGGTTCGGATGAATCTGCACCGCAACGATCCAGGTGAGTATAAGTATCTGTTTCGCTTTCTAAAACTCTTCGGCTTGATGACTTATATCGAGGGAGAACCGGATACTGGCTTTACCTTGATCATTGATGGCCCCACCAGTCTTTTTCAGGCCAATACCCACTACGGATTGGCTTTGGCGAAGTTACTGCCAGCGCTTCTTCACGTAACGCGGTGGAGTCTCGAAGCGACCCTAAAACAAAAAGATCCTTATACAAAAGTAGTGCGGACATTGCACTATCACCTCGAAGCGGGCTGTCCCCTGATCAGCCACTACCCGCCCGGCAAGCCTTTTGACAGCATGATCGAGGCATCTTTTGCTGAACAGTGGAGTAGCCTCAAAACTGACTGGAAGCTCGAACGAGAAGTTCAACTTTTGCCGATTCCTGGTAGTGTGATGATTCCAGATTTTCGCTTGGTGCATCCTGATGGGTGGGTCGTGATTCTCGAAATCATTGGTTACTGGCGACCTGCTTATCTCCAGAAAAAATTCGCCCAGGTACGCAAAGTCCATTGTCCCCACCTGATGTTGGCAATTTCCGAGCGGCTCAACCTCGAAAAAGCGGGGGTCAAATTAGAAAATTTACCCGCCGAAATCGTCTGGTTTCGCGACAAGCTCTCAGCCCGAAATGTTTTGAAGGCTCTAGAAACCATGAACTTTGTTAAGGTTGAATAACGGTGCTTGAGGCGGCAATGGCAGATGGAATCTTACAAAAAAATTTCCAGTGGAAAAATCTAACGCACATTAAGCCTGAAACGATAACCACCCTCAAATTGGCAATTAAAACGGGTCTCGCTGCCCTTGCAACTGATTTAGGGGCCAATTGGCTGCACTTGCCTAGTCCGACTTGGGCGGTTGTTTCGGCAGTGATCGTGATGCAGGCAAATCTGGGCAGTTCTTTTAATGCTTCTTGGCAACGGCTGCTCGGCACAGGGATCGGAGCACTTTTTGGAGCAGTCATTGCCAGTTTTGATGCGCCTTTGGCGATTACTCTCGGACTTGGGATGACTCTGGTCGTGCTTGTGTGTACTTCGCTCAAGTTGATGGAGAGCCTACGGATTGCCACTGTTACTTTCGTCATCGTCCTATTGGCAGGCAGTTCAACTCCTTGGCTGTTTGGACTGGAACGCTTCGTCGATGTTGCCTTCGGTATTCTCATCGCCCTTTTGATTACTGTCAGTGTTTGGCAGCCCCGTGCCCGTCGGGATCTACGTACGAGTCTCGTCACGGTATTGGGAGACTATCAACAACTTTACGGAGCTATCGTCGAGAGCTACTTGAACGGTCAGAAAAATGAACTTTTCTTTCAGGAAATCAACCAACGAATCAAAGTTACTCTTGCAAAAGCCCAAACTTTTTTGACTGATATGCGCCGCGAACCGCCGACCCAGCGCGATCCTTTTCTTGCCGAGTGTTTACTGCTCTGTGAGCGCCTTCAGACTGATCTTTTTGCGCTTGAACTGGTTGTTATGAATAGCTGCCGCGACGACCTCCAGCAACATTTCAAAGTACCCATTCAAGAGCTTTCAACTTCGACCTTAGAAGCGTTCCATAGCCTACAGAGCGGACTGCAAGATTGTCATAAAATCCAATCCCTTGAAATGTTGAGCAGTGCAATGCAAAAAATCGATCTCGAATTTGCTGCCTTGCGTGCCACGGGTATACAACGCAACTACGGCACTGAAGAGGCACTAAGGTTCTGGTCATTTCTATTTGGACTCAAAGCTCTGGCAGAAGAGATCCAAAATCTTTCTAAGAGCCTTAGTGAAATGTATCAATAAGTTGATTGACTCTTGTTTTTATTGATGCGTGTCTTGTAGACTCTAGCAGAAAGAATACCTAGACCAAAGATAAGCATTGCTGGCAATGGAAACAGATGAACCACCTGTGTTGATTGTCAATGCTTGAGTTGGGAGGCAAAAGAGTGCGAATCCAACAAAAGCAATAGCAAACGAGCGGAATATAGGAACAAGGGGAAGCAACATTCAAGCAAGGGGAGCAACTTACTTAACCTGCCCGCTATTTCCTGTGTGTAAACACTGTCAGTGTAGAAACATGCGTAAATTCACTGAAACTTCATATAAGTATAAGAAATCACCTCAGGTCAACGAATGAATGTGTACAGCTTCTTAAGCTGTGATGGCTTCCGAAAAGAATAAGTTCTCGGATAAATACCAGCAATTCTTAGTGAGTCAATGCTGCTTGGCCTAGATCGCAATAGAATGGTTAAGCTATTGAGATAGAACCCATGCAAGCCCGCCGCATCTCCCGCGAATTGGCACTCCTGAGCATCAGCCAGTTGTCCGCCGCCAAACTTGAAAGTCGAAGTCTTGAGGATTTGCTGCTTGCGGCTG
>JACMLN010000146.1 GCA_014379585.1 Gloeobacterales cyanobacterium ES-bin-313 | reverse complement strand
CGGGATCCAGAAGTCTTTGAAATCTTCAAAAGTCTCGTCTTACCAGCGATCACCGCCGAAAAAACCTTGACTTTGCCGATTCGGATTTGGGTGCCAGGGTGCGCTACTGGCGAAGAAGTTTACTCCCTGGCGATCTGTCTGTTGGAAATTCTCGAAGCACGTTCCTTGCGAGCCGCTATCCAAATTTTTGGCACCGATATCAGCGAGGAGGCGATTGGCATCGCACGCATCGGTCAATACCATTCCACCCAAGTTGAGGGTGTGAGCACAGAGCGGCTAGGTCGGTATTTTACGCCCAGCGAAGGGGGTCACCAGATCAACAAGGATATAAGGGAAATGTGCATCTTTGCCCGCCACAACTTGCTGGGCGACCCACCATTTTCCCAAATGGACTTTGTCAGTTGCCGAAATGTTTTGATTTATTTTTCACCGCCTTCTCAAAAGCGGGTGCTAACTGCTTTTCATTACAGTCTCAAATCGAATGGCTATCTGCTTTTGGGCACGTCTGAAACCCCCTCTGGGGCGGTGGATCTCTTCACCCTGGCAGATACAAAAATTAAGCTCTATACGCGCAAACTTGTACCCGCTCGCCTACCAGTGGATTTTTCAGCCGGAGCGATAGTTTCTAGTTCCAGTACGCTCAAGCGATCTAGTGATGTGGACACCGCGAACGATCTCGACCTCCAACAGGAGGCGGATCGGATCGTCTTAAGTCGCTACGCCCCTGCTGGCGTCGTGATCAATGCCGACGGCGATGTTCTCCACTTTCGTGGACAAACCGGCCCCTACCTCGAACCAGGCCCTGGTCGAGCGAGTCTGAGTCTGCTCAAAATGGTTCATCCTTCCTTGAGAGCGGATTTGCGGTCCGCTCTGCAGTTGGCCAAAAAGCTTTCTATTTCCCAATCCAGAGAAAATCTGCCATTAAGCGAAGCAGATCGAGATCGGCGGGTGCGCATCGATATCAACCCGTTCAGTCCCGTTTCTAAAGAGACCTATTTTTTGGTACTGTTCACGGAAATGCCTATCCCCACTTTGCCTGCAGGAACAAGTGCTACTGGGGAAAAAAGACGCCATCTAGAGCAGCAGAGAATTGTTGAACTCCAACAAGAACTCATTGCCAAAGAGGAGTATCTGCGCACAGCCATTGAAGAATCGGAGACAGTGAACCAGAACATTCGAGTCGCCAACGAAGAGATTCTCTCCAGCAATGAAGAACTGCAAAGCACCAACGAGGAATTGCAAACTGCCAAAGAAGAAATCCAGGCAACCAATGAAGAGCTTCACACGATCAATGAAGAACTCCAACGTCGCAACCAGTCCCTCGATCAACTCGGTAATGACCTTCAAAATCTGCTAGCGAGTACGCAGATTCCGATTGTAATGCTCGATGGTACTCTGAATATCCGACGATTCACGCCCTTGGCAGGTAAATTGCTCAACTTAATTCCAACAGATGTCGGTCGCCCGATCGGCGATATTAACCTCCAACTGAGTGTTACCGACCTACCCAGTTTGATCCAGGAGGTGGTGGGCACGTTAAATACGCACTCTCAAGAAGTGCAAGACCGAAATGGGTGCTGGTACGAAATGCGCATCCGACCCTATCGCACCTTAGATAACAAAATTGAAGGCGCAGCCGTGGTGCTGGTGGATATCGACGAGAGTAAACGGGCTGCAGAGACGATTACGGCTTCCCGCAACTACGCCCAGAGTATTGTTGAAACCGTTCCAATACCGCTGATCGTTCTCGATGCTGACCTGCGCATCGTGACAGCAAACCGGGCATTTTATGAACTCTTCCAGGCAATACCAAGCGAAACGGAGGGACAACTGTTTTTCATTCTCGGTGGTGGCCAGTGGAGCCTCCCGCCTCTGCGTCTGCTTTTGGAAAGATTACTCTCAGAAGGAAGTCAAATCCTGAACCACAAGGTGGTTCAGGATTTTGAAAAAATTGGCGAGAAAAGTATTCAGCTAAATGGCCGCGAGATCGTTGGCTCTGAGCGAGGCCGATTGATTTTGTTGGCGCTCGAAGATATCACCGAACAGAGCCGTGCAGAGGAACTACAGCGCAGGGCCTTGCAAAAAGAGTACGAACTTAATGAACTCAAGTCGCGCCTGATCGCCATGGCTTCCCACGAGTTTCGCACCCCTCTGAGCACGATCATGCTCTCAACCCAGTTGCTCTCCAGCGACGCTCCAAACCAAATTCCCGAAAAACGCCTCAGCCACCAGCAACGTATTGAGAAGGCAATTGTCCAGATCACCAACTTACTCGACGGCATCTTAAATATCGGTCGCGCCGAAACAGAACAAGTCCAGATCCAGCGCATCCCTCTAGGAGTGGAAAGCTTCTGCCAACAACTGCTCGAGGAGTTGCAGGACAGCACGCATCAGCTCATTCTTGTCGGTGATATCCAGGGTCTATCCGCCAGTTTAGATGCCACCATGCTGAAGCAGATCCTCACGAACCTCCTTAGCAATGCCCTCAAGTATTCTGCAGCGGAGAGCACAGTCCGTCTAGAAGTAGCTTTACAGAGTACAGAAGTGATCTTCAAGGTTGTCGATCAAGGCATTGGTATCCCCGACCAAGATCTTGAACATCTGTTCGAACCCTTTTATCGTGGTCGTAATGTCAATAAGGTTCCTGGTTCAGGTCTCGGACTTGCTATCGTTAAGCGCCTCATCGAGATGTTAGAAGGCCAGATCTCTGTAGAGAGCCGACTTGATCAAGGAACGACCTTCACCGTTGTCTTACCCTTAGAGGTGCCCACCGATGACTGATATTCTTGTGATCGAAGACGACGAACTGGTGCGCGAAAGCGTCGTCGCGGTTCTCGAATCGAAAGGGTTTCAGGTATTGAGTGCTGAGAATGGGCTGATTGGTCTGCAGTTGGCCGAAGCACATTTGCCAGATCTGATCCTCTGCGATATTCTCATGCCTGGAATGGATGGCTACGAAGTACTATCCACCCTTTCGAGTAACCCAGCCACCCAGTCGATTCCTTTTATCTTTTTGACTGCCAAAGTTGAGAAAGCAAATTGGCGACAGGCGATGAAGATGGGTGCTGACGATTATCTGACCAAGCCCTTCACAGCAGATGAGTTGCTGGAGGCCATTGCTGGTCGGATTAGAAAACATGCCCTACTAGCGACTTCAAACGTTAGCAACCGGAAATCGACCCTGGAAGTAGAGCGTCCGATCTTTCGTTTTGTGGTTAACCAGAGCATTCCCCTGAAACCAGATAGTTTTTGGCAGGTACGCCATGGCCTCGTGAAGCTCAGTGCATTGCTGGCCGATGGGGAAGAGATTGTGATTGGCTGGGCGATTGCCCCGATGCTCTTTGGGACAAATCTGATGTTGAGCGTGGTTCATTACGAAGCCACGGCGATGGGCAAAGTCGAACTCATCCAGTTTTCCGCCCAAGATCTAACCACTTCGCCCCAGTTGATCAAAGCCTTGTTGCCCCGCATTCATCAAAGTGATGCCCTACTCGCAGTCTGTGGCCAACGTCGAGCCGATGACCGACTGAGGGGTCTATTACTGCTTCTCACCAAAGAACTTGGGGAGCCGACAATCGGGGGGACACGCTTGAAAGTGCGCTTCACGCACCAAGAACTGGCCAACACGATTGGAACAGCCCGCGCTACAGTCACCTTGCTACTGAACCAGTTCAAGCAAAATGGCTGGATTGCCGTTGAACGCGACCATCATCTACGCATCAAAGAAGCCATGTTCTGAATGTTGTTGCTCAACAACATTCAGAATATCGGGATCTGGTCAGTTGAAAACAACCTGATTATAAAAAGTTTTGTATCATCCATATACCCCTTCCAGTAAGTTTCCCATAGGTAATGGCTTTAACTCAGCACATGTAGAGGCTCAAAAATCTACTTTCTCAAATCTCTTGTCCAATAGAGTAAGGCTTACAACTTCGATCTAGGGTGCAAGAGATCCTCCCTCATCCCTTTAATACTGAGATCAACATGATGGAATCAATCGATTATCAAGGATGGACGATAACGACGCGTTCAGACAGCCAATGCTTCGTGGCAGTGGTGACCGATCCCAGCGGTAACACCTTTCATCAGTCTACTGTTTTCTGGTACAGCCACCTCTCGGCTCGCCGCTATGCGGAAAAGTTTATTCAGTGGTACACCAAGCTACAAGATCGCGTTCAAGATCAGTAGCTTTCCCAGCGAGTTAGCTCGCAAAAAAGTATTCACCAACGCGAAGCATTTCTTAATAATGTTGTTCTGCAACATCTAAAATCTGGCCATCTGGTCAATTGAAAACAGCCTACCACCCAAACACTTTGTAGTATTCAGATGCACCCCAACTCCCTTGTCATCCCTCCTGGGCATGATGCAGTGCTTCAGAAATAAGCAAACTCCCATTTAGACTCTGGAGCACGCTTCCAGATAAAAGTACCTTCCTGGCTCACATTGAAATCGAGGGCATCACCATGGAATCTATTGACTACGCAGGCTGGAGAATTAGGACACAACCCTCCAGCAAAGGGTTTGGTGCGGTCATGACTGACCCAAACGGTAATGTCTTCCATCAATCCACAATCTGTTGGCAAAGTCATCAATCAGCTCGGCGCTACGCCCAGAAATTCATCGATTGGTACATCAAACTTGAAGTTCGGCATCAAGATCGAGACGATGCTGTGAGTGGTATGAGGCTTTATAGCGAGGCTGCGGCTCAAGACTAAAATATCCCGCTTTCCCTATTACAGAAGAAGTTTTAACGACTCAAAAGAGAGGCTGCATTGGAAAAACAGGCTGTGCGTGCGTTGTGTACGGAGGAGGGAGGTTGGTGGCTAGAAGTTGTCACAGATGAGCCTTACCTCTACCTATTCGGCCCTTTCGAGACGACTGAAGAAGCCGACTACAAAAGCAACGATTACTTTAAAGATCTTGCCTCTGAAGGGTGGAAAATTATTTCGAGTAAAATGACACAATCAGCAGTGATTAGCAATCGAGAAATATTTGAAAGTCTCGAAAATCGCCTGGAATAATTTGAGTAATTCAACACCCCATGTGAGAGCTATTAAACGTTCACTAGCAAGTCGCCTGTAGAGAATGAATTCTGAGTAAGTTCTCCGATTTTTGGAAAACTTAAAATGCTTACCATCGAATTTGAACCAAGTTTACTGAGCAAAAATAGTGAGTGCTGTGCAGGAATAACAGGCAGTCTCACACGCATGGTTTATTGGGAAGGCCATGCCTATGCAGCTTACTACGTGCTGTTTACAAGCATGTGTGTTTCTACATTGATTAGCACGGGTGACTGGAGTGAAGATGCTTTGTCCGCCGGACGGGTTTCATTTTTTATGCAAATTTGGAGCAATGCCTACAACTATCAAGTAGAGCTCGGAAATGCTAAAGATTCACCCTGGGGTGAGGTGGCAATTATGGGTCGCACCCTGGATCGCCACGAAGCGATGACTCACCCCAGTATTAGCGATGTTTTTCACATCGTAGATCGGATGCTGTCCGAGGATTTGCCGATCATCGAGCATCTCATCAAAAATCAGTTGGACTGAATATCCTGTACAGTGGATCAAGAAGGCATTAAGTTTGATTTCTAGCTCTGCTGATTCAAACTTTGGCAGTCTACCGGAAGAAATTTTTATCAAAGCTTCTTAAGCTTATTTTAAATTTTTTCAACATTGGGCAACAGCAAACTTACTGATATTCATGAACATCGTTCACCGTACACGCTGGATTACACAAGCAGAATACGCCAAACAATTGCGTCCACTATTGCCTCCGGACGCATTTCTACCAGACCACACCAAAGTCTGGATTTTAGTACTAAACATCGCAATTTTAGTCCTTGGATGGGGAATTGCGGATCATTTGACGCAATGGGATTGGTACTACCTGTGGCTGTATTTGCCCGTAAGTTTAGTGATGGGAAATAGCGTCATTGTTCTACTATTTAGCACCCATGACTTGTTGCACAGTCGGATGATTAAAAATCCACTGCTTAGACGTGTTGTGAGTCTACTTGGGTTAACAATGCTTTGGACTCCACCGACTTTTTGGAAAGCCGTCCATAACCGGGAACACCACAGCAATACCAATTCGCGGCAGGATCCAGATCGCAACTATACCTCTAGCCATCCCGAAAATTGGGGCAAGTGGATCCAAAATCTCTTTGTGCCCTCAGCCGAAGTCAATCCCCTCTGGCTCGTCATTGGCATGAGTCATGCCTGGGGCGTTCACACTTTCCGCAACCTCAGTTCAGCGCTACTCTTTAACCATGGTCAAACCGAATATCCGGTAGTTCCCTTCAAGGTAAGTGCGAAAGAACGATGGGCAATTGCCCTTGAGTTAGCGCTTATTTTCGGGATTCACTTGGGTATTCTCAGCTACTTAGGATTTCATCCAGTCAAGTTGCTCCTCAGTTACTTCCTGCCGATCTGGATTGGTTATTCCGGGATCATCTTTTATATCTACACCAACCACATGCTCTGCCGGATGACAGAGATCAACGATCCGCTGATCAATAGTATTTCAATTCGGGTTCCCAAATTTTTTGACTTGTTGCATTTCAACTTTTCCTACCACACAGAGCACCACATCTTCCCTGGATTAAACTCGGATTACTATCCAGTCGTCCAAGAACTCTTGAAAACTCACTATGGTGCTCGGTTTAATTTACTAGATGCCGGGAAAGCCTGGAGACTTTTACTAAAGACGCCCCGACACTATAAAGATGAAAATACCTTTACTGATTGTTCAGGCACGAAGTCTGTTCCCTGTCCACTTTCGCAAGTAGAAGCGCAAGAATCCGACTGAAACCCTAGAGCCTATTCAATGTGAAACCCAACCTATTCCTTAAAGAATTGCCTAGCAGTAATGGGCATTCGTCAATTAATATGCAGAACTTTGAAGAGTCGGCTTCGTAGCTTCTCCCGCTCTATTTTCCGTTGATCCCATTGGCAGAACGAGCACAGTGCAATGGGCATTGTGAAGCACATAGTTGCTAATGCTCCTATTCGAACTGCCATGATCGCCTACAACAATCAGATCTGCTTCCCAATTGTCTGCCTGCATCTGAAGCACACGCTCAGGACTCATATCATGAATCACATACTGGGCATCTACTCCAGCCTCTTTGGCTTCTTGCACAAAAGTATCCAGCCATTCAGCCGATTTTCGGCGCGCAGTTTCGTGGGATTGCCAGTAGCTTCCGTAGGCTGATTGTCCGACGAAGAAATCATGGCTTGGAGCAGGTTTGATCGGAACCACATCCTCAGAATTCAAGACGTGAACCAGTAATAGTTTGGCTTTGTCCTGAATAGCAGGTTCTAAAGCCCGTTCAAAGATAATTCGCCTGGAAGGCTCATGACCCAATGCAGCCAAAATCTTGCGATACATAAAACCTCCTCCTGGTCAAAAAATCTGGAAACTCAGTTTCATCCTCTTTCGTGGTTTAGGTGATTAAAAATCCCCTTTATCCCTGAAACCCTTTAATTTTAAAAAGAGAATGTGAAGAACTCAAGAAGATTCAGAAAACACACGCATCATTTTCCCTTGTTTATATATATTTCCACCAAGTCTTGGATTGACTAGTTCTTAAGTAATATAAACAATCATGTCTTTGTCTTTCTGAGCCTGAAGTTTTGATGCAATGTGGGGAGGTCAGCACTGAGGCGGCATCAATGCTCCACCGTCAACCATATGATCGCGCCTTCATTTCGGGTGTGCGCCTCAAAGTCCAAGGCTTCACCCAGGAGCGTTTATTTCAAGTCGCTGGCTCTCTACCGAAGGGTATGGATGGGAATGAAACCCTTGAGTTTGTCGAAGCACTCGCCTCCAATACCTACAGCAACACCGCTAACGAGGTTGTTTCGATCACTTTCTGGAACCCTCAGGAGTGAGTAGTGCCCCTGGTTCTAGAAGCGCGATTCAAACTGCACGGAGAAGCTGACATCCCCTGATCCATCGGTACTCAGGCGCGTGATGAGTTGGTCATTGATTCGGTAGCGTAGAGCCAGTACCACCGGCTGCAGGTTATCAGTGAGGTTGCGAAAAGCAGAGACCGAAATGGCTGGCCCCAGGTCTTTTACCGCCTCCACACCGACCCCAATCGAAAAAGTCTGACGACTAACAGTCCCAACTTGGTTGGCAACGGTGATACGCAGTTCATCGAGACCGAGGAGCGAGGCGAGGCCCTGTTCAACAGGTCTCAAAATGCCGCTACTGACGGTGGGGAGCAGCCCTGTGAGCAAGGATCCGACATTTGATCCACCCCCGATCAAGGACAAGATCTCGGTTTGATCTCTTCGCGGACTACTTTTCAGTTCGATCTCAGGCTTTGAAGCGCGGCCTGTGACATTCGCTTGAACATCGATACGGTCAATGCGACCGAGAGTCGTACCATTCACATTCAGTTGTGCTTGTTGGGTGGGGTTGATCAACTCAGCACTGTCGAAGCGCGAACCGGTTGTTCGGTAATCCGATACGGTCGCAGTCGCTTGGATGTCGAGGCGCGGGTCTAAGTTTCCGACAAAAAAGATGGCATTACGACGACTCGGATCGGTTCGAAAGCGAGCCGCGCCGAGGGTCAAGTTGCCTTGGGGAATGTCGATGTAACCGACCGGTTGCAGCTTGTTGATCGGGCCGCTAATTTGCAATTCCCCGTCTAGACGGGCATCGAGAGTGCTGACGGAAACCCGGAATTGAGGGCCGACACGCACCCGCAAGTTATCGAAGGTGATTGGCAAATTCGTCTGGGGGGCTGTATCGGTTCGCAAAACAGTATTATTGCTTGCTGAGAGGGTTTGAAGGTCATTTAAAGAGAGCAGCAAGTCGCCAGAATTGATCGTTACACTGCCTGTGATCACTGGTTCAGTCAGCGCCCTACCGATGCGTACTTCACCCTCGACACCACCTCTATACAGACCGGGTAAGTCAATATTGCCATCGACATTGATGCTAAAACCGGCACTTTCACCTTCAGGACGCAAGTTGAGTGCGCCTGTGCCAGAGATCGTTGCACCGCCGAGGTTGCCAGTCAGTTCATTCAAGATCAAACGGCGGCGGTTAAAGCGTGCATTGAGACGATCGACTTTCAGTTGGGTTTTGAGGCGAGGAATCTGAATTGTTGTATCGCTGAGGTTCACTAGGCCGTTTAAAAGCGGATCGGTGTAGTTACCGCGCACAGTAATTGCCACCTGTCCTGTGGCGACTTGCCAGACCAGCTGATCACTAATCAGGTTCAACAAGGGCAGATTTGCCCCATTGAGACTAATTGCCAAATTCAACTGCGGATCTTTGGGATTGAAAAACGGAATCGGTGCACTGCCAGCAATTTCGATGCCCTGTTGATTCACTCCTATGGCCGTGGCAACCAAGAAAACCTTGCCCTCGCGCAATGAAAGTGTCGTAGTCACCGGGTCGATCTGACGGCCATTGATCAAGAAATTTTGGATGTCGAGTTGCACCTCTGCGGATGGAGAAGTGAGTTTGCCTGTGATGCTCGTGTCAGCATTCAAATCCCCTTCGATCAGCACACCAGTGGGTAAGATCGGCTCGATCAGGGCAATCGGGAAGTTTTTGACGACGAGATGAGCATTTTCATCTCCTTTCAAAGACAACTTTCCGGTCAGGCTTCCCATGCGTTGGCCGTAGCGTGCTTCACTGCTTTCTAAAGTGAGCACGCCTTTGGTGTAGCTGCCCTTGGCGGCCACTTGATCGAGTTGCAATTGCTCCCACTGCAAGTCTTGACCCTGGAGATCGAAATCAACCTGTGGATTCGCCAGGACACCCCCTAGGTGGGCCGCCAGGGTATAGCGCCCTCTCAGCATGCGAAGATCATCGGGAAACAGACTGGGACTGGTATTTTGCATCCGCGCTAGGGTCACTTGCACCGCCTGCTCGTAGGTCTTGAGCAGCTTGCCTAAAGGAGTCGCCGTGCCACCGCCGATGGACTGAGTCGTCAGATCTTGCGCCCGTCCTGAACCGCGAACAGGTGGATCAAAAAAGCTCTGCAGTGAAGAAACCCCGAGAAGACGAACAAGTTGTTGCAGGCGGCCTTCTACGATGTTGACATTCAGATTGAGGGCAAATTTTTGAGCGAGGTTGATCGTTCCAGCGATCTGGTAGCGGCTGTCGTCAATCGTGAGAATCGTCGGTTCGATTTGAAGAACATTGTTGTTCAGTCGTGCGTTTAAAGCCGTTTCCCCAAGCACAAAGTTGTTGAGTTTTCCTTTGGTGACGACAGCACGAACGTCCCCTGCGAATTGATTATTGGCGATACGGTTTAGATTAATTCGCCCATTCACGCGTCCTTCTAGTCTCTGGAGTGGGCCGACGGGATCAAGGCTAAGGCGTTCGAGGTCAAAGTTTTGGACGGAACCCTTCAAACGCGTCAGACCAAGCCTGTAGTCATAAAAACCCTCCTGAGCCTGTACTTGGGCATCGCCACTTTGAATATTGAGAGCAACCAAACGAATTCCCTGGGTCTCCAGTCGGGCACGGGCATCCCAACGATCCCCAGAACCGAAAAGTTGCGCACTGAGTTGCGAGCCGCGCCAACGGACAGGTCCCGCAACAATAGGGGCAGCGTAGTTCCCCAATTTGGCTTCTCGAAGGCGCACGTTCACATTCAAGTTGGGGTCTTGAAGATTGCCTGTAAAAGTTCCTTGCCCATCGAGGCGGCCTTTGATGCTGACGGGAAGTGGCAATTTTTCGAGGCGGACATTGGCAAGGGCGATCTGGAGGTTGGCTTGTTTTAAGATCCGTTCCGGTGGCGCTGCAAAGTCTGGATCGATGGTTCCTTTCGCCGAAATCCCGTCGAGGGCGAAGCGATCCAAGTTGAGTTGTTGCTTGCCATAGCGAAAATCCGTTGTTAGAGGGCCAAGATCAAGCTGTTGAAATCCTGTCTTCGGGCTTGTCAGGCGGCCTGATGCTTCTAAAGTCTGAGGGAGTTGGGAAAGATCCCCTTGGGCATTGACCTTGCCACTGACGATCCCCGATAAATCCTTGCCCAAGATGTTGAGGGGGAAAGCAGTGAGGTTAGTCTGAAGCGTAAAAGGCTGTTTGGCATCGAGGAGAATTTCACCTTGAGCAAGCGCTTTCGCTCGATTCGCCAGGGTTAGAGCAACGGTATTCAGCACTAAGCGGCGGCCAATCAGGGTCAGATCTCCCTGGGTCTCGAAGGGTTTGCTCTGATAGATGCCTTCGCGTTGGACAAAATTGGCATTTACCACGAGGGCTGTTCCTGGCCCTGCCGCCCGCCCTGTGAAATCGACCCGTCCGACTTGTTGAATGGCTGGCAATGTCACCCCATAGCGATCGGCGATCTGCTCAGGCACGAGATTTTTGCCCTGCGCCTGAATATCGAAAAGTCCTTGATAAAGTGCGAACTTCGCTGTGCCCGTCACTGTGCCATCGGCGAGATTGAATGCAAATGGCGCACTGAGCTGATTCTTTGCAAAGCGCCATTGGCTCTTCAAATTGTTGACGGTGAGCCGATCCACCTGGAGGGGCGTAGTTCCTTGCAACACGCCAGACGCAACCAACCGATCCGCGTGGGCAAGGGGGATAGTGGCTTGTAACTGAGTTTCAATCTGCCCACCCAGCGGAACGGGAGGAACCACGAAAGCAGGCAGCAGTTTATTCAGCAAACCGTTGACTTTCAAATCCAATTTCAGGGATTCCGGCAGATCGAATCGCCCCGTGCCTTGGACTTTCGCTTCGGCAAGTTCAGCCGTGAGATGAGTGAGTTCCAACCGGGGCCAATTAAGTTGGCCATCGACTTTCAGATTTTTGAGAGGAGCACGGAAGGATTTTAGGGCAAGTTCACCGTTTTCGACGTGGAGCGGCCCTTGCACCTCAGGAAAAGTCCCCGCTTTTTCAAGCCGCAGATCCAACTCCCCATCCACAGTCGCTTGGCGCACGGTTAAATCGCCGAGGTACAGCACAGAGGCGAGGATTGACCCAGGCAAACGGTTTAGCTTTGCAGTAATTTTGGTCTTCCCAGTACTGAGAAATGTTTCCCCTTCCGCTTTAATGGTGCCTTTTTCGAGAGGAGCATCCAAGCGGTAGTGAATGGCCTGTGCATCAATCGTCGAAGAGAGCGAAACTCCTTTTAACGTAAGCGGCTTGCCCCCCAAGACGCGGTCATCGTAAATGACTCTCCCATCTTTGACTTCGAGACTTCTGAGAATGCGATTCAGGGATGGAGTACTGCCCTCACCATTCGCTTTTACATTCGGCAGATTGAAATTTCCGTTTGCATCCCTTCGCAGAGAAATCGTTGGATTTTGGAGGCTAAGATGCGCCTCGGGAGAGCCACTCAAGGTCGTCAATAAGTTGAAACCAACACCGACTTCTGGAGCATTGACTAAGGGCGTTCCTGATGGAGAAGCAATGGTGACAGGGCCAACCACCACCTGCCAAGGCCAAATAAAGCGCAGTTGACCAAGGCTGACCTTGGTGCCAAGGGCTTGATTGAGTTGGGTTTCTACTTGAGCGATCACCGTTGGACTGAGCCAGAGTGCTCCCAACCAACCGACAACTACGGTCAAAAGGGCGAAAGCGCCTACAGTCAGCCAAATTCGCCGCGACTTCACGAGATCAACCATGGAATACGCATTGCCAACAGTTTAAGTCACCGCTTTCCCTTTGATCTCCCACCCTAGAGGGAATGACGAATCCGACGAGGGAGTGTTTCCCGTAAAGGCAATTGGGCGTTTTGCTGATCGGCAATCCACAGCAAAACTGGCTTAAAATCAATGACTAGTTCATTGCGTGAGCCAATGTACAGTCTCGACTTTGGAACCAGCAATACTGTCATTGCCCGCCGCAACCAGGCCACAGGGCAAGCTGAACCCGTTGCTCTGCCAGGATGGACACTCCCCGATCCGCCCTATTTACTGCCGAGCTTGCTCTACCTCCAGGATGCCAACCTCGAAAAAGTGCTCATCGGCCAACAGGTGCTTGCCCAAGGTCTAGACAACAGTGGCGATCCCCGTTTTTTTTGCAATTTCAAGCGCGGGATCGGGGCAAAAGTGCAAGGATTTTTGCCGACCCTCGATGGTAAAGAGATCAGTTTTGACCAAGTGGGACTCTGGTTTTTGGGTGGCATCCTGACTGCCCTCAGAAAAAATGGCGAAGTTCCCGACGACTTGGTGTTAACAGTCCCAGTCAATAGCTTTGAACAGTATCGCCAGTGGCTCCTGACTGGCTGTGAGAGTTTGGGGGCGAACCGGATTCAGCTCATCGACGAATCGACTGCGGCAGCGCTTGGCTACGGTTTAGACGAAGGGCAGACAGTACTCGTCATCGACTTCGGTGGTGGAACGTTAGATCTTTCCTTGGTACAACCAGCGGTACCTGAGATGCAACCCGATGGTTTCTTACTCAAATGGGGTCGCAAAGTCTTTGGCAACCGCGAGAACCAGAAAACCCCAATTGCTCGTGTGCTCGCCAAAGTCGGGCGCAATTTGGGGGGAACCGATATTGATACGTGGGTCGCCGACAGTCTTGCCCGACAACAGAACTTGCCCAAGAGCGCACTGTTACAACGCCTCGCCGAAAAACTCAAAATTCGCCTCTCAAGCGCCACAACAGCGACTGAGGTTTACTTCGACGAAGATTCCCTGCGCACCTGCAAGCTCACCCTCGAACGCGAACAACTAGAAGCTCTACTTGGGGTGCGGGGATTTCTCACCCAGATGGACAATTGCTTAGATAAGCTCTGGCAACAGGCACGCCAGCGCGGAATCGAGGCCAGTGCAGTCGATGCGGTTCTCCTCGTCGGTGGCACCTGCCAGATGCCCATCGTGCGCGATTGGGCGGCCAAACGCCTCGGATCCGACAAGTTGCGTTCGGACAAGGTCTTTGAAGCTGTCGCCCACGGTGCGCTGCGCCTCGGTTCTGGTGTGCAAGTTGAAGACTATCTCTACCACAGCTACGGAGTGCGCTACTGGGATCACCGCCGTTCCCGCCACGGTTGGCACACCCTCTTCAAAGCTGGCCAAGCCTATCCGAGTAGTACACCTGTGGAATTGGTGCTCGGTGCTTCGGTATCGAATCAGCCGAATATCGAACTGGTCATCGGTGAACTTGCCGACGGCCAAGACAGCACCGAAGTCTTTTTTGAGCAAGGCCGATTGACGGTGCGCAATACCAACGAGGAGGAATTAGCCGTACGCGCCCTCAACGATAGCGACGAAGGCCGGGTGATCGCCCAACTCGAACCCCCTGGATTTCCGGGTCGCGACCGAGTCAAAGTGCAACTGCGCATCGACGCCAAAAGACAATTGCGCATTAATGTCGAAGACTTACAGCGCAAAGAAGTATTGATGAACGATCAACCCGTCGTTCAACTCCAGTAAGAAGGCCAAGACTGACCCCTATACAAGTTTTTTTAAAGATTTAAGGCAGCGCGAACTTCATCGATGGGTCTCGCCCACCACACATCCCAATCGACGGGAAACAAGAGCTTTGAGCGCTTGCCACGCAAATAACTTAACCATACCTGCCATGCTGCTTTCCACTGCCCACGCTTGAGAGGCCGGGCTATACCACCTGGACCAATGAAGAACATGAGGCCACTACCGACTTGGGCAAACTCGAAGGTTTGCAAGCAGATCTCGTTGATCACAGTTGTGTCGTAGCCCGTCAAGAGATGGTGGAGATCGTGCTGATCGGTGAGTGAGCGGTGACGGTACTCGCAGCGTATATCAAAGAAGCGCTCTCTCAACGCTCTGGCTTTCGGTTCCTCCAGATCGAGGGCCTTCTGCTCATACATATCCAGTCCGGCATCGCTTGCCATCAAAACACCCGCATAATCAGCATAGAGCCGACCAAGGCTGCCTTCGGGGAACGTTTTTAAAACACTCACTGGTGTGAGCGGCGTAGGAGGACTAGAAAAATATTCGAGATGTCGGCCAGGGAACAATATATCTGCGTAGGAGCGCAGCAGAAAAATACATTCCGTCCGTTCAGGTTGTTTTTTCAGGATTTGTAAGTAGCGAACGCAGTATCGCAAAAGCTGAATGCGTTCAATAAAAGAAGGTTTTTTGAGCCGTTCTGGTGCGGCAGAAGTCAATGATTCTGGAAAGCGCTTCGCTGAATCTTGATCCCCCAGGCTAGGGGGAGCCAATAAAGCTGCATCGGGGGGACGCTGATTTTGATCAGGCATGGTTTCATTAACCCTTTATACATAGCTACTCTAGCGGTTCCTTGGATTTCTCAGGTGTACTTGTGTTGACAATCCAGAAAATTGATTGATCCCGTTGCTAACGGGTTGCGCCCAAGTACGAAGCTTTCCCCGTGAACATGAAACGCTCAAGATTTTTAATTCGGGCGATGATATTGACGGTGTTAAGAGTTCTCGTCTCCATGGTCAAGACTGCGTTTTTGGCTTTTTTATTCTGTCTTGCGGCAAGCCCGCTCATGGCCCAAACGCCAATCGCCCTGGAAGATTCGCCGAAAGCGGTGATCGACGAAGTTTGGCAGACAGTCAATCGCGAGTACGTGGATCCGACGTTTAATCATCAAGATTGGTTGGCGACGCGCGCGAAACTTCTAGCTGGGGACTATAAAGATGCCAGTGAAGCCTATCAAGCGATCCGCAAGTCGCTCAAGACCCTCGGCGACCCCTACACGCGTTTCCTAGAACCCCGCGAGTTCCAGGCGCTGCGGGACTCGACAGCTGGGGAACTCGTCGGTGTGGGCATTCTCCTCAACTTGGTCGAGTCGGCTAAGACACCGACCATCGTCAGTGTGCTCAAAAATAGTCCAGCCAGCCGTGCAGGTCTTCAACAGCGAGATGAACTGATCGCTGTCGATGGGAAGCCGACTACAGGCTTAGATCTCGGAGGTGTTTCAAAGTTGATTCGTGGGCCAGAAGGCTCGAAGGTCGTGATTTCAGTCCTGCGCAACAATCAAAAATATGACTATCCCCTCGTCCGTTCTTCGATTATTTTGCATGTCGTCAATTCCGAACTCAAGGAGGAAAACGGCAAGAAGATCGGCTATATCCGCCTCAAAGAGTTTTCAAGCCGTGCGCCCAGTGAAATGCGCGAAGCTCTGATTAATCTCAGTTTGCAAGGATCCGAAGGCTGGGTGTTTGACCTACGCTCCAATCCCGGTGGTGTCGTCATCGCCGCTACCCAAATCGCCAATTTGTTTTTGCAGAGCGGCACGATCGTTTCGACGCTGGATCGGGGCGGATTGCGGGAAACCATCAAGTCTGATCGGCACCCCCTCACCGCCTTGCCCTTGGTCTTGATCGTCGATGGCACCAGTGCCTCCGCCAGCGAAATTCTCGCTGGTGCCCTCCAGGACAATCGACGGGCAACGGTTGTCGGCACACGAACCTACGGCAAAGGTGTGATCCAGAAGGTCAATGGCCTCAGCGACGGTTCCGGGGTGAATGTCACGATTGCCCGCTACCGGACTCCTAAGGGCAACGATATTCATAAAAAAGGGATTGAGCCGGATATCTTGATTGATTTTTCAGCCGAGAAACGCAAGAGCTTCCGGGCAGAACAGATGGCAACAGCCACGGATATTCAATACCAACAAGCTGTAGCAGTGCTCACAGAGAAACTCGCCTCAGCAGAGCGGCCTTAAAATCACTCTAAAGCGCGCAGGGCAGCTTGGGTCATGATCTCGATGGGCGGCACTTTGCCTGTCCAAAATTGCAGCGCTGCGGCACCTTGGGCAACTAGCATCGCGAGACCGTCGATGCAAACTAGATTTCCTGACTGGGCGATCTGAAGCAGGCGGGTTGGTCTAGGGCGATAGATCAAATCGTAGACAATGGCTCCTTTTGAAAGTGCCTTCAAATTTTCTAAAGGGCTATTTTCGATGTCAGGCACCATCCCAATCGGCGTTGTATTGACAAGTAAATCTGCTCTGGGCAGTAAACTTTCAGCCATGAACCAGTCAGCCGTTTTCACTCCCTGCGGGTTAGGGAGGCGGGCAGCGAAATCCTTCAGTTTTTCGCTATTGCGACCGACAACAAAGATCTGATCGAAGCCCAAAGCTTGGCAGCCAGCTACCACTGCGAAGGCAGAGCCACCACAGCCCAAAATTAACGCCGTTTTTCCAATCCATTGCCGAACTGTTAAAGGTTGTACAAAGCCTTCAGCGTCGGTATTCGTCCCCGTCAAACTGCCATCGGTTTCGATGCGCACAGTGTTGACCACGCCGACTTGATGCGCTGGTGATTCTAGGCGATCTAGAAAAGGCACAATCGCTTGCTTATGGGGAATGGTGACGTTAAACCCCCACCAGCCACAGGCTTGTAAACCTCGTACCGCCGCTTCTAGATTTTCAGGATGAACTTCTAGCGGAACGTACACGGCATCGAGTCCCAACGCAACAAGGGCAGCATTGTGCATGGTAGGTGAAAACGAATGGGTGACGGGATCACCAATCAGACCGAGTAGGCGAGTTGTTCCCCGAATCTCTGGGGTGTTCATAGGTGAAGTTTCTGTTTGGGCAAGCTAGATCTCACTGGACAACGCTCCCACTGCTGACTAAACTAAGTTTCTACGGGAATAGTGATTTTGGATACAGGATATCTCTATGCGAACAACTGGAGCCTATGCAATCGTTGATAGTCTTTGTCAACAAGGTGTCAAACACATCTTTGGCTATCCCGGCGGAGCAATTCTGCCAGTGTACGACGAGATCTATAAGGCCGAATCCGAAGGCAAACTAGAACACTTTCTCACCCGCCACGAACAGGGAGCCTCCCACGCCGCCGACGGCTACGCCCGTGCCACGGGCAAGGTCGGGGTCTGTATTGCCACTTCTGGGCCGGGGGCAACCAATTTGGTCACGGGGATCGCTACAGCCCAGATGGACTCGATCCCGATGGTGGTGCTGACGGGTCAAGTACCCCGCAAATCGATTGGTACTGATGCTTTTCAAGAAGCGGACATTCTGGGGATCACGCGACCGATCGTCAAGCACTCCTACATGGTGCGAGACACGGCCATGATCAGTCAGATCTTTGCCGAAGCATTTCATATTGCGGGTACGGGACGACCTGGCCCTGTATTGATCGACTTGCCGAAGGACGTAGCCCAAGAAGAATTCGAGTACGAACCTGTCACTACGGTTCAACTTCCTGGCTATCGACCGACGATGAAGGGCAACCCGCGCCAAATTGCTCTGGCAGCCAAGCTCATCCTCGAAGCGGATCGGCCTTT
This sequence comes from Gloeobacterales cyanobacterium ES-bin-313, assembly GCA_014379585.1. Taxonomy (GTDB): domain Bacteria; phylum Cyanobacteriota; class Cyanobacteriia; order Gloeobacterales; family Gloeobacteraceae; genus JACMLN01. The sequence continues at coordinate 7,089 of JACMLN010000146.1, read as the reverse complement.
ACTCTACGTCGGTGGTGGGGCGATTGCAGCGGGGGCTTACGCCGAACTCTTGCAACTGGCTGAACAATGTCTTATTCCAGTCACGACAACGCTTTTGGGTAAAGGCATTTTCCCCGAAGATCATCCGCTTGCCCTTGGCATGTTGGGGATGCACGGTACGGCCTACGCCAACTTTTCTGTAAGTGAATGCGATCTGTTGATTGCCGTCGGTGCCCGCTTCGACGACCGCGTGACGGGCAAACTGGACGATTTTGCTGCCCGCGCTAAAGTAATCCACATCGATATTGACCCGGCTGAAGTCGGCAAGAATCGTGGTCCTGAAGTACCGATCGTCGGTGATGTCCGCCTCGTCCTTGAAGAACTGATCAAGCGCATCGTCGAATTTCAGCCCCGCTCCAAAGAATGGCTCGAACGCATCGAGCGGTGGCGCGCCGACTATCCCCTGGAAGTGCCCAGCGAAGCCCATCGCATCTACCCCCAAGAAGTGATGGTCGCCTTCTGCGAACAGGCACGGGATGCCTACTACACCACCGACGTTGGCCAGCATCAAATGTGGGCAGCGCAATTCCTGAAAAATGGCCCCAGGCAATGGATCACCTCCGGGGGGCTGGGCACCATGGGCTATGGCTTCCCTGCTGCTTTAGGGGTGCAGGTCGCTTTGCCCGAAGAGGATGTCGTCTGCCTCTCAGGAGACGCCAGTTTCCAGATGAACATCCAAGAGATTGGCACCGCCGTCCAGTACAACCTGCCAGTGAAAACAGCGATTATCAACAACGGTTGGCAGGGCATGGTGCGCCAATGGCAAGAATTTTTCTACGACCGCCGCTTCTCCCACTCCAACATGGAGCCTTCGATGCCGAACTTCGTCAAAATTGCCGAAGGATACGGGGCACAAGGCATGGTGATCGATCACCCTGATCAACTGAAAGCAGGTATCGAAAACCTCATGGCCAATGAAGGCCCAGTGATCTGCGATATTCATGTCGTCCGTGAAGCGAACTGCTATCCGATGGTTCCTCCCGGCAAAGCAAACTATCAGATGGTTGGTCTCCCCATTCCGAAGCGGTTGGAAACCCTTGAACTCCTGTACTGTCCAAGTTGCGGCACAAAGAATACTTCCGCCAATTTCTTCTGTCCCCAGTGTGGAACCAAGTTGTAAACTAATGTCAACGGAATAACCTGCTCTTAAACTTCTAGTCTATATTTAAGGAGTCGCGAGTTATTCCGTTGACCCGCTATTTAGACAGCCAAGTAAGCGATTTTGAATTCGCCAAACAAATCCCACTTGAAGCTGAAAACCTGCCTAGAAGCGCTACCTGTAATTTAACGGTAAAAGCCCCAATTCGTTTTTTGAGCGTTCCAACCGTTTTCGACTGGGAATGATCCTGATGCTGATTGATCAGAAATTCCATCAAAGTTCTTAAATACATCGGGAACAATCCTGAAGACAAATCTGGGGTTTTTGCATTTCCAGCTTGACCGTTTTCTCGAACCAAAAAATTGGCGTTAGTGCCTCATCGAGGAGCATCTTCGTAGAAACATTCACGACAACTTGCAATCAAGCGGCAAAAGCCCCAACACGTTTTTTGAGCGTTCCAACCATTTTCAACTGGGAATAATCTTGATGCTGATTGATCAAGAATTCCATCAAGGTTCTGGATAAGAATGGGAGCAATCATGTGAACAAAATTGGGGCTTTTGCATTTTCAATTTGACTGTCCCCTTCCATTGGAGAAATGGGTACCAACGCCCGTTTGAAAAACATCTTTAGCAAAGAGAGGCACGTGAAGACGTGCCTTTTTTTTGGATTGGCGAGATACCGAATTTCCATGATTAGCCCATCAACCCTGCTATAATCGTTGGTAAGCCTGGGTCCGTGCGACTTAGACGCCCGAACCGTGTCAGGACCGGAAGGTAGCAGCACTAAGGGATGCTCTAGGTAGGCGCGCGATTCCGGGTTTTTTACTGTCTAGATTGACACGAGCGAAGTTTTTGCTTTAGGATTGATGGCTTGTTATACCGTTAGGCTTGAAATTCCTTGGCGAATGTTATTGTCGTCGGTGCCCAGTGGGGCGACGAAGGAAAAGGAAAAATCACCGATCTGTTGAGTGCGTCTGCAGATGTGGTAGTGCGCTACCAAGGTGGAGTGAATGCTGGGCACACCGTTTGTGTGGGCGAACAGACTTTTAAGCTACATCTCATTCCTTCAGGGATTTTGTACCCTGAGACTCTCTGTGTGATTGCGGCGGGAACTGTAATCGACCCAGCAGTGCTGCTTGAAGAGATCGGCAGACTCCATGCACTGAAGATTTCGACGGCGAATCTGTTTATCGCTGAAACTGCCCATGTGACTATGCCCTACCATCGGCTGATCGATATTGCCGAAGAGGAGCGTCGGGGCAAAAACCGGATCGGGACGACCGGGAGAGGCATCGGCCCGACCTATGCAGATAAATCCGACCGAACCGGAATTCGGATCCTCGATTTGATGCACCCTGATACCCTGCGCGAAAAGTTGCAGTGGGTGATTCCGCTTAAAAATGTCCTGCTTGAGCGCCTCTACGAACTGCCACCGCTGGATGTAGACCAAGTTATTGCTCAGTATTTGGACTACGCAGATCAACTGCGACCCCACGTCCTTGATGCGTCACTGCTGATCGACAAGGCTGTGCGCACCCGCAAAAATATCTTGTTTGAAGGTGCCCAGGGCACACTGCTCGACTTGGATCACGGCACCTATCCCTACGTCACCAGTTCAAATCCAGTGGCCGGGGGTGCCTGTGTGGGCGCAGGGGTGGGACCGACGATCATCGACCGGGTGATCGGAGTGGCGAAGGCTTATACGACACGCGTCGGCGAAGGGCCATTCCCAACTGAGTTAAAAGAAGAAATTGGTCAACACTTGGGCGAGAAAGGGGCTGAGTTTGGCACCACCACAGGGCGGCCACGGCGCTGTGGCTGGTTCGATGCCGTGATTGGGCGCTACGCCGTGCGGATCAACGGTCTCGACTGTGTCGCGATCACGAAGCTCGACGTGTTGGACGAACTCGACACGATCAAAGTCTGCGTCGGTTACAAAGTTGGCGACAAGCGTATCGAAGAATTTCCAAGCGATGCCCACCTATTTGGCTGCTGCGAACCGATCTACGAGGAATGTCCTGGCTGGCTCCAACCGACAGGGGATTGCCGTACTCTCGACGAATTGCCCAATAAAGCCCGCACCTACCTCGAATTTTTGGCGAAGCAGATGGGCGTACCGATTGCCCTCGTCTCTGTAGGCCCGAATCGAGAGCAGACGATCATCGTCGAAGATCCGATTCATGGCCCGAAACGGGGTTTACTCGGTGACATTGGGGAGCGCTGAACTTGTATGCTTCAGATAGGCCCTTCGCACTGAGGAAAAATGGCAGCAGAGAATTATTTTCAAGCAGTAGTCCTCGGACTTGTCCAAGGGATCACTGAGTTTCTGCCGATCAGCAGTACAGCGCATCTTCAGGTATTTACGAAGGTTCTGGGCTGGGAGGCAGTCAGTTCCAAGCCGTTTTTGGCGACGATCCAATTTGGCAGCGTCGTTGCCGTTGTGATCTACTTCTGGAAAGACATTTTGCAGATTCTCTCCGGTGGGTTGCAGGCGATCCAACAAAAAGACTGGCGGCGAGAAGAGTGGCAGATCTTGATCGGCATTACCTTGGGAACACTGCCCATTTTGATCGGTGGGTTTTTACTAAAAAAAGTCTTGAATCAGGATGATTCACAGATCAATAGCTTGACGACCATCGCCTGTACATCGATTGCAATGGCAATCTTATTAGGCATTGCCGAAAAGATTGGCACTAATAAGCGTGGTTTCGAGAGCCTGAGGGGACTAGATGGCATTCTGATGGGTTTGGGGCAGGCAATCGCTCTCGTCCCAGGGGCTTCGCGCTCCGGTTCGACTCTAACAGCAGGGCTATTTCTTGGCTTGGAGCGCCGCACGGCTGCTCGCTTTTCCTTTTTGCTCGGTATCCCTGCTCTGACAATTGCGACCCTGTACGAGTTTTTTAAAGAAGCGCTTGGCAAAATCGATTTTAGTCTCGTTGCAGTTGGAACCATCTCTGCATTTGTGTTTTCCTATGTTTCCATTGCCTGGTTGATGGGCTACCTCCAAAAAAGCAGCACCTGGGTTTTTGTTTGGTATCGACTTCTGTTCGGCGGCGCAATTCTCGGCTCAATCGCTGCTGGACTGCTCAAAGTCTGAACGCTTCGGCACTTGACGGTAGCGTTCTTTGAAGATCTGCTGCTGCTCTTTGTGATCGACCATGGGGACAGGGTAACCAAATCGGGCACGTTCTAGTGGTAAGAAGCGTTCAACGTCTAATAAAGAACGAGTATCCACGTCTTTAAGTTCACTGACCCACTTGCGAATAAAATGAGCCTGCGTGTCGTAGCGCTGCGCCTGGGTAGAAGGATTGAATATTCTCAAGGGTTTCGGATCGGTACCCACAGAGGCCGCCCACTGCCAGCCACCATTGTTGGCGGAGAGGTCACCGTCTACAAGCTTTTGCATAAAGTAGCGTTCGCCCCACTGCCAATTGATCAGCAGATCTTTGGTCAAGAAGCTGGCCACGACCATGCGTAGACGGTTGTGCATCCAGGAAACCGTATTTAATTGGCGCATCGCTGCATCGACGAGGGGATAGCCCGTCTCCCCTCTGCACCAGCGCTCGAAGCGCTCTTGATCTTCATCCCAGACAAATTCGGCAAACTGGGGGCGGAACGGTTGTTCTGCCAAACGGGGAAAGTGAAATAAAACGTACTTATAAAATTCGCGCCAGCCAAGTTCCTGCTGCCAAACCGTCAAGTTGCGGCGTTGGTCTTCGTGGGTGGCTGCTTGCCATGCCTGCTGGGTAGATTGCCAGACTTCCCGGATACCGACAGTGCCGAAATTGAGCGCCGCACTCAGCAAAGAAGTGCCTGGAAGGGCAGGCGCATCTCGGCGGTCGTCGTAGTCATAAATGGACTGGGTACAGAAATCCGCCAACTGCTTACGAGCCGCAGCTTCGCCGGGAACAACCAGCAGATTTGGCGAAAAGTGAAACCCTAAATCGACAAGCTCTGGAAAGTGACCCAGGGGGTGATCGGGAGAGACGAGGCGATCAGGTTTCACCGCAGGCTTCGGCTTCACCCGCACTGACCAATTGCGCCAGAACGGGGTGTAGACGCTGTAGGGTTGCCCGCCTTGGGTCAGAACTGTTTGCGGTGGGTGAAGCAGGAGATCCGCGCAGAGATGAACGGGAATCTTTAGGGCTTGAAGCACTTCGTCATCCCGTTTGCGGGTGTCGGGTTCGATGTCGTCGTTGAAAAAGAGCGCGGAAGCACCCACTTCTTCCACTAAGCTTTTCAGCACTTCCACCGGATTGCCCTGCCGAATGGAAAGTCTTCCACCCAACTTTTGATAAGCGAACTGCAGTTCGTTCACCGATTCGCGCAGGTAGTAGACGCGGGCAGGAGCCATGTCTCGATGGCAAAGTGCTTCGGTATCGACAATGAATAATCCCAAGACTGTATGTCCAGCACTTACAGCCTGATGAAGCGCTGGGTTGTCATGAACGCGCAGATCACGGCGATGCCAGACGATGGCTATCGGTTTAGACATGATTAAAGTGCCTTGGCGAGGGTGTGGCAGTCCGTACAGGTGCCATAAAAATCGAGGACGTGGTAGGCAATCTGAAACTGATGATCGTCGGCTAGGTGAGTTTCAAGATCCCCCACGGGACAGTGATCGAGGGGAACGACTCGCTTGCAGACAAGACAGATCAAGTGGTGTCTGCCGTGGCGTTCTTTGCCAATTAAATAGTGGGATTGGTTGTCGCCGACATCGATGGCTTGAAGCCGGCCACCAGTTTGTAGGGTTTCAAGAGATCGATAGACAGTCGCCAAACCAATTTCTTGCTCCGTGCCCCGCAGTTCTAAGAAAATTTCTTGGGCGGAGAGTGGGCGTGAGCCACGCTCTAGCACTTCCAGCACCGCCTGCTGGCCCTTGGTGAGCTTGCGCATTCTAGTCGTGTACCTGCGCCTTCATCACTTCGAGGGTCGATTCCATCTGATTGAACATCTGCTGAGGAGTCATACCGAACCCACCCAACTGATCTTTCATTTGCTGCATAGCCATTTGGGCCATGAAGTCGTCAGACAACTCCATGCGCTTGAGCATAATCCGTTGGCGGTCAAGCAATTCTTCCATTTTTTCAATGAAGATCTGTTTGCCCGCGCGATCAAATTTGCCGTAGTCGCTGCCGACGCGCATCAAGTTCTGATATTCCTCAAAGAAGTCTCGCGCCTCTTTTTGAACGATGTCAGAATCGAAAAATCCCATGGCAGTTTCCATTGCGTGACCTAACTCTATTATAAGGGTGCGGGAGTACCTCGCCCACGAGAGGCGAGGATGAAAGCGACATTGTTGCATCACCTCTGAAGTTGCCATGTGGACGCTTGTTCGTGTAAAATAGAGAAATGGCAACGATGAACTTCGAGTACCGTCTTTATCCCACTGCCGACCAACAAGCAGAAATGCTCGATTGGTTAGATGTCTGCAAGCGCGTTTATAACTACGCGCTTGCTGAGAGAAGGGATTGGATCGCCTCGCGCAAATGTCGCATCCATGCCTGTAGCCTCAAACACGAATATATCATTCCTGTTGATGCGCCTTATCCAGACTTACACAAACAGTCTGCGGCTTTAACAAGCGCCAAGAAGACTCATCCTGAGTTGAAGATAGTCGATGCCCAAGTCCTACAGCAAATTCTTCGTCAAGTAGACGGAGCATTTGTGAATATGCAAAAACGCGGTGGAGGATTCCCAAGATTCAAGAAAAGGCTCAAGTCATTCTGCTTTCCGCAATTTAAGACAAACCCGATTGGGTTTGGGGTGATTAAGCTACCGCACTTCAAATATGTACGGATAGTTATGCATCGCCCGATTCCCGAAGGGTTTACTGTTAAGCAAGTGCGGATTGTCAAAAAAGCGTCTGGTTGGTACGCAGTTGTTGCCATCCAATCAGAAGTTGTTCTACCGACAGTTCAGCCCCACGGCTTTCCCATTGGGATTGAT
>JACMLN010000145.1 GCA_014379585.1 Gloeobacterales cyanobacterium ES-bin-313 | reverse complement strand
TGCGCCGTTCTTATTTGCGGCATTACCTGTGTTGAACCAACAGCCCTTACGTGTCCTGTGTGGCGGTGGCCTAGTAATGGTGATTGGGGACCTCGGTTCGGGTTGGGGACTTGATGAAGCGATGAGTTTGACCCGCCTTGCAATCCGAACTGCTCAAGAATTCGGGGTCAATATCTTGAACTATGCTTGGCGCCGCCGTCAGCTTTTTGGCCTACAGTCGCCACCTCAGGCTTGACAGTAAAACTACAGATTCCTCACGTTTTGTCGGGATTCTCAAGTGGGTCAAAGGGAACTGCGTATAATATCCAGGGCAGGGTGTCCCTAGAGCCCTACGCACCACAAGGAGCAGAAAATGTCTAGAAACTTCTTTTCGGACTTACTCAAACTTGATTCGCTGGTCTATTGGGTGAAAGGGACTTTTTTTGGGGGCACCTGGGAAAGGCTGCAAAATTCGAAACATGGCGGTAGTGCCATCGATCCAAGCAAAGGCCGTCCCCCGGCACGCCCTGGTCAACCCCCCGCACGCCCTGGTCAACCCCCGCAAGCAGGGGTTCCTCAGCGTCCCGGCCAACCCCCAGCGCGCCCCGGCCAACCCGCTGGCGCACCCCAGCGTCCCGGTCAACCCCCAGCGCGACCTGGTCAACCTGCCGCCCAAACCCCTCCTCAACGGCCCGGTGTCGCCCCAACGCTGCCCAATATTCCAGGGATGCCTCCAATGCCCAACGCTCCCCAAGTTCCGGGAATGCAGCAGGCGAATCAAGCCTTCGGCAATCTGCCCCAGACCCGTTCAAGTCAAGAAGCCCAACTGATGAAAGCGCGCGCTGGCAACTTTTTTCAAGAGAATCTCTCTCGGAGCTTCGATCGGATCTACACGACGATCCGATCATTCCTAGAAAGAGGACGCTAGTTCAGAGGTAAAATCGCCCTATAAATCTCTGCAACCCCATGGAAAAGCGTGCCATCAGTGCTGTGATCTCTGAGCAGGAGATTGAATATCTCCCAGGTGGTTCCCCCGTGACGTTTGAAGTGACGGTGATCAACCAAGGGAATGTCCCTGCTCAGTTCCAGATGGAAATTTTGGCGGCAGGGGCAAATCAAAACTTGAAGTGGTACAAGCTCGATCCAGAGATTTCGACCCTCAAGCCACCGGGGAGTCAGACGAAGTTTACGGTGGCGGTGATCGATTCTCCTCTGCTTGGATTTGTCGGCATGATCAGCGCCACAATCCGCATTTTTTCACCGCAAATTAAAGACCAGCACCGATCCGTGCTGCGGCTCAGAATTGGCCAAGGAAAAGGGTACGGGCAGTTAATCGTTGAGTTGCCTGTACGTCAATTTCAAGTCAATCCCCGCGAGATCGTCGATATCCCAGTGCGTGTGCGCAATACCGGCCAACAGTCGGCAGATGTCATTCTTAATTTTTTGAATATGCCCCAATCCTGGATCGTCGGTGGTCCAGAAAGACGGCTGATCGTAAAACCTGGCGATCAATCAGAGACAACTTTTCAATGCCAGCCTCCGATTGTCAAACAAGCGCCCAGTCAGCTCTATCCGTTTGCCGTAGAGGCGAAACCCCAAGTCGGTCAACCCGGCAGAGCAGAAGGAAGTCTCGAAGTCCTGCCAATTGGCTTTGTTGAATTTGGCTGTCCAGAGCCAAAACAAAGTATGCCAGCCAAAGGCGGATTCTGGTGGCCTAACTTTGAGCAAAACCCCGTAGAATATGCGCTCTTCCTCAAAAATTGCAGCAATTTGCGCCAAACAGTGAGCTTGCAAGTCCAAGGCAAAGACCAGCCAAAGTGCAATTTTGCCCTTACCCCCCCACAAGCAGACCTCGACTTAGGCAACACAGCCACCTTCTCGCTCACTGCCCAAAAATCCCGTCCCTGGATCGGCATCGGCCAGAACCTCAACTTTGAAGCCGCCGCCAACCTCCCAGATCAGCGCCTTGGCAATGCTGAACCCGCTACCATCGCTCTAGAACTGCGCCTTTTGCCGATCATTCCAGTCTGGATGCAGTTGGCGCTCCTGCTCTTGCTCTTGGCGCTGATTTATTTCTTCCCGCGCTTTTCAAATCTTGCGGAAGTGCAAAAAAGTAGCGTCAATGCGGTGCGCATTCGCCAAGGCAACCATACGGTGTTGAGTGCCAGTCAAGACCATTCGATCCGTGTTTGGTCGGTGGGCAGCACCACTTTGACCCTTCAAGATAAGCCCTTTGTCCTGGATGCGGGGGATGCTGTTCGGGCGCTGCGCTTCTCAGCCCAAAGGAATCAAGTCGCAGCCGGACTGAATAACGGCCTGATTCGACTTTGGAATATCGATACAAAACCCTACGAGGGATCCAAAGAGTTTTACCAAAAGGGCGACACCACTTTTGATTTGGTCTTTTCGCGCAGCGGCGACTACCTCTATAGCGCCCACGGCAGCGGCTTAGTGATCCGGTGGAAACTTGGTGACAGCTCCACGGATGTGCCAACACGCGATCACGCGTTCAAGCTGAACGATACCTTCAAATTTGCGGTGCGATCCATCGCACTTACCGATCAGAAGCTAGTGAGTGTCGGTCAGAACAATCAGATCATCCTTTGGGATCTCGGCAATCTTGAGGCGCGCCCGCAACGCCTGAGCGGGATCCAAGGGGGATCAGGAGATATCATTTCTGGCGTAGCACTCTGGCACAATCGCTTGGTGGTTGGGAGTTCTCAGGGGCAAATTACGATCTGGGATCTTGGCAAGTGTAAACCCACTGCCGAAACCATCCCAGCCTCTACAGTCGCGGGCGATGGGGTAGCACCGATCAATGTGGCGTGCCCAATGCTGGACAGTTGGTACCCAAGTTCACCGAGTTGGTCGGGGCCAGCTGGCTCTGAACCACCCGCCAAAGACAGCGTCAACACCGTGTTCTTGAGCGAAGATGGGAGCCAACTCTTAAGTGGTGGCGGTGATCACAAAGTCACGCTTTGGACACTGACCGCCGATGGTCGCCGCGATAATAAGCAAGGCCAAATCATTGATGAGCGATCCTCAACGATCAATACTGTGGAGTTGGGAATCGACGATCAAGGTCTGTTCGAGGTGAGCGGGGACACCCAAGAATTAGCGATGAAGCGCGTGGTCACGAAGTAGATGCAAGCACCAAAACCCTCCCCCCTGATCTTGATCGTCAATCCTCCCGGCCCCCAGACGGGCACACCGGGGACGGAGGTGGATCTTTTCGTGACTGTCAGCAATCAGGGGTCGCAAAGTGCCGTAATTGATATTTTTATCGACGAATCTGCACGGGATCTGCGCCAATGGTGTGATGCACCACGGCAACGCCTCGCCCTCGATCCACAACAGAGCACAGAGGTAAAGTTCGCCTTTAAGATTCCCATTCAAGCTTTTCCGGCGACCTACGAGTACGTCCTCGTCGTCGATGCGCCAGAGCACTATCCCGAAGACACCCCGATCCAAAGACAGCGGCAGCTTATTCTTCTGCCACTCACCAATACTGGAGTACGGATCAGCGATCCCACCTTCGCCCTCAAGCCCAAGACCACGCCCATGCAGCCCTTAGTGCTCAAACCGGTTCCGGGGCAACCAGGGCAGGTGCAAGCAGTACCCCTTTCAATTACGGTGAGCAATCGTTCTGACCGCGTCGATCGCTTTCGTTTGGAATGCTCAGATCTCGACGAGACTTGGTTTGCTGTTAAGTATTCAGGGCCCGCCCTCAACGGCCCTGGCATGATCGAAAGCAGCGAGTGCCTCAACCTCAATCCCAACGAACAAGGCACGATCTCCCTAACCTTCAGGCCACCGGCATTTACATTGGCGGGGAGCTATTCGCCAACCATTCAGATTATTTCATCGAACCAGCCAGCTCTGAGTATGCTCGATTTGGTCTATCTCACCGTGCCTGCCATCCACGACTTGCAAGTTGAGATGGAGATCTTGCTGGGCAAAGTCTCTCGCAGTCAAGGCCGCTACGCTATCAAATTCTACAATCCGGGCAATTCGATTCGAGAGTTGGCGATCAGCGCCAAAAGTTGCGACGAAGAAGAAGGCTGCGAATACACCTGCGAACCCGCCAAAATTCGTCTACTCCCTGGCAAATCCACTGCTGTTGAGTTGACGGTGAAGCCGAAGAACTGGTGGCAACGCCCGCTCTGGGGAGCCAGCCTGCTGTTTAACTTTCAAGTCGATCTCGAAGATGCACGGGGTTTGCCCCTTCCCAAGGAACGCCCTAAGGGTATCCTCGAATGGCTCCCGCGCCCCCTGTGGCAGTTACTCCTCCTCATTCTTGGGGTTTTGGGGTTGCTGGCCGCCCTCGGCTATTTGCTGTATTTAATTTTCTATAAGCCCGCACCACCCATACCACCACCGGTGGTCACGGTCTTCGAGCCAGTCGGTCTCCCTTACAGCGCGGATAACGCCTCGAAGATCACCCTGAGATTCACTGTCACCCACGCCGATCAATTGCAGCAGATTAAACTCCATGCCGCCGGCGCAGATGACCAGCCTTTGCCGAATGTAAAAGATCAAGTTTTTCCTGCAAATTCTCCGGAAACGAGTATTAAAAACGGCACCTTCCCTGATGGTTGCGGGCTTGACGAGACCAAATCATTTGCCTGCGCCAACTACCCCACCGGCATCAGCAAACCAGGAACGTATAAATTTACCCTTGAGCTGCAGGACAAAAATGATTTGACGAAAGTCACTCCCGTCAAGATGGCTCGCGCTGTCAAAATCAATCCGAAGAAAGTAGCGCCGATTCCACCCCCTAAAATTCTCTTTTTTAGCCTAAATGGTCAAAAGGCACCGACAAAGGTAACATTGGCAATCAAAACGCTGACAAGCCCAGGCGAGCCAGTTAATCTTGCTTGGGAGGTTCAAGGCAAGGGGGTTACGGTTGAAATTCCTGGGTACGGCAAACAAGCACAACTGCGGGGGAGCCTCAGTCTGCCACCCTATCGACAGATCACGAAGGATACCTTCACGTTGAAAGCAAGCAACAAGAGCATCACAGGAGCAATTCAGAGTGACACGGATCGTCAGATCACTGTCGAAACCTATGATCCGACACCTCCCCCTTCCGTACCCGCACAGACAAGCATTCCGACCACTCCACCCGCGCAAAAACCAGGAGCAAAGCCGATCAGCCAAGCACCGAAGAAGCCCTTAGCAGGTGGTGGACTGAAAGCCGCCCCCGCTTCAGTTCAGAACGACCCACCGATTCTTCGACCCGTCTTGCCAACCCAGAATTAATGTAGAAGGCGAACCATGATCAACGTTTGTCCCCAGTGCCAACATAACAACCCTGATACCGTCATCAACTGCCAGAGCTGTGGCGCCAAAGTCGGTGCTCCCTGCCACAATTGTGGGACAACGAATCCCCTCTCCAGCCAGTACTGCGTCGAGTGTGGAGTTGCGCAAACGCGAGCCCCAGCCACCCCTGAACCTGTTGTCGCCAAAGTTCCAGCTATTACTCCTGAACCTGTAGTTGCCAAAGCTCCCGAAGTCGTCCCTGAACCTGTGGCCGTCAAAGCTCCTGTAGTCGCGCCTGAACCTGTAGTTGCCAAAGCTCCTATAGTCGCGCCTGAACCTGTAGTTGCCAAAGCGCCCGTCGTCGCGCCTGAACCTGTAGTTGATAAAACTCCTGTGGTTGCCGCCGCCGAAAAAGCACCACCCGAAGCAGTCAAAGTACCTATTGTTGAAAAAGTACCTGTTGCTGAAGCCCCTCCACCTAGGCCGTCCGCTCCAACTACCAATACCCCACCACCGCGTATGGAACCTCAAAAGATGTCCCCTGTTCCTGGTACCCGTCTTCAGATCGCCCAAGCCACTCTTGTGCATCTTGGTAGCCAAGAACGCGTTGAATTGCCGATCGGCAAAAATCTGGTTTTTCTTGGCAAACCCAACGACGAAATTCCACCCGATATCGATGTCATGCGCTTCGCTGGTTCTGAGATCGTCTCTCGGATTCATGCGCTGATTCACAATGTGGACGATGAGGCGTTTTATCTGGAAGATGCGGGGAGTAGCAATGGCACCTTCTTGAACGATGAGCCGATCAAAGCTGGAACCCGTTGGCGCAAGCGCCTTCAACCCGGTGATACCATTGCCCTCGGCAAAGGCGGCAAAGTCAGTTTCCGCTTCGAGATAGAAGAGTAAAAAGATGTACTATTTGGTGACGGGGCACTGTCCACTTGGCGGCGAAGTTCTCGCTGGAAGGTATCGCCTGCTCGGAACACAGCCACCCATCGTCGAAGATCTCCATCCGGAGTTACCTGTCACCCCTCTGGGCGCAATGCCAGCCATGGCGCGACCTTATCAACGCCTTAACTTGTTTCGCTGGGCAATACCAGAAGTCTATACGAGCATTAATCTGCCAGGGGCGGAGGAACCGACAGTTCTCTTGGATCGTGGACCCATCGATGTCAACGGTTTTCCTTGGCCAACGATGGTCAATGCTTGGTCACAGGCAGATCTACTCAAACAACTGGGCTGGTTGATTCAGATTGTTCGCCTTTGGGATCCTTGTATTCAGGAAAAAGCAGCCCATTCTTTGCTCTCGCCAGAAAATATCGGGGTGCTAGGCTGGCACGTTCGCCTGTTCTACTTGTACAGCGATGCAGAAGTGCCGCCTCTACGTCAGTTAGGGGTTGCGTGGCTTTCTCAGTTACAGCCCCTTGAACCTGCCCTCGAAAGCATCCTGCAGGATCTCGCTACCGATAAATTCAATAGTGCCTACACCCTGCTCGAAGCCCTTGAAAACCTCGTGATTGCGATTTCGACAACCCGTCAACCCACTGTCTTTGGAGGCACCCACCCTGGCCGCCGCAAAGGCAACGAGGACAACTATAGCTTCGACCAGCAACAGGGCAGCTATGGGATCATTTGCGATGGCATGGGGGGGCACGATGGCGGCGAAATTGCCAGCGCGATGGCCCTAGCCAGCCTAGAGCAAGATCTTAAATCCTTAGATCTCACGCAACCAACGCCGACCCAGATCCGTCAGCATTTGGATCAAGCCATTCGCAGGGCAAATCAGCTTTTGCTTGAAACAAATCAAAAGCAGGGACGCACTTCCTATCGGCAAATGGGCACGACAGTCGTCGCCTACTGTCTCCAGGGAGCACTTCTCCATATTGCCCATGTTGGGGATAGTCGGATTTACCTTGTCGATCAAAATCATTGCCAACAACTCACTGTCGATGACGATGTTGCCAATTTAGAAGTGAGCATGGCGAGGACAACCACAAACATGATTCAAAAGATGAGCGGGAGTGGCAACCTCACCCAGGCATTGGGGGTCATTTCGATGCAGATGATTGCGCCCAGTGTACAAACCGTGGTTTTACCAGAAGATTGTTTGATCCTGCTCTGTTCGGATGGGCTGTGCGACTTTTCTTTTGTCGAAAAGTACTGGCAAGCAGATCTTCGGCCTTTGATTTACGGGGATATTGCTGTGGGCGGAAAAGCAATTATTGAAAAAGCCCTCGAAGAAATGGGCCACGACAACATCACAGCCATCCTCGTCAAATTTACTAAATCCGAGTGAAGATTCCATTTCCCTTTGCCAGTGGTCAGTGGCGACTGCACATGGGGCTTGCTCCTTTAGATCTTGCTGAATGGTTCTTAATCGACGAGAACTACCACGCTCATCTCGCAGAGAAACGGAGATTACTCGTCGAGTATTATCCCGAAGTTTTCGTCGCACTTCCTGATAGTGAAACTGAACAGCAGTTGACTCTAGATGCCATCTTGAAGTACCTAATCCATCAGTTTCCTGAGCATTTTCGGTGTCACAGGCATTCGATTGAAAACCACCTCACTGGAGAAGTTTTCGATCTCGATGCCATGCCTCCCCTTGAACTAGCCGGGCGACTTGTACAAGAAGATCTTTGCCTATTGCGACCAAGTGAACGTGGTTTTCTGTTAATCGCCGCCAGTGTCTGCTTTCCTTCTCGGTGGAGACCTTCTGAAAAGTTAGGTTTGCCCGTGGCGATGATTCATGCCCCTGTTCCTGGCTATCAAAAACAGTTAGAAGGCTCAGTCAATCGTTTCTTCGATCGCCTCAATCAACCGATGTGGCGAGCCAACTGGTCGATGGCCGATTCTCCAGCTTTATTTCTACCTCCAACAGATCGACCTACAGCCTTTGAAATTGATTCAGCCAATGCCGGAGATCATCTGTGGGTACGCATCGAAAGACAAACTCTATCTCCAATCGCCAACAATATTTTGTTCACGATCCGTACTTCCATTTTTCCATTGTCTTCAATCGCTGCACAAGCTGATCTCGCCGCAGGGCTGCTGGAAACCCTTCGCCAAATGCCCCCAGAAATGCAACAGTACAAAAGTTTGCAGGCCCATCGAGATGCAATTATCGAATATTTGTTTTATGCCGTTGCGCCTTTAAATTGAGCGAATTAATCATTAGAGCCAACCATGCTGCGCCCTTCCCTCAGGTGAGAGTCGAACTCAAGGCGAGGGCATTCCAGCTCTCCGACGCAGGGCAAATAGAATTGCTACCACCAGAGGGAAACCTGTGTCCAAGCCGCAGAGGGCAGATAATGGAGATGATTGAAAACGCCTTCACCACGAAGCTTCCATAGTTGAGTTATTAGGAGATCGAAGCAATGCCGAAAGTGCACATTACACTCAGTGCTGAGAAGATCTCAGAAACTGCCAAGTTTTCTGTTAAACAAGTCAAAGCACTTCTTGCCTCTCAGTAGCGTTAGAAAACTATGCAGATTCCTTTGGTGGCTTCAAGATTGCGGGCGGCCTTGCGGCGTTCCAAGCGATTGATGCGTCCTCGCCCAGTGATCGGTGCGAAAACCCTCAATCCTTCGCCGCCCAAAGCGGTTCCCAAACTTCCCTCTGTCCAAGCACCCTCTGTGCGCCACTGGCTCAGTCTGGCTCTCTCAGGCATCGGCATGGGTCTTTGTGCCAGTGCCATTGTGCTTTGGGGGCTTCAACTCTTGTTGCCCAACGGCCAATATTTTGAGCGCATTCAGATTCCCCTCGCCAAACAATGGAATTTGCCGGAACGCGAAGCGATTGGTTGGGTTTCCTACGCAGATGCATTGCTCACCAGTGAGCGCTCCGACGAAGCGATGCGGGCCTACGGCACCGCTATGGGACTCTTGGATACCCGTTCGGGCATTGTTTCCCGCGACCTGTTTATTCAAATTCAAAACCAATCCCTCGCCGCTTCCCAGGCAAAGTCCACCAGTTCATTCATCCATCCCGCCTGGGGATCTGTCCTGCTTGGATTGCTGCGCAATCCATTTTCGGCTTCGACTTGGCTCGATGCCTTTGTCGCTTTTCCTCTAATCGAAGAACCCCAGTTATTAGCCCTGTTGATGTTAAGTCTCTGGCTTGCGGGCAACTTTATTCGCTCCCTGCAAGATCAGGTGGCCTGGACCCGAATTCTCGATCAAGAACGCATTTTTTCCTTGGGCCGCCTTCTGCCGATCACCCTGGGTAGTGGACTGTTGGCCTTGCTCATCACAGCCCTCGTCAGCCTTTCCCCTTCTCAACCCGTCATGGGCGCTGTCGTCCTGGGCGCTGCCGTACCAGGATTGTTCGTCCAGATCCTCAATCGCGTCTACCAACTGCGTTCGCGCCAAGCCCTCGCCGCCTGGGAATCTCAGCACCGCGCCGAATTTAGCAGCGAACTCCACAACACAGCCCAGCAGAGCATCATGAATGCCCAAGTTCTCCTGCGCGAAATTATCAATGATCTAGAAATTTCGGACGAACCAGAAGCTGGTAATTACGCTTGGCGATTAGCCGAAGCCATGGAGCGCTGTCAGGAAGTCGAGGACGAATTACGAGTACTGCGCAACGGCACTGAGGACAAATTTGCGCGGGGGCAGAGTTTCTTCGATGCCATCGAACCGATCTGCGATCGCCTGGATCGGCGAGGAGTTCAGTACACTTTTAGCTGGCTCGATGGCCCCCTGGAACTCGATGGCAAAACCTGGGAGCGCAGTACGTTTGCGTTGGCAGAAAGTGCCAGGGATCGGCGCATTGCCGCCACGTTGTACCAAGTCCTTTCTGAATTGACCTGGAATGTGATCAAGTACGCTTGTCTAGAATCCGAAGAAGTCATCCTCGAAATTAAATTTAGTTGTGTCAGGCAAGATCGAGTGATCCGCTACACGTTGGAAGTTGAAGACAACGGCCCTGGTTTCGACGTACAAACCGCGCAAGATCGCCGTCCCCACTCCGGTATTTTTTCCCTGGAACGCTACTTAAAGCGGGTCGAAATTGTTGGCGCCCAAGCCCGCAGCGTTCTGCAAAGCACCCCTGGTAAAGGAACGAATATTTTGACTGAAATTGTCGCTCCGATCAGAAGATCGCAAACTGACATGGTTCGAGACCGTTGACCCTTCAGGACAGACTCATCCGCAACCCCTGGAAAGATCAGCAACACCCCCGAAACAGCTCAGTTTCGCGGAGTTTTCTATAATGCTAGATAGGACGACGTAGCTAGGAAGGCATCATGACTGAACCCGTTGAAACAAAAGGCTTTGGGAAGCCAGCAAATACGACCCAACCGAGCACTAGTAAAAAGAAGCGCCGCCAGCCCCGTCTGCCCGACGAAGAATTTAAGGCCATGAAGCGCTACGAAGAAGCCGAAAAGAGCGGCAAACCAAGTTTTGAAATCTTTGTACGGCCTGTGGGTCAGACAGAGTGGAAACCAGCAGGAGCCATTGCAGTTCCCTCGAATATGGTCAACACTGCCATCTTCGATTCGGAGGAAAAACTTCGGGTCAGCGCCGTTCGTCAACACGCTTCTCTACGCAAGAGCAAAGAGCCTTTGGAGTTTGGTTATCGCCGCAAAGAATTTGAAGATGATCCCGTCACTCTTGCTGTTAGACCGAAACCAACGATGCTCGGCAAGTTCCGCAAATTTCTGACGGAGAAGTTTCCTCAACAAAAGAACGCTGCGAAGAAGAAGTAGCGACTAACACAGGAAAGCTTTCAGCTTGGGGCTGGCAGAACAAAGCTTACTTGCCATCCTCTACACCTTCCCAGTACCCCACCGCAGAAGACTGCGGATAGATCTCGCGTGTGAGTTTGACATCCACCCGCCCGGTATCTGTAAAGACGGCGACATCATGTGGCTGCGGATTGCCAAAGACGAGGTAGCGGCAGGGTTCCGCTGTGCGATTCACCATGGCATGACCGACTTTCTGACCCGCTGGAAAGCAAACATAGTATCCAGGAGAAAGTTCGAAGGATTTGTCACCGAGATGGACAGTGAGCGTACCTTCGAGAACAAAGACATGTTCTTCTTCGAGCAGGTGATAGTGGGTTTGATTTGCCTGTCTGCCTGGGGGCAACTCTTCCATGCTCACGCTGATCTGTGAGCCACCACCGAAAGTACTGAGGTGCTGATAGCGCATTCCAAAGCGCTCACCCTTGAAAAACTCCTCCCAAGGGACGCGGCTGATGTGAAAGGGTTCAAAGATACCTTCAGCATTGGCTGAGGAAATTTTCTCAGTCACTGTACTGCTCCTACTTAGTTCTCAAAGCACAAGGTTACAGATTTGCAGCATGTTTAGCGGATTTGAGTTGATGTAACTACTCAACAACTGGTGGTGGGCTTAAAGATCTTCTGGATTGATGCCCAGTGCTCTCAGTCGCTCCGCGAGTACAGCAGCACGTTGCTCTGCTTCTAAGCGACCCTCGCGTTCAGTCTGCGCACGTTCTTCAGCTTGCCGTGCCAGATTCTCCGATCGCCGAGTCTGTTCTTCAGCCTGCTGTGCTTGCGCTTCAGCCTGTCGTGCTTGCGCTTCAGCCTGTCGTGCTTGCGCTTCAGCCTGTCGGGCCTGTTCTTCGGCCTGTCGCGCCTGTTCTTCAGCCTGTCGTGCTAGCTCTTCCGCCTGTCGTGCCAGATTCTCTGACCGTTGAGCCTTCTCGTCAGGTGTTGGAAGCCAGTTTCCCCCAGCGTCGTACCACCGTAACCAGAGACGCTCGTCTTCTAAGTACGACCCCTGCCATACTCCTAAACCGATCCCAATTTCTTCTATCCATAGCCGCTCTTGGAAAAGCTCTAAATAGGCCGTCCCTCGTAGTTCAAACATCCGAAAGGTGCTCGTCGGCTTGTCGAACAGCACGTAGTAAGGCACCCGCAAGATACTTTCGTACACTTCCCACTTTGAGGGTGGAGTTCGGCCACGCAAAGTTGAACCTTGGTCTTCTTCCGAGGTACCCGGTGATAGCAGTTCCACAACGATAATCGGAGAGTGGCGCTCCTGCCATCTCACGTAGCTCATACGGCCATCATCGATCTTGCGCGGTACATCCACGACACCGAACCAATCAGGGCGTTTATAGTAGCCATGATTCTGTGGATCGTAGTAGAGATTCATGTCAGCGGCAGAAAAAACCCTGTCTGCTGGGTAAGTCGCAGGCTGAAAAGTCTTCTTCAATAGATCTGCCTGTGACCAATGAAATTCGTCCGGCAATCCAGCATCCTCCGGGTGCTCGCTGGGTAAATCGTACATCGTTGGCAAAGGCTGCTGCGAGAAAGTCGCAACGCTAGGTTTTACGAAAGTCACAGCCAACCTCGCTTCTAGGCAATGTTTCAACCTATTTTAGCTTCACCCAGCAGGTCAGTTGCGAGAACTAAGGTATTGCTTTTCGTCGCGGTTTCATGGGCAAGCTTTGAAACCCACCAAGTATTTTCTTCACTGGAGTCCGTGATATTCCTGCAAAGATCTGACATTGAGCGGCCCTTGTTGGAGTGAAGCGATGGCGGCGGCGGCAGCCCTGGCTCCTGCAAGGGTCGTAATCAATGGAATCTTTTGAGAAAGGGCGGTGCGACGGATCACTTGGGCATCGGTCTGGGCTTCGATACCTGAAGGGGTGTTGAAGACGAGGTGGACTTCGTGGTTCTTCATTAAGTCAGCAATGTGGGGACGGCCTTCGTGGATCTTGAGTACTTTTTCGACGGGAAGTCCTTGAGATTGCAAGAACTTTTGGGTGCCCTCGGTAGCGATCACCCGAAAGCCAAGGTCGATCATCTGTTTCACAATCGGGACGACGTGGTTTTTGTCCCGCTCGGTGACAGAAACGAAGAGGGTTCCGCTGACGGGAAGGCGTTGACCAGCACCGAGTTGTGCTTTGGCGTAGGCGCGGCCAAAGTCAGTGTCGATGCCCATGACTTCTCCTGTGGAGCGCATCTCAGGGCCAAGAATCGTGTCGGTGCCAGCGAATTTATCGAAGGGAAGCACCGCTTCTTTGACGGCGATGTGTTTGGGAATCACTTCTTCCGTCACTCCCAGTTCTTCAAGTGTCTTGCCGGACATGAGGCGAGCAGCGACTTGGGCGAGGGGGATCCCGGTGGCTTTGGCAACGAAGGGAACGGTGCGCGAGGCTCGGGGATTCGCTTCTAAGACGTAGACTTCATCCCCGGTGGGCGATTGCTTGACTGCGTACTGGACATTCATCAGACCAATGACATTGAGGGCACGAGCCATCTGCGCGGTCCAATCCCGAATCGTCGCTAGCACTTCGTCACTCAGTGTCAGAGTCGGTAGCACGCAGGCGGAGTCCCCGGAGTGAATCCCGGCTTGTTCGATGTGTTCCATGATGCCGCCAATGACCACGCGCCCCGTGCGATCGCAGAGAGCATCCACGTCCACTTCGATGGCATCTTCCAAAAATTTGTCGATCAAGATCGGGTGTTCGGGTTCGGCAACCACAGCACGCGCCATGTAGCGACTGAGATTTTCATCGTTGTAGACAATTTCCATCGCCCGTCCACCGAGGACATAGCTGGGGCGAACGACGACGGGATAGCCAACGCGTTGGGCAACGGCGATGGACTCGGCGGGAGTGCGGGCCATACCGTTGGCAGGTTGACGAATATTCAGCTGATTGAGGAGTTTCTCGAAGCGTTCGCGGTCTTCGGCAATATCGATGGAGTCCGGCGAAGTTCCCCAGATCGGCACCCCGGCTTTTTCGAGGGGCACTGCCAGTTTCAACGGCGTTTGACCACCGAACTGGACGATCACGCCGACAGGTTTTTCGATATCGACAATATTCAGGACATCTTCGCGGGTGAGGGGTTCGAAGTAGAGGCGGTCGCTGGTGTCGTAGTCGGTCGAAACGGTTTCGGGGTTGGAGTTGACCATGATCGTTTCATAGCCATCGGCACTGAGGGCAAAGCTGGCATGACAACAGCAGTAATCGAACTCGATCCCCTGACCGATGCGGTTCGGGCCACCCCCCAAGATCATCACTTTGGGCTTGCCACTGGGAATCACTTCGTTTTCTTGGTCGTAGCTTGAGTAGTGGTAGGGGGTAAATGCCTCAAATTCAGCCGCGCAGGTATCGACAGTTTTGTAGGCAGGAACGATTCCGAGGGCGATTCGAGATTCTCGCACGGCCTGCTCTGTGCTGCCGCTCAAGTAGGCCAACTGGGTGTCGCTATAGCCCATTTGTTTGGCTTCGCGCAGGTCAATGTCACCGCGATAGTGCTTTTCAAAGGCGACCAAGTTCTCAAGCTTGTCGAGGAACCAAGGATCGATGGCGGTCAGGTTATGAATGTCGCTGACGCTCATTCCGGCCATCATCGCTTGGCGAATCTGGAAAATCCGATCCGGGTTGGGGGTGCGCAGTTGGGCTTTGAGGGTTTCAAGATCTGGGAGTTTTTCGTCTCGATCCGCCCCGAAGCCGAAGCGCTTAATCTCCAGACCCCGGAGGGCTTTTTGCAGCGATTCCTGAAAAGTCCGCCCAATCGCCATTACTTCCCCCACCGAGCGCATCGCTGTGGTCAACACAGGCTCCGTCCCAGGAAACTTTTCAAAGGCCCAACGGGGAATCTTCGTCACGACGTAATCGATGGTTGGCTCAAAACTAGCAGGGGTCTTTTTGGTAATCTCGTTGGTGATTTCGCTCAGGGCGTAACCGACAGCGAGTTTCGCGGCAATTTTGGCTATAGGAAAACCCGTTGCCTTCGAAGCCAAAGCAGAACTGCGGGAAACGCGGGGGTTCATTTCAATGACGATCACCCGCCCATCTTTGGGATGGACAGCGAATTGAATATTGGAGCCACCGGTTTCCACGCCAATTTCGCGGATCACTTTGATCGATGCATCTCTGAGACGTTGATATTCTTTATCCGTCAGGGTTTGGGCAGGGGCAACGGTAATCGAGTCACCGGTGTGAATCCCCATCGGGTCAAAGTTTTCGATGGAGCAGATAATCACGACGTTGTCGGCCATATCTCGCATCACTTCGAGTTCGTACTCCTTCCAACCCAGAGCCGATTCTTCGATCAAGACTTGAGAAGTCGGGGAAGCATCCAACCCCAAGACGATCATCTGGTCAAATTCTTCGCGGTTGTAGGCAATGCCGCCCCCTGTCCCGCCCATGGTGAAACTGGGCCTGAGGATCAGCGGAAACGATCCGATTTGATCCGCGACGAGCCGTGCTTCTTCTAAAGTGCGCGCAAAGTCCGAACGAGGTACCGAGAGGCCAATTTTTTCCATCGCCCGTTTAAAGAGTTCGCGGTCTTCCGCTTTCTTGATCGCGGGCAACTTCGCACCGATCAATTCCACCCCGTAGCGCTCCAAGACCCCTGATTCTGCCAACTCAACGGTCACATTCAGAGCTGTCTGACCACCCATGGTCGGCAAGAGGGCATCGGGACGCTCCCGTTCAATCACCCGTTCCACCATCGCCGCTGTCACAGGTTCGATGTAGGTACGATCCGCCGTGGCCGGATCGGTCATGATCGTCGCCGGATTGGAATTTATCAAGATCACTTCGTAGCCCTCTTCGCGCAGGGCTTTGCACGCCTGGGTGCCCGAATAATCAAATTCACAGGCTTGACCAATAATGATCGGGCCTGCTCCAATTAGCAGAATTTTCTTGATATCAGTACGACGCGGCACGGCAAATAACCTGGAGATGGGCAAACATGCCTATCTTAGTCGCTGCTGGGTGATTGTTCTCACTTTCACTGCTGAGCACAGACTGTAGCAAGAGAGTTCACGTATCTGCTCCGACCCACTCAGTTGGCTACAGCAACTTTTGTCTATTGGATTAGTATTTGCGTTGTTTGTAACCAATTTGATACTGGCAGATAAGTGCTTCTATTGATTATGGGCGAGCCAGTTGTGTAGATCTGTCAAACCCTTAAAGTCTAAAAGGTCTAGGCCAAGCGTTTCTAGCTGAACGAGGGAGAGTTGCTCGATCCTCTGTTGTGTCTCGCTCGGCAAACTGCGTTGCCATGCAGGAATAACTTTGCATGGGCTGAAAGAGCTTCTTGATGTATACAGAATTCGGCAGTGAGCATGAAAAATTAGACCGCAAGAACCCGGTAGTAGCCACGTTTTGGCAATGCAACGATGAGGATCTATTTCGGAGAAGCGCCCATGAGTTTTCAGATTTCAGGACTGCCCGCAGAGCCGTTTGCATCCCTATTTGACCTGCCAGAAAAAGAACTAGCGACGAAGGGCGCGGTGCTACAGGTTGTAGACCAAAAACCCGGTTTTCCTTGCCGAGTCAGCCTTGCCGATGCTGAGGTCGGCGAAACAGTGATCCTGCTCAACTATGAACATCTGCCCGTCTATAGTCCCTACCGTGCTTCCCACGCTATCTATGTACGCCAAAGGGTAGAAACGGCAAATCTGGCTATCGGTGAGGTGCCAGATTTGCTTCGCCTGCGTCTCCTTTCGGTGCGGGCTTTCGATGAGGGGGGCATGATGATCGATGCCGATGTGGTGCATGGGCACGACCTCGAACCTGTCCTGCTAAAAATGCTGGGCAGATCA
>JACMLN010000144.1 GCA_014379585.1 Gloeobacterales cyanobacterium ES-bin-313 | reverse complement strand
GGGCAAGCCGAACTCTACTTTGCTCTTGCTTGAAGTACAGTATTTATTTTTTCAAATATGATGAACTCAGTCAACAATTGAGATTTATCCAATGAAATTGTCATCCTTGTTCTTAACCGCCTGCACCTTCGCTGCTGTCATAGTTGTTCTTCCTGTTCCGCAAGCACAAGCTGGATTCCGGGCTGGCCACACGCAAAATGGAGCCGCTGTGGTGCGTGGTAACTCCGGTCAATATGGTCAGTCTGGTTGCGCCAGCGGCGCTCGCTACGGTGTGAGCGGCGGAAAAGCCTGCGCGAGTAGCTACACTGGCCCCAATGGTAATTCCTCCACCAGCACCCGTGCCACCGGCTATAAAGCTGGCGTGGGCGCTGCTACGAACAAGAGCACTAGCTACACAGGCGCTAACGGCAACACCTATGACAACCAACGCCAGGGGACTTACAACGCCCAAACTGGTCAAGGTGCCTATACAGGTGGTAAAAGTGGTACCTACAATGGCACTGCTTACGGTGTGAACACTACAGCTAACGGCACCAAAGGCCAAGGCGGCACAGTGAATGTTGATTCCGTCAACAACGGTAGCGGAACCTGCACCACAGGCAGTGGTTGCGTAAAAACGGCTCCTACCCCCTAACATCCAAATTTCCAGGGCAGGAGCGCTAGTCGTACCGCAATTCCCTTGATAGTCCCTAGCCAGTCTCCCATGGAAGATCAAAAGCGTTGAGGTAACTTCTCCTGCCTCAACGCTTTTGGGCGGCAATAACCACTATGTCGGGAGGAAAACCGTCCCCAGCCTCTCCCTCGGACTGCCTACAATAGCAGCAATGGCAGGAGGAAAGCGCCCATGCAGCCCACAGACCCCAGCAAATTTACCGAAAAAGCCTGGGATGCGATAGTTCGCGCCCAAGAAGTCACCAAACAGTTCAAGCAGCAGCAGTTGGAAAGTGAGCATCTCTTTAAAGCACTGCTCGATCAAGAAGGGGGTTTGAGTGCCAGCATCTTCACCAAGGCCGGGATTGACCTAAAAAAATTAAATGAACGCACCGAACAGTTCATCAACCGTCAGCCAAAGCTGACGAGTCCCAATCAGAGTATTTATTTAGGGCGCAGTCTCGATGCGCTTCTTGATCGTTCCGAGGCTTTACGTAAGCAGTACGGCGACGATTTTATTTCAGTCGAACATCTGGTCTTGCCCTTTGCCAAAGATGTCCGTTTTGGCCAAGCTTTGCTCCGAGAATTTAACATCGACGAGTCGAAACTCAAAACTGCCATCGATCAAGTGCGTGGCAACCAAAAAGTGACCAGCCAGAATCCCGAAGGCAAGTACGAATCGCTCGAAAAGTATGGCCGCGATCTCACCGAGTTGGCCAAAGAGGGCAAGTTAGACCCTGTCATCGGTCGGGACGAAGAGATCCGTCGAACCATTCAGATTCTCTCTCGGCGTACCAAGAACAATCCTGTGTTGATCGGTGAACCCGGTGTCGGTAAAACTGCCATCGCCGAAGCCCTCGCCCAACGCATCGTCAGTGGCGATGTGCCTGAATCTTTGCGGGATCGGCAGTTGATCTCTTTAGATATGGGAGCGCTGATCGCTGGTTCCAAATATCGCGGTGAATTTGAAGAGCGCCTCAAAGCAGTACTCAGTGAAGTAACGGGTTCGGAAGGCAAAGTTGTCCTGTTTATCGACGAAATTCACACGGTGGTTGGTGCTGGAGCCACTCAGGGCGCCATGGATGCCGGGAACTTACTGAAGCCCATGCTTGCCCGTGGCGAATTGCGCTGCATTGGGGCAACGACCCTGGATGAATACCGCAAATACATCGAAAAAGATGCGGCTTTGGAACGCCGCTTTCAACAGGTCTACATCGATCAGCCTTCCGTCGAAGATGCGATCTCGATTTTGCGGGGCCTCAAAGAACGCTACGAAGTTCACCACGGGGTACGGATTTCCGACGGGGCTGTCGTTGCTGCCGCTGTGCTTTCGTCTCGCTACATCGCGGATCGCTTCTTGCCGGACAAAGCGATCGACTTGATGGACGAAGCCGCTGCCAAACTGAAGATGGAAATCACTTCAAAACCGGAAGCTTTAGACGAAGTGGATCGTAAGATTCTGCAGTTGGAGATGGAAAAGCTTTCTCTTGGCAAAGAATCTGATGTCGCCTCGCGGGATCGCTTAGATCGTCTCGACAAAGAACTCGGTGATTTCAAAGAAGAGCAAGCGCAGTTAAGCGCCCAATGGCAATCCGAAAAAGATGTCATCGATCAAGTGCGCCTCATCAAAGAAGAGATCGAGGCAGTGAATGTCCAGATCGCCCAAGCGGAGCGAGACTACGACTTGAATCGGGCGGCTGAACTCAAGTACGGCAAGCAATCAGAACTTTCCAAACAGTTGCGGGAGGCCGAAGCGAAACTGGCCGCTTCCCAAACCAGCGGACGTTCGTTGCTGCGCGAAGAAGTCACCGAGGACGACATCGCCGAAATCATCTCCAAATGGACGGGAATTCCGGTGAGTAAATTGGTTGCAGGCGAGCGCGAAAAGTTATTGTTGCTGGGCGATGAATTGCACAAGCGGGTCGTCGGCCAAGACGAAGCCGTCCAAGCCGTAGCGGAGGCCGTTCAACGCTCGCGGGCTGGACTTTCAGATCCGAATAAGCCGATTGCCAGTTTTATCTTCTTGGGCCCAACGGGTGTGGGCAAAACCGAACTGGCCAAAGCCTTGGCTGCCTTCTTATTCGATACCGAAGATGCGATGATCCGCATCGATATGTCCGAGTACATGGAAAAGCACAATGTCTCGCGGCTGATCGGTGCGCCTCCAGGCTATGTCGGTTACGACGACGGGGGGCAGTTGACTGAAGCGGTACGCAGACGACCCTATTCAGTAGTCTTGTTCGATGAAATTGAGAAAGCCCACCCCGATGTCTTCAACGTCATGCTCCAGATCTTGGACGATGGCCGGGTGACAGACTCCCAAGGACGCTTAATTGATTTCAAGAATGTCGTGATCATCATGACCAGTAATATCGGCTCGGACACGATCTTGGAACTTGGAGGCGACGATGCCCTCTACGATCAAATGCGCGAACAGGTGATGGCCGCGATGCAGAGCCGCTTCCGGCCAGAGTTCTTGAACCGGATTGACGAAGTGATTATCTTCCGCAACTTGCGGCGCGATCAGCTCCACGGCATTGTGCGTATCCAAGTGGAGCGCCTTGAGAAGCGCCTCGCTGAGCGCAAAATTGTCCTCAAACTTTCCGATGCAGCTATCGACTACTTGGTGGATGTCGGATATGACCCTGTCTACGGCGCACGCCCCCTGAAGCGGGCGATCCAAAACGAACTGGGCAATCCCCTGGCGAAAGGGTTGCTGCGGGGCGACTTTAACGATGGCGATACGATCCACATCGATGTTGCCAACGAGCGCCTTGTCTTCAATCGCCTCGCGCTCAAAACTACTGCGATGCCTGTTTAAAGCTCTTATGCCTTGAACTGAGAAAAAAGAACGTAGAGAGTTTTCGACAAAATAAAAGCCGCTGTTCGAAAGAATCAGCGGCTTTTCTGTGAGAGAAGTTCACTCAGTACTCAGGGATCTGAATATTGCTGCTTCCTCCGTTACGCGCTTAGGCAGACTCAAGACCAGACGAGCGCCAGCGACGAACTGCCACTGCGCCGCCTACCAGACTACCAATGGCCAGCAGTCCAAACAGCGGACTCGGCTCGGGCACACCAGTAACGCTGACATTGTCGAAACCGAAAGCACTATTTCCAGATCCAAGTGCTTCCGATAGTTGGAAGAGCAACTGGTAATTGGCGCCAGAGACAAAAGTGCTCAGTGCTGATCCTGTTAGGGTGAACGACTGATTGGAGTTTGCCGTGTTGCCAGTGAAGAAGAGGGTTCCGACCGCAATAGAATCGTTAGGGCCATTTGGATCAAACAAGAAGATGTCAACTTTATCCACGTTAGGATTCGCGTTCCCGACGAATGCGTAGGAAAAATTCACCGTGATCTTGTCAATACCAGAAAAGCTGAATTGGCTCGAACTAGCGCTCGATGAACCACTCGCATGGGAACTGTTGTTCGCTGGACCTGCATCTAAGGCACCTAGGCGACCGTAGTCACTGGTAAAGAAGCTACCGAAGCCTGCCGAAAAGGCGGCGGTGTTTAGCGCTCCTGCTGTGGTTCCGACACCCGCTCTGGTCGTGGTATCCGCATTGAACGTGAAATCCGTACCACCGTCAAAGTTGAAAGTTGCTGCCTGGGCAGATAGCGGCATCAGCAAGCTGATCAATGCCGCCATCCCAAATTTCTTAAGCATGAGAACTCCTCTGGAGGAAAATGACTAGTCTCTCAGTAGATTAGCATAAGCATATTTCAGGATTACTCCGAGAATATACTGGTTATTTTCTCTAAGCAATCT
>JACMLN010000143.1 GCA_014379585.1 Gloeobacterales cyanobacterium ES-bin-313 | reverse complement strand
GCAACCCAGCAACACCAAGTATCAAGCCACTAAAGTTGCCAAGGGGGTGTGGGGGACAGGCTTCTGTCCCCCACGGGGTGGGAGTCCAGAGGGAGGGGCTCGCCCCTTCCCTTTGGTGCCGTTCGCCATATTTATCGCAACCCACCAAGCTAGAAATAATGCGTAGTTTGATCCATATCCAGTGGATCTGAGGGAAGGGTGCAGCATGGTTTCCCTCTACACACCTTGCGAGCAAATCGCTCAATTAAAAGGTGAAACGGTATGAGTCCGCCAAGTTCCTTTACTAAGAAAAAGTGTTTGAAATAGCTATTGCGTTGAATTCGTCAATCTATGTGAAGCCATGGATCTGAAGATATTAGGGGGCAATTATTTTTTCGCGAATACTGGCAAGCCGTTTCAACTCGCGCACAGTACCACCACCAAGTTGCCAGGTACTCGTCTCACCATTGTCGAAGCGTAGACGGATCTTTAAGGTCTTATCCGGTAAAGTGGCCAGGGTCGATGCTATGGGGGAAAGATCAAAACTACCATTCCCAGTGACACAGGAAACGGCTGGACGGTAGATCGCTGTCGATTGCGAGTAGGAACGGTAGTATCCTCGGCCAATAAAAGGGCCAATCGCGCCATAACCTCCTGGCTCGTAGTAAGCAGGTCTTACAACTTGGACATCCGCAGAAGTGGTACCAAGGGGAGCTTTGATCGCCACGAGGATTTTACCCGTATCAAGTAGCTCAAGTCCGACAAGTTGCGCTGTCGAAGCATCCGCATTGCCAGGGTAAGGCAAACAGTAGCGGGCACGGACTTGAAACGCATTGGTGCTCTGGGGATTGTAAGACCAATTGGTGAATAGCCCCAAGTAGGAGTCGTTTGGATCGTAGTCTCTATCTTTGAGCTGATAAACCGAGTCCACCATAAAAATCCGGCTGTAGACGCCTTGATCCAGAGAACTATCCAGAGTCAACACTTCATCGACGGCTTTGGCTGACATTGCAGGCAGAAGACAAAGAGCCAGCAAGAGCGGTGCAAACATCTTTTTCATAGCGAACACCCAAGCTTTGAAGATCGGTTCCAAGATTCACAGCCACTTCCATTCTATCCAAGCGGCGATGCGTAATTGGAATTGCCCTCACCTTCCGCAATTTTGCGCTTAATTGTCCCTAACGCCAGTCACCGATCAAAATGAACGGTGCCCAGTAAAACGGATCCGCGAAACCTTTCTGGGTATTGCCTGCGGAGGTCACTCCAGCTTTGGGAGTGACTCCCAATCCACCACGATCTGCTGTACTCCCCACTTGGCTCTGGCTGCGCAGGAGGCTCAATTGCGCCAGACGCAGGGACTCTACTTTGCCCAGGCCAGATTTCAAGTTGGTGTAGAACTGCTGCATCAATTGCGAGGTGCTAGCATCATTCACACTCCACAAACTGCCCAAGACACTCTGCGCTCCAGAAGCTTCCGCCGCTGCCGCCAATCCTTTACCTGAACGCCCATCACTCGCAGCGGTTTCACAGGCACTCAGGGTCAATAAGGAAACATTGCGCAGTTCTAAGGCTTTCAAATCATCCAGACTGAGTTTCCCGTTAAACAACAGAATAAACGTATTGTCTTTGTTGATGCCAAAGCTGCCGTGGGTAGCCATGTGCAGGATAAAAGGTTGATCGCTATTTAGATTTTCCTGAATGTTCGCTTTCGTAAAACGTTCATCGAGCAGCACAGGGCCATCGTAGAGTTTGCCAATATTTTTGACTTCTTCTGGCACGGATGGTAGCGGAGGAAAATTATTCTGCGCTTTCGATAAGCCCATCACCAGCATTTGAGGACTGGGAAGTGCTGTATTCGCTAAAGAACTAATTCGATCTACGGTACCAATGGGTAATTTTTCGACCAGATATTGTTTGCCATCGTGCAAAGCAGACATCGGAATCAGGCGAAGATTATCGTCGGGAGCAAACACCAAAGTACTAATTGTTTTGTCCTGAACCAGCTGTTGGATTTCAGCATCGAAAGGTGCGACCAGCCAGGTGTAGAGTTGTCGTAGATCGGCGCGGGTATCTGTACCTGGGTTGGCGAGATTTTGTCGCAGCCGCAAAATCAATTTGTCGAGTTCCGCTTTCGTGACTTTCACGGTGCGCTGAATCGGTTTCGCTTTTGGGGTCAATAAGATAAGTTCTAAACGATCTGGCAAGACGAGGGGGCTGATTAAAGCGGCTTTGCCATTGGCCAGGAGCTTGCTATATTTCGTCACATCGTCCTGCAGATTTTCAACTGTGCGACTTGGATCGAGAGATTTAATACTGGCAGCCGCTTTCTTGAGGAAAACGTCAAATCCCTTGACTTGCAGATCAATTTTTTCTTGCACAGCGTCGCGGGCTTGCTTGAGCTTCTGATAGTCGGCACTTTGCTCCCGATCAGCCGCTGGAATCAATTGAATTTGGGCACGAATTTGATCTCGTTGCCGATAGAGTTCTAGATCTTGACCGAGTAGAGATTGATAGTCTTGCCAAATTTTCTTTTCATCGTCACTGAGTTGCGCATTGCCCCCTGATTTCTGGGAAGCGGAGCGCAGATATTCAATGGTTTCCTGCTCTTTGAGCAATTCGAGTACTTTTTGCGCCTCCAACACGCGGCCTTGTTTGAGCAACAAGTCAGCAAGATCGCGATAGACGCGGGATTTACTCTCAGCAAAAGACTTTCGCAAATTCGGATCGAGGGCTTTGATTCGATCTTTAGTCGATTGAATCGTATTCACGGCTTCTTTGTAAAAAAGAATCGCTAAATCTGGTTTGTCTTGCGCAACGAGAATCCGTGCAATTGCCCATTGCGGCAGGTACAGCTCTTGCTTGGCACCGATAGCAGTGAGAATTGAAATCGCCTTTTGTTCAAGGGGCAACGCTTCATCGTAGCGCTTGAGATTTTCATAGGCCGTACCCAGATTGCCGTAGACACCGCTTTCCCCCCGCTTGTCACCGATCTCCAGGGCAATCTGCAAGAGTTTGTTGCTGTACTCAATAGCCTTTGGATAATCCCCAAAAGCGGAGTAGACATTGCCAAGATTGCTATAAGCATTGCCTTGGACTTGTTTGTCGCCGATCTCAGTGGCAATTTGCAACGCTTGATTGTGAGATGCGATTGCTTTTTGAAATTCTCCTGAAGACGCATAGGCAATACCGATATTGCCGTAAGCCGCCCCTGCCCCTTTTTTGTCCCCAATGCGTTGAAGTACTTCTAATGCTTTGGTATGAAACTGAATGGACTTTGGGTAGTCGCCTAGTGTGTAGTAGGCATTACCTAAGTTGGTGTAAACGAGTCCTTCGCCGCCGATATCACCGATTTTCTGGTCTAGCTCTAAAGCTTTGGTATAGAACGCAATGGCTTGTTGATAATCGCCCAAGGAAATATAGTCAATACCAAGGTTGTTGTAGGCTGTCTCTTCACCATTTCGGTCGCCAAGTTGGAGAACAATCTGCAAACTCTTATTGTGAAATTCAATCGCTTTTTGGTACTCTCCCAAATAATTATAGGCACTTCCCAAATTTCCGTAGGCGTTCGCTTCTCCCTGTCTATCACTCGTCTCTTGAGCAACTTTCAAACGCTGATTGTGAAACTCGATTGCTTTTCGGTACTCCCCAACATGGCTGTACACATTCCCCAGGTTGCCGTATACCTTGCCTTCCGTTTTTTTATCACCAATTTTTTTGGCGATCTGTAAAGCTTTGGTGAGAAAATCGATTGCTTTTGGATAGTTTCCAAGTGAATCATTAATGTTGCCTAGGTTGAGATAAGAGCTCTCTTCGCCTTCTTTATCACCAGTTTGCAAGGAAATCTGTAGGCGTTTGAGATGGAACTCCGCAGCCTTTTGGTAATTGCCAAGATAGTAGTAGGTATTGCCTAAGTTGGTATAAGCAGCCCCTTCGGTATTTTTGTCTCCGCGCTGAAGTGCAAGCTCCAAAGATTTGCTCTGGAATTCTATGGATTTCGGATAGTCTGCCAAGGATTGGTATGCATTGCCGAGGCCAGAGTAGGCATTACTTTCGCCTTCTTTATCATTGATCTCTAGAGTTAATTGCAATTGTTTTTGATAGAATGTAATTGCCTTTTGATAGTCACCTAGAGACAAATAAACGTTGGCGAGATTACCATAATCATCCGCTTGAACACTTTTATCGCCGATTTCTAGAGCAATCTGCAAAGCTTTGTTGTGCAATTCAAGCGCTTTCTGTGGGTTACCTAGGACTTCAAAGGCAACGCCCAGGTTGCCGTAGACGATTGCTTCGTCTTTTTTATTACCTGTTTGCAGGGCAATTTGTAGGCGTTTATTTTGGTACTCCGCATATTTTTGGTAGTTACCTAGCCTGAAATAGGTTCTACTCACAAACGAATAGGCAGTGCTCAACGTCTTCGGGTTGTTTGATTGCTCTGCTGCTATTGAGGCATTCAAACACAAAGGAAGCGCCGCTTGATATTCGTAGGCTTTAAACTTGGTTTCGCATTGCTTGACAAGGCTATCGACTTGCTCCGCAGAAAGGCTTTGGGCAAGAAGTCGTTGGGGAATCATGAGCGTTCCTGCCAAGCAGAGCATGAGGCTGAGGGGAACAAGAATCTTTCTTTGGCGGCTCATAGTGAAGTTTTCTTGATACGCGAAGACCTGTAATTACTTGAGCAAAGGATTAAGCCAAACAGCAAATAGTGCTAAAAGTGCGCCACTGAGATAGAAGAGTTTGACAACCCGCGTTTCATGCAAACCGCCAAGTTCAAAGTGGTGATGGAGAGGAGCCATGCGAAATAGCCGCTTGCCTTTGCCGTCCGGCCCTTTGGTCGCTTTGTAGTAGCTGACTTGGGCGATCACCGAAAGGGTTTCAATTGTGAAAACCCCTCCAGCCAGAGCGAGGGCAACCAACTGACCGGAAAGAACGGCCACACCTGCGAGGGTTCCACCGATGGCAAGGGAGCCGGTATCCCCCATAAATACACTGGCCTTGTGGCGGTTATGCACCAAAAACCCAAGGCAAGCACCCGCTAGAGAGAAACAGACTGTCGCGAGTTCGGGGTGCTGGGGCATGACGATGAGGCCGAGGGCACAACTGGCAATCGCTGAAGTTCCAGCGGCAAGACCATCGAGACCATCGGTGACATTCACGCCGTTTGTAGTGCCACCCAGGGCTAGTAAGGCCAGCGGCCAGAACAAAAAGCCAAGATCACCGAGGCCAAAAACGTTGGTGCCGTGGCCGCTGATTCCGTGGTACAGGCAAAATAGCGCTCCAGCCCCCAACAGAAAACCGAGTTTGGTACGCGGAGCAATGCCTTTATTGTTGCGGTAGCGAACGATCTGCCAATCATCGGCGAACCCAATCCCCCCACAGGCGAGGGTGAGGGCAGAGACGGCGAAGACATCCCAATTCCCTGCTGTCAAGATGTAAGGCACCAGCACAACCCAGGGCATAAAGAACAGCCCCCCCATGGTGGGCGTGCCTGCTTTTTTGAGGTGGCTCTGGGGGCCATCTTCGCGGATCGACTGCCCCGCTTTGAGTCTACGCAGAACAGGTAGTGCCGCATAGCCCGAAAGAGCGACGAGGGTGAAGGTAAGACCAAAGGAGAAAAGTTGTGGGGTCGCCCGCAGTGCCAAAACAGCAATAAGGGCACTTGCTAAGAGGAGGGTAGAAAACCAACCGTTCGGTTTGCGGGCAGCCAGTTCCATGAATGTTTTGATCGAGCGGTAACGAGGGCTACTCTGGTAGCGTTGCAATTAAGAGTATGCATGATTTCTGTCGAAGAAGCCCAAGAACTGATTCTTGCAGCGGTACAAGTGGCTCCTCCCGAACGCCTCGACCTACTCTCAGCCAGAGGGAGAGTGCTCGCGGAGACAGTTACAGCCCGTCAGGACTTCCCGCCCTACGACAATTCAGCGATGGATGGCTACGCAGTCCGCTCACAGGATGGCCCAGCACTGCAAGTCATCGGAACAGTCGCAGCCGGACAGGTACCTGATTTCACCGTCGGTTCCGGTCAAGCGGTTCGGATTATGACCGGAGCGATGGTTCCGACTGGGGCAGATGCTGTGGTCATGCAAGAAAATGTTCGGGCGGAGGGAGTGCAGATCGTTTTAGCGCAAGCCCCCCAGTCAGGCAGTAATATCCGCCGCCAAGGCGAATTTAACCGCTCTGGATCTGCCTTGCTGAAACCCGGCGCGATTTTGGGACCCGGAGAAATTGCGATTTTGGCTGCTGCCCAGCGCAGTTTTGTGATGGTGCATCGCGCCCCAACCGTGGCGATTCTCTCCACAGGCAATGAATTGGTGGGCATCGATGGCACGTTAAGCACCGGACAGATCGTCGATTCCAATCAGTACGGCATCGCTGCTCAGATCGCTGAAGCAGGTGGGGTACCGAGACTTTTGGGCATTGCCCCCGACGACCCCGACCAGATTCGAGCCAGTGTAGAAGCTGCTCTCAGTGCCGATTTCGTCTTGACTTCCGGGGGCGCTTCGGTGGGTCAGTTCGACTACCTGCCCAAAGTGCTGGCAGATTTAGGCGCAGAAGTGGTGCTCTACAAGATCAATATGAAACCCGGTAAACCCCTCATGTTCGCCAAACTCGGCGACCGTCAGATCTGGGGACTGCCCGGAAATCCCGTCTCTTCGCTTTTTTGCTTCTGGCAATTTGTCCGTCCAGCTATCCGTAAACGCCTCGGCTATCCAGAATCAGCTTGGCGGCTGCCCGTCATTTCAGCCGCCCTCAGCCAAGACCTGCGTGCCAAAGGAGACCGTCGTGCTTATCTGCGTGGACGGGTTCAGTTGACAGCGAATGGTTGGCAATTTGCGCCTTATCGAACAGATAATTCTGGAGATCTTGTTAGTCTGGCTGGTATTAACGGCTTTGCCTGGTTAGAGGCCGGAATAACTTCTGCAACGGCAGGGTCTCAAGTCCCTGTGGTGATCGTCGGTGAAATCACAAACTAACTCCATGGGCAAATCCTCTTCTCGCAGTCGAAAACGTTTCCGGCTGCCCTGGCCACTAGCAGTCTTGTTGGTACTCGTTGCCAGCTTTGCGGCATTCTTGTTTGTCGTTCCTTCTCCCGTCGCCTCTGTGGCATGGAGTCCGCCGAAGCGCCCTGCCAACCAAGGCGTGCTTGCCCAGAACGGTCTATTGCTCAAAGCAGATCTGCTCGGTCAGTTTCAAGGGGCGATTGGGATTGCCATCGATGCCCAAGGTCGGATCTACACAGGCACAGCGGAGGGCAACATCTCCCGCATCACAGTGAGTGCCGATGGCAAGCGCAGCATTGCGATCTTCGCCAACACCAAAGGTCGTCCCTACGGACTCGCCTTCGATGGACGCGGAAACTTGATCGTCGCAGATCACAAACTCGGTTTACTCTCTGTCGATCCGGCTGGGAAAGTCAGTGTCCTTTCCTCAGAAGCTCACGGTGCCTTCGGTGTAGCCCCTGCCAAAGACGGCAAAATCTACTTCACCGATGCCACCAGTTCAACGAACGCACTCACCACCGAACTGCTCGAATCCAAGCCCCACGGTCGCCTTCTCGCCTACGATCCCGCTACGAAAGCGACGAAAGTTCTTCGCTCGGATCTTTACTATCCCAGTGGAATCGCGGTGACACCAAGTGGAGATGCGTTGCTGGTCGCAGAAAAAGCCCGCTATCGGATTTTTCGTTACGACTTGCAATCTGCAAAAGAGACAAGCTTTGCCGAAAATCTCCCAGGCTTTGTCGGTGGTCTTCACTTCGACGATCGTGGTTCTTTATGGGTTGCTGTCACAGAACCCCGCAGCGATCTGATCGACAATGTTTCCGCCAATCCTGAGATTAAAAACCAACTGGCCAAGCTTCCAGTTTCTATCCTCAAAGGCAACGAGAAAGGCTATGGATTGGTACTTATTCTCGACAACAAAGGTCAGATTTTGCGCAGCCTCCACGATCCGACGGGACGCATTCACAAGATCACCGATGTCCAAGTCCGGGGTGAATTTTTCTATGTTGGCTCAGAAGATGATAGTGGAGTGGGACGCTTGGCGATTACACCTTAGACCTTCCTAAGGGAAGCCCACGAAGCTTTCAGAGCTTTGCCTAAAGTTTTCGTGCCTCCATAAAGTCGATGCTAAAGTTAAATCTGCATGAAGGTTGCAACGATGACCCACGCTCTACCCAAACTACTTACTTTTGAAGAGTTTACCGCGTGGCGGCCTGAAGGGGGATGCTACGAATTACATGATGGAGTGGTTGTTGAGATGTCCCAACCAGTCGGTGGACATGAAGAAGTGACGGCTTTCTTGGCTCGCAAAGTCATTGTGGAGTTTGACAGATTAAACCGAGCGTATATCATCCCCAAAACTGCATTAATCAAGCCACCAGAAAGTGCATCAGGTTACTCTCCCGACGTTTTGTTACTCAATCGAGACAATCTTGTAAATGAGCCAAGATGGAAGAAAGAATCAACCGTAACTGAGGGCACTTCTATACCTTTTGTGATTGAGGTTGTCAGTACAAATTGGCGAGATGATTATTATAAAAAATTTGCAGACTATGAATTGATTGGTATTTCTGAGTATTGGATTGTTGACTACGCCGCGTTGGGTGGGCGGGAATTTATTGGCAACCCCAAGCAACCTGCTATTTTTGTTTGCGAACTTGTTGATGGAGAATACGTCAAGAAAATATTTCGCAGCAATGACTTGATCATTTCGCCCACATTCCCCGAAATCAACCTTACTGCGCAGCAGATCTTCGACTCAGCCTTATAGCGTACGGGCGCACTGCCGCGTGCCCCACCCAACGATAATCGAAGAGGCATTCATCGTTTCCAGCACATTGCGTTGAAACCATGTCCGGCAGCAGAGAATGCTCGTCCGGCAATCAGAATATTTTCCCATTTATTAGTACAATCATGGTATACAAGTTTCCAAATTTGAGTCATCAGGAATTAGTGGTCATGTTGGAACTAGGCAGCATCAAAAAGACCCGCGTTTATCGAGAAGCCCTTCAAGAGGGTGAGTCCATCGGCGAAGCAAGAGGCTTATTACGGGGCAAATTGGGGGCCGTTCCTGCTTTGTATCTTCGGAACTTTAGCGTTGAGGAAATCGCTGAAGCTTCGGGTCTGACAGTTGATCAAGTACAATCTGCTCTGCCCAAGTCTTGAATTACAAGTATACTTATGTCACGTTTTCAAAAGTGTCCGGGCAAGGGCGAGGGCTTGATCGCGGGTTTGGACTTCACCAATGGCCTGAGCTTCCTGCAGCGCTGCGAGCAATTTGCCGATCTGAGGGCCAGGGCTGAGTTGCAGTTCTGCCATCAAGATCCGTCCATCGATCAACGGCACAGGGTGGGCCATCGGGTCATCGGGGGTCAAGTAGCGACTGAGAAGCATTTCGGTGAGTTGGCTAGCACGGGTCAAGACTTCCTCTGTGACTTTGGGGCCAAGGGTGGCACGGCGATCGGCTTGGGCAAGCACCATGAGAGCCGGTAGCATGTCGCCTAAATCCCGAAACAGTCTGTAGATCGCCCGCGCGCTGGGTGGATCGTAGTTGCTTAGTTGGCCAGGGCGTAGATGATGGCGAACAAGGGCACTCACCCAGCGCTCTTCCTCTTTGCTAAATTTCAAGCGCTGAAAGATCGTTGCAGTCATCTCTGCTCCAACGATTTCGTGACTTGGAAAACCAAGCAGTTGATCCGTTTCGGGATCGCGGCGTTGGGTCGCTGGTTTGGCGATGTCGTGGAGCAAAGCCGCCCATTTGGTGAGATGACGAATTGTGCGCTGGCCAACGATGCTTTTTTCTAGAGAGTCGCCGAGCCAATCGGCAAGATCCGTGGCGGCTTGGTCTACCTGGCGAACCACTTCCAGCGTGTGTTCGAGAAGGGGCAAGTGGTGATATCCACTCGGACCGATAGTTTCCAACGGCTTTAACTCTGGGAGCCAATCGGCGAGGACGCCATCGTGATGGGCAGTGAGGAGCCAATCGGCTCCGCGCTCGCAGGCGAGCAAGTAGGCGAGTTCTTCGCGCACCCGTTCAGCCGAAATTTGCTTCAGAAGCGGAGCGCAGCGGATCAGCATCTCCCGCGTTTCTGAGTGGATCGTAAAGTCCAGTTGGGCGGCCTGACGATAGGCCCGCAAGATCCGCAGCGGATCGTCGCGGAGGTTCGCTTCGCTGATCGCGCGTAGTTGCCGACGCTTTAAATCTCCTTGACCATCCAAAGGGTCGATCAGTTTGCGAGTATTGACCGAATAGGCGATGGCATTGATCGTAAAATCTCGGCGCTGCAAATCTGTTTCGAGACTTTTGCCTTGCTGACGAGCGATATCCAAAGTCAAACCATCCGCCAGAATCACACGGGCAATTTCCCGTTCAGCATCGAGAACCGCAAAGCCCGCTCCCAATTTTCGAGCGAGGCGACTGGCAAGATCGAGGGCTGGAGCTGGAGTGACCAGATCCAAGTCGAGGGGAGAACGTTGACGACCGAGCAGCGCATCTCGCACAGAACCACCAACCAGTGCCAGGGGTGCAGGCCAACTTTCTGGATCGAAGGGAAGAAGTGTCACAAGATACTGAAGCAAAGTTTTCTAACTCACTGCGCATTTTCGTCCGATTGCGTTAGTCTAGATCAGGGAATTGTCGCCGGGTCATTCCGACGGCTCCTTGACCTGATTTTTATGGTCGTATCCTGAACGCAATCATCGGTTTTCATCTACACCCTATGACCATGGTGCCCACGACTAAAAAGTCTGCCGTCCGGCTGGGCGCTCTTTCAGGTGCCGCACTTTATCCTGAAGGTTCTGTTCCTTTTTTTCTTGGTTCGTCGCATTAGGAGTTCCTCATGTCTATCCGCTTGTACGTTGGTAATTTGCCTGAAGAAGTCAATCGTCAGGATTTAGAAGCAGTCTTTTCGTCAACCGAAGAGTTTGTTTCCCTCAAACTGATCACAGACCGCAAAACTGGCAAGTGCCGTGGCTTCGGTTTCTTGACCGTTGGCACCACAGAAGCTGCCGATGTCTTCATCGAAAAGTTTAACGGCTTGGCTTTTAAAGAAATTTCCCTAAGAGTCGAAAAAGCTCAACCGAAGACCAAGCCCGAAAAGGCTGAAGGCGAAACCGAGGGCGGCGAAGCACCGGTTGCGGCGACAGAAGTGTCCGCGCCTGTGCGCACCACGCCTCCCGTCAATATCTCTCGGCCTGTGCGCAAGCCTCAACAGCGCGATCAGCGCAACGACCGCAACCGCAGCAACCGCGACAACAATGCGCCTCGCCCAGAACGGGTGGTGAGTACGAGCGATGATGCCGGTCAACCCGATCCACGGTGGGCAGAAGCATTGCGCAATATCCGCAAGCAACTGACCAAGGCGTAAGAACGAATAGTGGCGCACCAAGAACCAGAAGCCTGGGGGAGTTCGCTCCCTCAGGCTTTTAGGCGTTCAGAAAGGGTCGCCAAGAGGTTTTCGTAGTAGCGCCGTCGGGTTAGAATTTCGACGAAGGTGTCAAGGGCAGCAAGATCGCCACTGTCCCAACGGCCAAAAGCTTTTTCAAGATCGCCCACCAACGCAGACCAACGCTGCCGCCATTCTTGCTCGGCTTTTTTCAATTCGAGTGGATCACTGCCGTCTTCTTCCAGCAATTCTTGCACTTCGAAGACTTCGAACAAAAGCACCTGGGACGGTTTGCTTTCTGGATCTCGCCCCTCAAGTTCCAACAGGTGACGGGTACGACGAAACGGATCTTTGAGGGTTCGGTAAGCTTCGTTCAATTCGGCGGAGCGATCCTGAGCCTCGGATCGCTCCGCCTGGGTGCCACGGGCATGAAAATCAGGATGGACAACAAAACTTTGGGCACGAAAACGACGACCTAAGTCTTCAAGATCGATGCCCAGACGACGCTCCAAGCTAAAAACAGCGAAGTAATCTACAACCACTAGCTGCGTAACTCCACACTGAAGCGATCCATCAGCTGGCTGCGCACCTGTTGATGCACCTTTTCGATCTCATCGACGGTGAGGGTGTGATCGCTGCGGTAGGTGAGGCGAAAAGCCAAAGAGCGCCAGCCATCAGGAACGCCCGTACCCCGGTATTCATCAAAAAGATGCACCGATTCCAGCAAGGGTTCGCCGCTAGAGCGAATCGAGCGCTCTAGATCGGCTGCGGGGATCGATTGGCGGGCAAAAAGCGCCAAGTCCCGATCCGAAGCGGGGTAGGAGGAGAAAGATTTGAACGTGGCGGTTTCTTTGAGAATCAGATCGAACAGCACATCGAGATCCAATTCAAAGAGGAACGTCGATTCGGGCAGATCCAACTGCTGGGCCGTACGCGGGTGAAGTTGGCCGAAGACCCCCAGGCGTTCGCCGCTCTCCCACAAGGAAGCGGTACGTCCTGGATGCAAGCGCTCATCTCGACGATCTGCCTGGTATTCAATGGTCAAATTCCAGGGTTTCAAGATGGCGGCAAGCACCCCTTTGGCTGCGAAGAAATCCAGGGTTGGCAAATTTTTCTGCCAGCCACCCACCCAAGGATCGCCGCAGAGAATCCCGCCAATATGCTCGTCTTCGAGAATGCCCTCAGCGTCCCGTGCAAACACCGTGCCAATCTCAAAAGCCCAGAAAGGGCCATTTTTCTGTTCGAGATTATATTTCAAGGTCTGCAACAGGCCATCGAGCAAGTCTGTGCGCATCACTGTCAAATCTGCTGTGAGCGGATTGCTGAGGGTGAGTGGAAAATCAGTCACCGTTGGCCGCAAGGAATAGGTCAGGATTTCAGTCAGTCCGGCTCCTTGGCAGGCTTGACGAATCTCCCGCAGCAGCAGATCCTCAATGGGCAAATACCCACCTTCTGTCTGGGGAGGCAGAGTCGGTAAGAACTGATCAAAACCGACGATACGGGCGACTTCTTCGATCAGATCGATCTCGCGCTCGATA
Organism: Gloeobacterales cyanobacterium ES-bin-313; assembly: GCA_014379585.1. Classification (GTDB taxonomy): domain Bacteria; phylum Cyanobacteriota; class Cyanobacteriia; order Gloeobacterales; family Gloeobacteraceae; genus JACMLN01. Next base: position 36,153 of record JACMLN010000143.1, on the reverse strand, counting down.
TCCCGCATCCGATGACCAGGAACACTGACTAGATAACCTTCTTCGGCGGGATCGACGTCGAAGCCCAGATCCCGCAGCACTTTTTCGATCTGATCGTTGGGCACTTCGCTGCCCATGATCTGGGCTAATCGGCTGGGACGCAGCAGCAATGTTCGGCGGGCGTGGGAGCGGCTGTCAGCTTTGGCCTGAGCAACAGGCTGTGCTCCAGCAAGTTCAACGAGCAATTGGATCGCCCGTTCCAGCGCTTTTTCAACGGCACTGCCATCGACACCGCGTTCGTAGCGAGCACTGGCCTCGGAGCGCATACCGAAAATACGCGCAGAGCGCCGTACCGTGGCAGGCTCAAAGATCGCCGCTTCGAGCAAGATCCGTTGGGTGCTTGGGGAAACTTCTGTGGCTCCGCCACCCATCACCCCAGCAAGCGCCACAGGCAGATTGCCAGCAGTGATCACTAAGTTGGTCGTCGTCAAAGATCGTTCGTTGCCATCCAGGGTCTTCAGTTTTTCGTTATTTTCGGCGAAACGCACCCCAAGGCGCTCACTTTGAAGCAGATCTGCGTCAAAAGCGTGGAGTGGCTGTCCCCATTCCAACAAAATGTAATTGGTAATATCAACGACGTTATTAATCGGACGCATCCCTGCTTTTTCGAGGCAACGCTGCAACCAAAGGGGCGAAGGCGCAACTTGAATCCCTTCAAGCAGTGTCCCGTAATAGACCGGGCAAGTGCGCGGGTCTTCGATCGAAATGCTGAGATTTCCAGGGGCAATCAGAGGCACTTCGGCGAGGGGGAAACTCAGTATTCCGCCTGTGAGTGCCGACACTTCGCGGGCAATCCCGATCATGCTCAAAGCATCAGCACGATTGGCCGTTGAAGCCACTTCAAGAATCACGTCATCAAGTCCTAACAAAGGGCGAACGTCGGCACCGAGAACCTGATCTTCTTCAAAAACATAGATTCCTTCCGAATCCTTCGCCAATCCCAACTCTTCGAGGGAACAGAGCATTCCATTCGAGGTGACACCACGCTTTGAGGCTGGCACAATTTCTAAATTTTTTATTGGTAGATAAGTGCCTACTTTCGCAACAGGTACCAAGATCCCAGGGTGGGCATTCGGGGCACCACAGACGATGGTCAAAGGTTCACCTTCGCCGACATCCACCTGACAAATCTTGAGTTTGTCGGCCTGAGGATGGGGTTCACACTGGAGGACACGACCGACCACAACCCCCTTAGCCCAGGCACTGCGGTCTTCGATCTCTTCGACCTCAAATCCAGCCATCGTAAGCTTTTCAGCGAGATCAACGGGGCTAAGAGAGACGCAAACCAGTTGCTTGAGCCAGTTTAAGGAGACGCGCATAGGTCAGATTTTTCAATATTGACTTTGTGATCCTAACAGTTCCAAGAACCCGATTCAAAGGTGTCTACAGGGAGAAAGCGGGCGATGCAGTTGAACAATTTCGCATACAGTGCCGAGGATTCTGACCGAAAACGGCCACATTAACACTTGACAGAAACTTCATCTTCTTTTTACGCTGTTTGAAAGTACTCGATTATCCTTCATTTATTGCTGTGGAAACTTTGCACCGCTCAGTGCTCATCGAAGAAACCTTGGCAGGTTTACAGATCCGTCCGGGCGGAATTTATCTAGATGCCACAGTTGGGCTTGGTGGTCATGCAGAAGCAATTTTGCGCATCGCCTGTACGCAAGTCGTTGCACTCGACCAGGATGCAGTTGCCATCGGTTTGGCAGCCCAGCGCCTGCAACCTTTTGAAGACCGGGTGCGTTTTGAGCAAACTAACTTTGCTGACTTTGAACCAGGGGATCAGCAATTTGATGGAATCGTCGCCGATCTCGGGGTGAGTTCGATGCAGCTCGACAGTCCCGAACGCGGATTTTCTTGGCGCTATGAAGCGGCTCTCGACATGCGCATGGACACCACTTCTGAGGGACCGACAGCGGCAGACTTGATTAATTTTTCCAGTGCAGAAGAATTGGCGAATATTTTTTGGCAGTTTGGTGAAGAACGTTTTTCCCGTCGGATTGCCCGCCGGATCGTCGAGCGTCGCCCGCTCTACACCACTACTGCCCTCGCCCAAGTGGTCGCCAGCACGATTCACAGCCGCCAACCCATCCATCCCGCTACCCGCGTTTTCCAGGCACTACGCATTGCGGTGAATCGAGAACTGGCCGTGCTGGAAACTTTTTTAGCCCGTAGCCCCGACTGGGTGCGCGGTGGTGGCCATCTTGCAGTGATTAGCTTTCATAGTTTGGAGGATCGCCCCGTCAAGCACCGCTGGCGCGAAGACCCGCGCCTCGAAGTATTAACCCGCAAACCGATCACCAGCAGCGAAGCTGAGATCAAAAGTAACCCCCGTGCCCGTTCCGCCAAGTTGCGTATTGCCCGCCGCCGTCTTAGTGAGGAGTCCAGCCTGTGAATGCTCTAGATCGTCCCTTACCCAAAGCTGTTGTCACCCCAACCCTACCGATTTCCCGTCCACTGCCCCTGAACTTGCTGCAAGCCGTGCAGATTCTGCGACTCGTGAGCCGTTTTGGATTAGGTGCATTCGCACTTCTCGCCATCCTCTGTTGCACCCTGAGTTGGCAGATCCAGCAGACCCAGAGCAATTGGGAAAAGAATTATCAGCAACTCAGTACCCTGCGCACCAAAACCCAACAGATTCAGATCTTCAACGACACCCTCGCTGGGGACTTGATCACAGATACGAGTGCGAGTAGAGGGTTGAAGCCAGCAACCACCTATCAGATTCTCACCATGCAAGATTTGGGTGAGCGTCCGGCCAAGCCTCTACCGATTCATGAACGCCGTTCTGTCGATCTCGTTGCAGGTTACTAATGGCCCAAACTCTGCGTCATCGTTCTACCCTGCGCCTCTGGGTACTCGGCGGATTAAGTGTCTTGGGGGCAGGATACCTCGGCTACAAGCTTTATCAATTACAGGTCACGCCTGATCCTCGATTGGCGCTCGCATTCAAGCAGGAGCATTACCAAACAGTCCCGGTGGATCTGCCTCGGCGCACCGTGAGTGACCGCAACGGCACGACTCTGGCCATTGACCAACCCGCCTACGATGTGATCCTGCATCCACCGATGCTTGAGCGACAAGCCAAGCTCCTTGCAGAACAAAAAAAGCAAGATGTTGGCAGCATCACGCGCCTCCTGCGCAACCAATTGGCCGATCAATTGGCCATGGCAACGGGGCTATCGCCCAGTACCTTTGCCCAGAAATTGCAGTCGAAGCGCAAGACCGTCGTTTTGACACGGCACGTTTCCCAGTCGGCGAGGACGCGTATTCTCGCCATCCGACTTGACCTTGCTCTAAAGAAAAAAGTGCGACCTGAGGGTTTTGAATTTACAGCCCGCCACAGACGTATCTACCCAGATCAAGGGAATAGTGCCGCCCTAGTCGGTTTTTTGACACCTGAAGACAAAGGTCTCTTTGGAGTCGAACAGAAATACGAATCAGTCCTGCAACTGCGCCCAGGTGTCAATCACCCTGTGCAGATCACCAAGGCGGGTATTCCTTTGCCTGAGGGCATTCCAGCGGAGTTGATGGCCAATCCAGCCGATTCGCACCTGGCTTTGACCATCGATATGCGTCTGCAAAGAGCGGCCCGGCTTGCCCTCGAAAAAGGTGCTAAGGCCAACAGTGTCACCCGAGGAACAGCGATCGTCCTCGATCCCAAGACGGGAGAGATCTTGGCCTTGGCAGTCACGCCGACCTTCGACAACAACCATGTGCTCCACGGCAAAAAACAGTTTGGCAACTGGGCTGTTACCGATATTTATGAACCGGGATCGACCTTCAAGCCGATCAATGTTGCCATCGCTTTAACAGCTGGAACGATCACGCCCAATACCTACGTTTACGACGAAGGGCAAATGAAATTTGGCCGTTTTACGGTCAGTAACTACGACCACCAGGGACGTGGCAGTCTCTCCGTGACGCAGGTGCTGATGTTCTCGGACAACATTGGCATGATCAAGTTAATGAAGACGATGAAGCCGAGGGATTATCTCGCTCACCTCGAAAACTTGGGTCTGCGTGGTAAAAGTGGCATCGACTTACCAGGGGAAAACCGTGCGCTGCTGGCGAGCAAGTTTTCTTTTGTCAACTATCCGGCTGTCCCTGCTACCACGGCGTTTGGCCAAGGCGTTGCCCTCACGCCGATCCAGTTGATCCGCCTTCATGGTGCCATTGCCAATGGCGGAATGCTGGTTGAACCCCGAATCGTCCGTGGCCTTGAAGATAGCGATGGCAGGCTGGTAAACGTGCGAGACCGCATCAAGCCAGTACCCCATTCTCCCCGGCGGGTGTTTAGCCCAGAGGCCGCGAAGGCCGTCCAAGACATGATGTTTCACGTCGTTCAAGATGGCACTGGCAAACCAGCGCGCATCCCTGGCTACGCCGTCGGTGGCAAGACCGGAACAGCCCAAAAAGCGAATATCGGCGGACATGGTTATCTAAAGGGTAAAAAAATCACGAGCTTCGTCGCTTACTTGCCTGCTAGAGATCCGAAGTACGTGGTGCTGGTCGTTCTCGATGAACCAAAGTCTGAAAATGCCTTCGGCTCGACCACTGCCGCACCGATTGCCCGCGAGATCTGCCAGGAATTGATCGCCTACGCCCATTTGTTGCCGACGATGCCAATTGCCAAAAAGCCTAGCGCACAGCCCTAAAAATCTGTATACTGAACAATTGTCGTTTCACACGCGGCAGGCTTTGGTCTGACCGCCTATTCGCTCGCTAGGAGCAATTTATGGGCATTCGCAAATATCGTCCCATGACTCCCGGTACTCGTCAGCGCTCCGGTGCTGACTTTGCTGAGATCACCAAGGACAAGCCCGAGAAGAAGCTAACGAAGTACAACCACCGCAAGGTCGGTCGTAACAACGAAGGCAAGATCACCAGTCGATTCCGGGGTGGCGGCCACAAGCGCCTCTACCGCACCATCGACTTCAAGCGCGACAAGCGCGGAATTGCGGCTACCGTTCTCGCCATCGAGTACGATCCAAACCGCAACGCCCGCATCGCCCTCGTCCAATACACGGACGGTGAAAAGCGCTACATTCTCCATCCGGTCAACCTCAAGGTTGGTGCCACAATCAGCGCAGGCGACGATGCCCTCATCGAAATTGGCTGCGCACTGCCTCTGGAGAAGATTCCTCTCGGTAGCAACGTCCACAACGTGGAATTACTCCCCGGTCGTGGCGGCCAGATGGCGCGTTCCGCTGGAGCCGTCGTCCAACTCGTCGCCAAAGAAGGTGCCTACGCCACCCTCAAGCTCCCCTCCGGCGAAGTCCGTCAGGTGCTCAAGGGCTGCTACGCCACCATCGGTCAAGTTGGCAACCTCGATGCCAAAAACATCTCCATCGGTAAAGCAGGCCGCAATCGCTGGCTTGGCAAACGTCCTCATAACCGAGGCGTGGTCATGAACGCGGTGGATCACCCCCACGGTGGTGGTGAAGGCAAAAGCCCAATCGGTGGTAAGCCACAGACACCTTGGGGCAAGAGCGCTCTGGGGACAAAGACTCGCAAGAAGCGCAAGCCTTCGAGCAAGTTCATCATTCGCCGCCGCAAATCGGTTTCCGGGAGAGGCTAACTAAATGGGACGTTCACTGAAAAAAGGGGTCTTCGTCGCTGAATCCTTGCTACGCAAGCTTGAAGCGTTGAATGACAAAAATGAAAAGCGTGTGATTAAGACCTGGTCGCGGGATTCCACAATCATCCCCGACATGATCGGTCACACCTTCAGCGTACACAACGGCAAAGATCACATTCCGGTCTTTATTTCCGAACAGATGGTCGGTCACAAGCTAGGCGAGTTCTCACCAACCCGCAACTTCGACAGCCACGCTGGCAAAGACAAGAAGGGCAAGCGCTAAAAATTTAGCGTTTGTTTGAGAGCGTAGTTCCAGCAATGGGGCTACGCTTTCGAGTCCTTAGAATAATCTGTTGAATGCTCGATTTCAGTGTTGGAATTGATTCATGGGAATAGTGCCCATTTGGCAAGCTTAGGGACGAATCTGGAGCATTGTCTTGATAGCGGTGAATCCTCTGATGATCACCTTGGTGGAAAGTAGTTCAACAATCGCTCCGACCACCAGCCCAATTGCTGCGGCGATTGTGGTCTTTATTGCCCATCCACCAATCCCACCAGCGACAGGAGTTATCGCATCACCAATCCGGGTGAGCCACTCTTCTGGCGCATGTACACCAAGTTCATGCAGCGCGTGCACCAAGATTCCACCGCCAACCCAGAGCATTGCTAGCATGCCAACAAAGCTTAGTAGCTGGAGGAACACTGGCATGCCCAAGACGATAGCGCGCCCGATGGCACGCACGGTAGCACTGGACTGATCAGCCAGGAACAAGCCAAAGTCATCTACCTTTACAATGATCGCTACTGCGCCATAGACCATCATTGTCATGGCAAGCCCAACGACCGCCATCACCGCAGCTTGCAACCAGACGGGTGAGGAGAGAACCGTCGAGAGCGTGATCGCCATGATTTCTGCAGAGAGAACAAAGTCTGTGTTGATTGCACTTTGAACCCTTTGTCGTTCAACTTCTTCCGCATCACGAACGTCTTCATCGCTCGCAGCTTCAGGCTCATTGTGATGCAGGCCGATCAAGTCGGCAACTTTGTGCCACCCTTCATAGCACAGATACGCTCCACCAATCATCAATAAGGGAGTGATAAAAAATGGGGCCAACGAGCTGAGTACAAGGGCACCTGGCAGCAGGAAAAGCAGCTTATTCTTCAGAGAACCGACTGCGATTTTGCCGATGATCGGCAATTCTCGCTCGGCTGCTAGTCCTACAACATAGCGCGGTGTAACCGCCGCATCGTCGATCACGATACCCGCCGCCTTGGATACCGCTTTCGAACCCACCTTCGCAGCTTGTCCTGCGACATCATCCAGGGTTGCCGAGGCAACCTTTGCAATAGCAATAACATCGTCAAGCAGCGCAATCAGACCCGTGCTCACATCGCCTCCATCAATAACTTGCTCTATGGCTTTTCACAGATACTCCTTACAACAGATTAGTCCCTGGATGGTGTGCCATTTGGAGGGCTTCCGAAAGCCCGCGCTCCGCCCCGCATGAAGCGTATTTGGGGTGTCCCCTTGGAAGATAGCATCGGGAGGTTTACCTATCCATCTTGAGCCAACCGAAAACTTGATCGACAGTGAGTGTAAGTTCAATTTCTGGCAAAACAGGTAGAGCGTCGTTGCCTTGAAGCAGTAGGGGTTGTTGATTGGGGATAAACGCCAGGAAACTTAGATCTTCCGGATCTACGAACCACCCAAGACGGCTGCCGTGGTTGAGGCAGTGCAGGATATTGCCAATCACTTTGTTGGCTTTTTGTTCTGGAGAGAGGATTTCAATTGTCCAGTCTGGTGGCAGTTCAAAGTTATCTGGCACTTCGCCTACAGCCGTAAAAGGAATGTGCTGCCACAAAAATATGGCCACATCAGGAACAATGGATCGTCCGCTGAAACTACATCTCAACTCAGGAAAAGCGTAGGCGATCTTCTGTGCTTCAGTGGATTGGTTGATGACAGTACAGAGCTTCCCTTGTAAACGACTATGTCTTCCTTTTGGCATCGGTTTTTGGATAATCGCACCATCGATGTATTCGCTAGCAGGCTTTGTCTCTGGGAGCTTCAGGAATTTTTCTAAGGTCATCGGTTGAATGATTGAAGCACTCATGGCCGCTAAATCCCACTAGACGGATTGTTCACTGAGTCTAGCAAAGGCTTTCGGGTTTGTTCATTGCCAAAAAGGAGGAAGTGGTACCTTGGGTTAAAGTAATCGAAGACAGAGCTTTCTAAAGGGTTGTATACACATCAGAGTCATTGGCTCGGTTTTGAGGAAATTCCCATGTTGCAAATCTCTAAAAATTTATACCAGCAGGATTTTCAGCAGTGGATAAGCGTTCAGGCTGATGCATTGCGCAAGCACGCTTGGGAGCAGATCGATATTGAAAATCTTGTCGAGGAGATTGAAAGCTTGGGGAAACAACAGCACCAGGAACTGCGCAATCGGCTGCGTATCTTGCTTGCTCACCTGCTGAAATGGGAGTACCAGGCGGAGAAACGTTCTCGTAGTTGGCAATCCACGATCCGAGAACAGCGCGAACAGATCGAAGACTTACTGAGCGATAGTCCAAGCCTCAAAGCCTATCTCGAAGAAGCTCTCGAAATCAGCTACTCCAGAGGGCTTGCCTTAGCTGTGGATGAAACAGAGCTTGATGCAGAAGTCTTCCCTCTAAAGTGTCCGTATACTTTAGAGGAGGTATTATCTCAAGAGTTTCTGTTTGACTCTTGAAAAGCTCGATTTCGCCTCAGTTTGGGGATCAGCCTGCCAAAGGAAAACGACTACGCTTAATAAGCAACAGTTTCATAAGTAGGTTTTATGCCCAATTCAGCCAAAACAGAGCAGCCTGATGCTTGGCTCTATGACCGTTCGGTGCTTGCTTGGATGTCTGAGCCTGTTTTGAGCGAACAGTTGCCCGAACTCTATCAAATTTTCAGCAACTACTGCCGCTGGTACTTCGCGCTGACCAGTGAAACGCAATTGAGCGGCGGTAGAGAACTCTTTTTCTCACTTTCAAATCTCTACGATAAGTTTGCACCTGAGAGCTATTTGCAATTTTCGCTCTCAGATTATCAAGTATTTTTAGATCCTCTCGATGCGCGGTTCTTCCAGGTCGTTAACGAGTTGACCAGTCCTCATTCCGACGTAAAAGTGCTGTCACACCTGCTCTCGAAAGGCGATACTTTCATCGACATCGGCGCGAATCATGGCAGTTTCTCCATCGTTGCCAGTACATTGGTCGGAAACGAAGGCTACATCGCTGCAGTTGAGCCACAGCCGCGCCTCGCCAAAGCCGTGGAACAATCTCTAACAGCCAATGCCAAGTGCAATTTTCGAGTCTATCCCTTGGCAGTGGGAGACACAGAGGGCGAAATTGAACTGCTCATTCCCCGTGGTACGTCTGGTTCTGCTGGGCTGTTTCCAGAACATTCTGCCACCCACGAATATCAAGTCGTAAAAGTTGACATCAGACGCTTTGAGAACTTGGTGGATTGGCAAAGCTTTCCTGGAAAAACGGTGATTAAACTCGACATTGAAGGCAGTGAATGTGCCTTTTTATCAGGTGCACGAGAAATGATTACTGCACTAAAACCTGATCTCATTATTGAAGTCCACCCAGGAACCTTGAAAGCATCGGGGATAACGGGAGAAGTATTAAAAAATTTGTTGCAAGCGCTTGGCTATAGACACTATTCGGAAATAGCGTGCCCTGAGAAATCTTTCCCGATCGAAGACTTGAGTACAAAAAACCAAAGAAATGTGGTGATGCGGATGAAGGAATGAGTGACAAAGAGAATTTTGAAAAACCGTCTACAAGATCGCAAAGTTTGTATCACCTGCAATCCCTTGACCCGGAAGACGAAGTTGCTGTCGAAAGGGCTTGGGCGATCTTGGAGCTTGCGATTCCAGGAATATGGACACAAGCAGGTTTGCGCCGCGATCTTCAACAAAGTGCCAGCCATTATTGGTTGCTTCAAGATCAAGAAAACGCTGTCCTCGGTTTCGGTGGCTATTGGTTGATCGTCGATGAGGCGCATCTTGTCATGCTGATCGTTCATCCCCAGTTTCAAGGGCAAGGCCTCGGCACTGTGCTATTGGCACACTTGCTCATCGATGCCCGCCAGCTTGCACACCGCATGACCTTAGAGGTAAGAGCATCCAATCAAGCAGCCCTCGCGCTCTACCAAAAGTTTGGGTTTGAAATTCTCGGTACACGGCCACGCTATTACGGTGAGGAAGACGCACTTATTCTTTGGACACCACGGATCGATACCTCCAAATATCTGACCATGCTTCAAAGCCTAAACGGTGATCCCCGCTGCACACAGTCAGACTAAAAAATGGTTACGATGTTAAGTAATGTGGGGAGCAACAAAGTAGGTTCTGAGGTAGCCGCTGAGGGTACCTTGTGATCAGACTGCTATGTTAAAAATGCCTAAAACCATGGCCAGGAGCGCTTTTTAAAGCTTTTTGGTTCATGCTTGTGATACGATAAGTCAACCCGCAAGGGACGCTGCAGGTGAAGGGACATAACCATGTTTGAACGATTTACTGAGAAAGCGATCAAAGTGATCATGTTGGCCCAGGAGGAAGCCCGTCGCCTGGGACATAACTTTGTGGGTACTGAGCAAATCCTCCTTGGGCTCATCGGGGAAGGAACTGGCGTCGCCGCCAAGGTACTCAAATCCATGGGTGTGAACCTGAAGGATGCCCGCATTGAAGTTGAGAAAATTATCGGCAGAGGCTCAGGCTTCGTCGCCGTCGAAATTCCCTTCACCCCCCGCGCCAAACGGGTACTGGAGCTTTCTCTCGAAGAAGCGCGCCAGTTGGGACATAACTACATCGGCACAGAGCATTTGCTCCTTGGCCTGATCCGCGAAGGCGAAGGCGTTGCTGCCCGTGTCCTAGAGAATTTGGGTGTTGACCTCTCCAAGGTTCGCACGCAAGTTATCCGGATGCTCGGCGAAACGGCTGAAGTCTCGGCAGGTGGCAGCCCAGGTCGTACCAAGACACCAACATTAGATGAATTCGGCTCCAACTTGACCCAGATGGCCGCAGACGGCAAGCTGGATCCTGTGGTGGGTCGCGAAAAAGAAATCGAGCGCGTCATCCAAATTCTCGGAAGACGTACCAAGAACAATCCTGTACTCATTGGCGAACCAGGTGTTGGCAAAACTGCCATTGCCGAAGGTCTAGCCCAAAGGATTATGAATAATGACATTCCCGACATTCTTCACGAGAAGCGGGTTGTCACCCTCGATATCGGTTTACTGGTCGCTGGTACCAAGTACCGAGGCGAATTTGAAGAGCGCCTCAAGAAGATCATGGACGAGATTCGTGCCGCTGGGAACGTGATCTTGGTGATCGACGAAGTCCATACGCTCATCGGTGCTGGTGCAGCCGAAGGCGCAATCGACGCAGCCAACATCCTTAAGCCTGCCCTCGCCCGTGGCGAGCTCCAGTGCATCGGAGCGACCACCCTGGATGAGTATCGCAAGCACATCGAGCGGGATGCTGCTCTCGAACGCCGCTTCCAACCTGTCAATGTCGGTGAACCTTCTGTCGAAGAGACCATCGAAATTCTGCGCGGACTGCGGGAACGCTACGAGCAACACCACAAACTGAAGATCTCCGACGAAGCCCTCGTCGCGGCTGCCCAGTTGTCGGATCGCTACATTAGTGACCGCTTCTTGCCCGATAAAGCGATCGATCTTGTGGATGAAGCCGGTTCACGGGTTCGCCTCCAGTTCTCGCAACTGCCTCCAGCCGCCAAGGAACTCGACAAAGAAATGCGTCAGGTTCTTAAAGAGAAGGACGATGCAGTGCGCGGTCAAGACTACGAGAAGGCTGGAGAATTGCGCGACCGGGAAATGGAGATCAAATCTCAGATCCGTGCCATTGCCCAAGCCCGCAAGACCGAGACTGCCAACGAAGAAGCGCCTCAAGTCACAGAAGAAGACATCGCTTACATCGTATCGAGTTGGACTGGGGTGCCTGTCAACAAGCTCACCGAGTCTGAAACCGAGAAGTTGCTCCACATGGAGGATGTCCTCCACCAACGCCTCATCGGTCAAGAAGAAGCGGTTCGTGCTATCTCCCGTGCGATTCGTCGTGCTCGAGTCGGCCTCAAAAATCCGAAGCGCCCGATTGCCAGCTTCATCTTCTCCGGCCCTACCGGGGTTGGTAAGACCGAACTTGCGAAGTCCTTGGCGACTTACTTCTTTGGTGCTGAAGACGCGATGATTCGTCTGGATATGTCCGAATACATGGAGCGCCACACGGTCTCCAAGTTGATCGGTTCTCCTCCAGGCTACGTCGGCTACAACGAAGGCGGCCAACTGACCGAAGCAGTACGTCGCAAGCCCTACACGGTTATCTTGTTCGACGAAATCGAAAAAGCGCATCCGGATGTCTTCAACGTCCTCTTGCAAATTCTCGAAGATGGCCGTCTTACCGATGCCAAGGGTCGGACTGTTGACTTCAAGAACACTTTGATGATCATGACTTCCAACGTCGGATCCAAAGTGATCGAGAAGGGCGGCGGTGGACTCGGCTTCAACACGGCAGGCACCGAAGAGGAACAGCGCTACAACCGCATTTCCGAAATGGTCAAAGAAGAACTCAAGCAGTTCTTCCGCCCTGAGTTCTTGAACCGACTCGACGAGATCATCGTCTTCCACCCGCTCACCAAGGACGAAGTCAGACAGATTTCTGTGATCTTGCTCCGCGAAGTACTTGCCCGCCTCGAAGAGCAAAATATCAAGATCGAAATCACCGATGCCTTCAACCAGAAGTTGATCGAGGAAGGCTACTCGCCGACCTACGGTGCGCGTCCACTGCGTCGCGCGATTCAACGGATGCTCGAAGACCAACTTGCTGAAGAAATTCTGTCAGGTCGTGCAGGCGAAGGGTCTGTGATTGTTGTCGATGTAGACAGCAATGGCAAGCCGACGTTCCGCGCCAAAGAGCCAACCCTGGCAAGCTAAAAGCAGGAAAGATCGCGAATACTTCAAAGGGGTACGGCCATGCCGTGCCCCTTTGTTTTGGTCAAATCAAAATGGAATATCGTCGTCATCCTCATCCGCCAAGTCAGCGGGAGGTGGCGCTGGCGCTCCAGGACTGTCCGATGGGGCTGCCACGTCATGATCCCAGCGAATCACTTGGCCATTGAAGAAATCGGCCAATCCCTTCGTCGTGCGTTCGAGTTCGTCGGGATCAGCGATCGGCTGGCGTTCGTTGGGCGCAGGCGGTGGCGGAACATTTTGGGCGGGGGGTAGAGATTGGAAGTGTTGAGGAGGAGGAGGTGGTGGCTGGAAATTTTGGGCTGGTGGAATGGGGGGAGATTGAGGCGGTTGAAAATTCTGCGGGGGTGGCGGGGGTGATGGAGGCTGGAAATTTTGCGGAGGCTGGAAACCCTGGTTAGGCGGAGAGGGATTTTGTGTAAGCGGTTGAAAATTCTGGGTAGGCGGTGGGTTCTGAGGCGGCGGTGGAGGGGGCTGGAAATTCTGGGTAGGGGGAGGCGGATTTTGGGTCTGTGGTGGATCTTGGCCTGGGGGATTTGCTGTCGGGGATTTGCCTTTACCGACTGCAAATTTGACGAGCACAGGGCGACCAAGCAATCGATGCAGATTGTCCTGGACATTTTTTAGTCTTTTCGGCTCGTTGGACTTCTTGACAAAGGTCTCCGTAGGGAAGCCAAGCACAATTTCCTTTTGGGTTTCATTGATCAAAAAAGCAATGCGCATCAGACCTTGGGTCGGCGGGTCGAGGGATCGGATCCACTCTTCCCAGCGCTCCCGCAAACCACCACTTGGGGCTGGCTCCGGTGGAAGTGACGGTACTGCTGGTGCCTGAATCGGCGGCGGTGGTGGCGATTGGGCGAGAGGATGCACTTCCGCTGGAAGCTGGTTCTGTGGCGCAAGCGTAGGCGGTTGCTCGTAGGGCTTCGGTGCTTCACTCCTCGGCTGGCTTCCAGACTGCTCGTAGGATTTCGGTGTCTCCATCCTCGGATCAGCCGTCGGTGGCGATTTGGGCGGCTCGTAAGCTGGCCGTGGAGAAGCGACTGGAGCCCCATGGGGAACAACAGCATTCTGGGTTGCGACTCCATTTGAAAGACTGGCAGGCTGCAAAAGTCCCAACAGCGCTACTTCTAACCAGAGGCGGGGCTGGGTTGTGCCTTTGATCTGGGGTTCGGCCATCCTGAGTCGTTCTTGCAAAGTTAGAATTTGGCCAATGCTGTAGGATTTCGCCCGAACGATCATCTGCTGCCAGGTTGGAGCCGTGATTGCGACAAGATCTCGCCTGTCTGGAGCGGTATACGCAATCAAGAGATCCCGATAAAAGGCGATCAGATCTTGAAGGACTTGTAGTGCTTCTTTGCCGCTGTCGAGTAGGTGGCGAACCTGCTCTAACACTTGGGTACTTTGCCCGCTTTGAATGCTTTCACAGAGCGCTAAAAGTTCCCGCTCCGGCACCGCGCCGACCAGTTGCCAGACGCGTTCTGGAACAATTTGCCCTTCCAATAGAGCCAATTGATCCAGCAAACTCTCCGCATCCCGCAGCCCCCCTTGGGCAATCTGAGAAATCAGTTCCAGGGCTTGATCGTCGATCAAAATCCCTTCTTTCTGGCTAATCATTTTGAGGTGATCGACCATTGCCTGTAAAGGAATCCGCCGGAAGTCAAAGCGTTGACAGCGAGAGATGACCGTCGGCAATACTTTTTGGGGATCCGTGGTCGCCAAAATAAAAGTAACTTGTTTGGGCGGTTCTTCGAGGGTCTTCAGCAAACAATTGAAGGCTGCCGAAGAAAGCATATGCACTTCATCAATAATATAGATCTTGTTTCTCGACTGCACTGGAGCAAACTGTGCCCGCTCGATCAACTCGCGGATGTTATCGACCCCTGTATTTGAAGCCGCATCGATCTCGATGACATCGAGAGCGCTTCCCGTGGTGACGGCGCGGCACATTTCGCAGATGCCACAGGGTTCTGGGGTTGGCCCTTGAAGACAGTTAAGTGCTTTAGCCATAAGGCGCGCAGTCGTCGTCTTCCCCGTTCCCCGCGAGCCTGTGAACAAATAGGCATTGGCAATCCGACCACTTTGGATGGCGTTTGTGAGGGTGGCGACGATCGGCTCTTGTCCCACAACTTCCGAGAAGCGCTGGGGGCGATATTTGTGATGGAGTGGTTCGTAACCCATAAACAACACCTGTGGTCAGATGACCATTATCCGCTGTTTGCAGCTAGCTTGAAAGTCCTAGGCTACACTTTACTGTGCGCTTCGGACTGACATGATGTTTCGTCGGCTTTTTCTTGCTTGCTCCTTGGCTTTTACTCTGACCCTGGCATCCGGTGCTCAGGCGGCTTTCGAGCCCAAAAATCGTCCCTACGATGTCGAGCACTATCGTATTGAAATCCAGCTGGATGTCGCCACAGGAAAGTATCAAACCTTGACGACGATCCGCTTCAGACCGACTACGTCTCTAACGACGATGGCTCTCGATGCGGAAGGGATCAAAGTGACAGGGGCGAAGTTTGGCGATCTTTCTCTGGTGGTGACAGCGGATCCGAAGGAAGTGCGCGTTCAGTTCCCCCAAACCCTCGTGGCAGGACAGCAAATAGAGATCACTCTGACTTCCGAATCCGTCGCTGAATCTGGAACCAGTGGGCTCTTTCGAGAAATGGATCCGAGGCAACCAAGCCGTTTGCCCCTCTACTACACGCACTTTGAAGCCGTCGGAGCCAGAAAAGTTTTCCCGTGCAACGACGAACCTGCCGATAAAGCGACGAGTGAAAGCATTGTCACCGTCGATCCGCGCTATGCCGTCTACTCCAATGGCAGGCTTGTGGAGGATGTGCTCATTCAATCCAAAGGCAAAAAACTGAGGCGGGTGCATTGGCTCCTGGATAAGCCCCACAGTACCTACTTGATTACCCTGGTTCTTGGGCAATTTGATAGCCTGCGCAGCAAAAGCACCAGTTTGCCGATCGCCATTCACGTCGCTCCTGGAGCCGCTCCGAGGGCACAATTTGCCCTTGAAACGACTGAAAAAGCCTTGAAATTCTTTGAGCAATTCTATGGCATGAGCTATCCCTGGCCTAAGTACGATCAGATCGGCCTTCCGAACTTTATGGGAGGGATGGAAAATACGACCCAGACGACAATGCGCGAAAGTGTCTTGATCCCCGAAGAAAACAGTCTTTTGTCTCGATTCACTACCCAATCCCTTGTCGCCCACGAACTGAATCACCAATGGTTTGGCAACTATGTCACGCTGCGCTGGTGGGATGACCTCTGGCTCAACGAGGGGGTCACCACCTTCATGGCTGATTTGGCCTACAGCGACTACTGGGGGCAAGAGCGCGGGGCGATTCGCGCCACGCTGCCTACTTGGCTCAACTACTACCGTCAAGAAGAAGGCCCCCGCGCCCACCCAATTGTCAGCAACGCTCTGCCAAGTCCCGAAGACCTGTTCGATGCAATTAGTTACACCAAGGCAGCGCGGGTGATGCATATGCTCGACACCCTGATTGGGCGGGTCGCTTTTCGCCAAGGAATGCGCAATTTTTTGAAGACCTACGCCTACAGCAGTGTCACATCAGATCAGTTCTTTGCTGAGATGGAAAAAGCCTCCGGCAAAGATCTCAAACTGTTTCGAGACGGTTGGCTGCGTCAGCGAGGCTATCCAGTGCTGACGATTGGCCGCACATGGGAAGCCAATCGATTAGAAGTCACTTTGACAATCACTGGGCGTTCTAATCATCCAGAGGACAAGTCCCGGTTTATCGTTCCTTTACCGATCGTTGCCCATCGCCGCAGTCTGCCTGCCTACGATGTTCCAGTTTTGCTAAATATCGATACTAATTCCGCCTCTGTATTGCGCTTCAAGCTACCTGCCGAGCCGGAGTGGATCACCTGGAATGACAGTGTCGTCGCTCTTGCCGAAATCGAGACCCCGAATATCCCTGAGCGTGAATGGATCGCTCAAGCCCTCAAAGACCCCAACCCACTTTCCCGGCTTGCAGCCCTTCGACATCTCGCAGCGCCTCTTTTAGATCGGCGATCCTTTCTGGTTGATCCGATCTCGGTCAACGCCAAAAATGCGATTAGTCGCGTTATTAGCCAAGATGCTTCAGTGCCCGTCCGTTCAGCCGCGCTCCGCCTCCTTGCCGATTCACCTTTCGCTGATCTTCCTGAGGAGTGGGGTACGGCGGTTCTTGAACAAGCCACAGATCCGCGCAATCTCGCCTTAAACGCCTCAGAACGTCTAGATATTCAAGCCGCCGCTTTAAATTGCCTCGGCAAATTCGATACCCCTGAAGTCACGACGCTCCTGCGCTCGCGGCTCCTCGATCCGAAGTTGTCCTTCGACTTATTAGGACCCACCCTCGGTGGTTGGGCACGTTTAGGCGCAAAGAACGACTTAGTAGTTCTGCAGCAGGCTCTCGCTCTCCACGGAAAACGGGGCTATAGCTACGAGCGCCTGATTCGCCCCGTTTTTGCCCTCGCTCGCAACGATAGTGTTCTGCCGCTCCTCCAAGAAACCTTGGACAAACCCGATTTGCCCTTCGACATTGCCACGCGAATCGTCCGCAACCTTGCCGTTAATGAACAGCTCAAGCAGACAGAAGCGCTCGCGCAATTCGTGCAGCTCTTTGTTTTAACCCCTTCCCGATATGACGGTAATTTTCGCGCTCGAATGATCGGCGTGCTCGAAGAAGCAAAAACCCCCTTTGCTCAAACTGCCCTTGAACAAATTGCCAAGGACACCACCGATGCAAGGATCCGTGAACTTGCCCAGTTGCAATTGGCCAAAAACTTCCCACCCGTGAGTGGAAAAGGAACGACCGCAGCGCCTTAATAAAGCGATATCAGCTTCTTAATCAAGGCGCTTCTAGTGGTTAGCCGCATCAAGTTTTAAGTTGCTGCGGCACAAAGTTTTCCATCACAGCCTTGCGCAGCAGATCCGGCGGTAGCAGACCTTGAGCCAAGATAAAGTCGTGAAACTTAAGAGCACTGAACTTCTTACCCAACGCTTTTTCCGTGTCGGCTCGCAAGGCGAGGAGCTTCGTGTAGCCGTAGAAGTAGGTGGTTGCCTGACCGGGTGAGCGAAAAGTGTAGCGTTCCACTTCTTGATTGGCAAACGCAGATGAGAGTCCTACTTCTTTAGTCAAGAAATCGAGAGCCTGAGCCGGGGTGATTTTGCCCGATTGCAATTCTGGATCCAAAAAGGCACGGGCTGAGCGCAGTAGTTGCAACTGAAGCGAAATTAAGCGCCCATCATTTGGAAAGTAGGGGCGCATGATGTACTCAGAGTAAAGTCCCCAGCCCTCGACGTTGGTGGAATTAAACGAGTAAACAGCGCGGGCTACCGACACCCCTTTTTCGATAATCGAGGCAAACTGCAACTCATGGCCAGGGCGGGCTTCGTGGGCAGTCAGAGTCCAGGAGGCCGCAGCGTAGGTGAAGTCATCGACGCGTTGGGTGCCTGTCTCTTTAGAACCAACTGGGGGCGGCACATTTAAGGGCAAAACAAATTCCCCTTGCTCCCCCGTATTGCCAAGTAAGCGCGGTGGACGCATATTCGGAGCCGGTTGTTGGGCACTTTCGGCGGCACTGGCGATCCGAATCCGAGCCGGACGTTCTGGCAAAGTGACAATCTTTTCGCGGCGGATGATCGCTTCAATCTCGCCTAAGCGCGCCTGGTAGTGGGGCAGAATGGCTTCCCCGACCAGTTGATCTTTTTTGAGTTCTCGAATGACATCGCGGTAGTCCGTGACGCTGTAGCCCTTCTCTTTGGCGACGACAAGAGCAAGGACTTGCATCTGTTTTTGCAGATCGTCGAAAGCAGCATGAGCTTTTGCAGCCAACTGATCGGGAGGCAGATCTACGCCGAGATTTTCAAGGTTAAACGCGTAAACCTCAGCAGGCAAACGGAAATCGGTGCGGGTGCGAGGCAAAATTTCTTTACGGACATAGCCATCGTAGGCAGTCAGTTGCTCCTTCAATTTGCCATAGGCTTCTTGATAGCCTTCAACTTTGTACTGCTCAAATAATTTGCCGATGCCCTCTACGAAAAATTGCGATGTTGCTAAGTCCTTCTCAACTTCGATGCGGGCAGGCCCATTCAATCCAGGCTTTTTGAGGAACTCGTTGGTGCGGTCTTCTGCCAGTTTGGTGATCGAGTCATAGCCTGGTTCCAAGCCTGCGTAGCGCTTTAGGCGGGTGAGGGCGATCTTGCGGCGCTCTGGTGAGACTTGATCGTCGAGGAGAGAACGCAAACCACCGAAGACCAATCTGGACATGTTGAAATACGGAATCTCGTACTTGTCGTTGAGCTCGTTGCCACGCTTGAGGTTGCGCGTTGTTTTAAGGAGAATATCTAAATCTTGTCGAACTAAAGGGTCTTTTTCTTTGGCCAGTCGGGCTTCTAGATCCTTGATCGATGCTGTAATAGCTGCCTTTGAACGAAGCGTAATACCGGGTTTTAGGTCAATAATTTTGTCATCAACTCCTTCAACACCGATATTGCCTGCAAATTCAGGGGTAAATTTCGCTGTCAGATTGCCGAGGACTTTCGCGTTGGCGTTGCTTTTTTGAACCCATGCAGGCGTTGTTGTTGAAGCAACCGAGGCTTTAATGGTTGGTTGTTGCGCGAGTGCACCCACCGATGGGGCAAGCAAAGAAAGGGCAACCAGGAGCGTGATCGTCTGTGATCGTGCCAAGGGAGAATCCTCGTAGGTGACTAGATGCATTTCAGCCTACAGAATGAAGTTATTGATGTCAATTGTCTTAAGTCATTTAATATCAAATAGTTTCTTTAAATAAAACAATACTTTTATATCCAAACAACATCTCCAGAGATGTAGTGCTTGTCACCAGTATTCCAAAAAGCTTTCGGGCATATTAGAAAGGTTCGATCTGAAAACTGGGCACAGTCCTATTGAGGTATCGCGATCTCGATCTGGAAAGGTTATGCTTCTATTGGCCTCTTTGGAAATGAAGGCATCCTTGGGCATTTCGGTGCAGCAGGACGGTTCATCTCCTTGGGCAAGTGAACGCTGGTGTGGCGCAACGGTAGCGCACCCGATTTGTAATCGGACGGTTGTGGGTTCGATTCCCTCCACCAGCTTGCAAACAATCACAGAAAAGCACTATGACGACTGCGCTTCCCACCTGGCTAGAGGCTATTCACCAGGAACTGATTCTGCCCCGCCGTCGAGCCATTGCTGAGCATCCCTTTATGGTAGCCATGCTAGATGGAACGGCAGAACGCCAGAGCGCGGGTGCTTTTTTCGCGGGTCTGATGTGGCACCTTCAAGATTTTGGCAAGCACGTAGGCCATCTGATGGTGAAGCGTCCCGCCAACCTCTCGGCATTACTCGAAGGCCGAAGTGAAGACAAAGACGGCGATACAGAGATCCTAGGGCGAATCGTCACGGCCTTCGGCTACGACACAGCACTCATCGAGAAAACACCTTGGCGTTTTGTACCCCATCGGGTCTGGATCTATCATGATGCGCTACTGCGTTCGACAATCTACAGCACCGACTTTCCGTGGCAAGTGGGGACTGCGGCTCTGAATGTTGGGATTGAAAGTCTCGTCCCTTTCATGATCGAGCCACTGTTTCAAGCTTCTGTGCAACAGTACGGGGTGTCGCAATCCCAGGCGGCCTGGCTAGAATCCCGCTCTGGCGAAATGGAACGCCAACATGGTGAAAATGGTTATATTTTGCTCACCCACTGTGTCGATCCAGAAAATCTCGCATTGCAGGAACAATGCCGATTTTTTATCGAAGCACTATCCCATTCCATGGCCTACGGACTGTTAGAAAGCGGGCTATGAGCTTCTCTCTCTAGCGGCGCAGCCCAAGTCTCTCTGAGGGGGCAAGGAAAAATAGTCGGGGCTGCCTAAGATCGAATAGATAGATCGGAGGTAGCGACAATGCGTAAAGCCATCGCTTTTATGACAGTACTTTCTCTCAGTGTCGGTGTAGTAGCAACCTTTCCAGACTCCGCTTCTGCCAAAAAGCGCAAGACCTACAACACGAGCGCTAGTCAAAATCAGCGCAAGGGTGAGAAAAGTTCTACATGCAAGGGTGAGGCAAAGCAAGATAGCGTCACCAAAGGCGCACTCTACGGTGCTGGCGCTGGCTACATTGTCACTGGTAGCCCTCTTGGAGCCGTTCTCGGTTCCGGTGCTGGAGCAGTCGTTCAGCACTCGCAAAATAATGCTGCTTGCGGACGCTAGAGATTTTAGGGTTGCACGCCCATAGCCCAAAGAAAAAGCAACACTTACGGAAAGTGTTGCTTTTTTTGTCATATTTCTAGCGATCTAGAATACTTGCTCGACTTCGGCAACTGCAGGGATAAGCTCGCGCATCCGACGCTCGATGCCAAGTTTCAGGGTTTGGGTGGAACTGGGACAGGAACCGCAAGCGCCTTGAAGACGGAGTTTCACAATCGGGCCTTCGATGTCTACAAGTTCGACGTTGCCGCCGTCAGACATCAGGTAAGGGCGCATTTCATCGAGGACAAGTTCGACATTTTCGCGATTCAGCTCAAGAACTTCTTCTTCTAAAACTTCTGGCATTTGCTTTCTCCAGCCTTTTCCGCATTTTAACTCAGACTTTCTCGCGCTAGGCTGGGTTGATGCACGATGTCGTCATTATTGGTGCCGGAATGGCTGGCCTTGCTGCGGCGCGCCAGCTTCGCACAGCGGGAATCAGCAACCTCTGCGTCCTCGAAAAGTCGCGGGGTGTAGGGGGGCGCATGTCTACACGGCGCATCGGGGAAATCCTTGTAGACCACGGTGCGCAGTACTTCACCTACCGCAGTCCCGCTTTTCAGGCCGTTCTAGAACCATTACTCAGCGATGGCACGATGGGAAAGTGGATCGACGCAGTCGCCACAGTCACACCGGATGGCCAAATCCTGTGGCCAGGAGCAGAACACACCTACCCACGCTACGCTTGCCCCCAAGGAATGACCGCAGTCTGCAAAGCCTTGAGCCAGGGAATCGACATTCAGCTCGAAACACGGGCAACCGCAATCTCGGCTGGATCGGAAGGCTGGGAGATTCAAACCGAAAATGGCCAGGTTTATCGCGCAAAAGCAGTGCTGCTCACGCCCCCACCTGAGCAAAGCTTTGCGCTTTTAGGAGCACTAGCAGATCATTCAGAACTTGCCCCCGCTCAGCAAGTCCTCTTCGATCCGTGTTTTGCTGTGTTGGCTGGTTACGAAGATTTTTCATCGACTATTCCCGCTGGACTGCGTTGGGAAGCGGATCCATGCATTGCCTGGAGCGCCATCGATAGCACCAAGCGCCCTCAGCCTTTCACTTTTTTGATCCACTCCACCCCAGTCTTTGCGCGGGAATACGCATCGGCACCCCGCGAACAAGTCGCCCAGCAGTTACTTAAACATGCAGCCCAAAAGCTTTCAGTGGCTGCATTAGCCACCCCTGCTTGGTCTCAGACCCATTTCTGGCGCTACGCCATGCCTATCAATCCGCTTTCGCAACAGTGGCTCGGCATCGAAAAGCCTTTTCCGCTGGCCATGGCGGGCTGTTGGTGCGCAGGGGCACGGGTAGAAGGTGCTTTTCTCTCCGGTCAAGCAGCCGCCCAAGGGTTGCAAGCCTGGCTGCAATGAGACCCTGGAATCTGCTCTGGAATGTCTGTTGCTTGGCAGGAATTATCTGGTTTCAAACTACCTATCCAGGGCTTTCGCAACCATCGAAACCACCGATCACCCTCGGATTTTCAAACTTGATCGCCGATTGGCAATGGCTCCAGTACGTTCAATATTTTGGCGATCAACAGGCCCGTCAGCAATCGGGTTACGGGCAAAGTGAGGAAGCCTTAGAACAGATCGCAGCCCTCAATCCGCAGTTTGTGTTCGTCTACGTCCAAGCAAATTATGCTGTTGCCGAAGCGATGCACCAACCAGAAAAAGCTGTCCGATTTTTACTCAAAGGGGCACAGAAAAACCCTGGTAAGCAAGACGCTTTAGGCATGCCCGGAACCTGGTATCTCTACCGCCTTGCTGCTTCGATTGTCTTTCGTCATTTTAATGACTACGAGCGCTCCGCCCAACTTTTTACGCTCGCTGCCGCCGAACCAGGCGCACCAGCAGTGATGAAAGAGAATGCTGCCTACTTCTTCCATGCCGCCAACGATCAAGAGCGGGCAATTCGTCTGTGGAAAGAATTCTATCAGGAGGCACCGACAGCGCAGATGAAACGTGCCGCCCGTGAAAAGCTAATATCTCTGCACGTTTCGCTTTGATTAATGCCCTGAAACAGGCTTCATCGTCCGTGGTTTGCGTGGTTTGATCTTGCGGGCAGTGGGCGGCAGACCAATATCGGGAACGTCCTGATAGCGGCGCTCTTCTTCGAGCAAGGGAATCTGGGTGTAATCGACGCGGTGAATGCAATCGACGGGACAACAATCCATTGCCTCTTGCACTAAGTCTTCATCGTCGCCATCTTGGTTGACGACCCGCGAGCGCCCATAGTCCGGCTCTAGGTAAAACGTGTTGCGAGCGATATAGGCGCACAGTCCACAGCCGATGCAGGTCACTTCATCGACGTAGACCCCTTGCTGGCGGAGCAAACCGCCAAGTTCTGGCTCAAATCCTGAACGGCTCTCACCGACCCGCAGAACGCCGCCAAGTTCTGGCTCCATACCAGAACGTTCAGCCATTAACCGGCCCAGCGCTGAAGGACGAGGCGAACCGTGCCATCTTCGCGGTTCTCTTGGCTGGTCAAATTAAACCCTTTTTGGGCAGATTCAGTCAGAACCGTGTGATAGGCGTAGCGCTGCTGCACCTTACCCACGAAGCGTTCCACCGACCAAGGCTGTTTCCAGAAGGCCAGATCTGCAATCATTTCGTAGTCTTGACCATTCCAAGCAAAGCCGACATCGTGACCGTTCTCTTGACGAATCACCACACTGCCTTGACGGGTTTCGCCCTGGTAGCCACGGATCGAAACGACCCCACGTTCGTAGGCGATGTTGAGATCTTGTAGTGCTTTACCGAGGGAATCGAGATTGCGAATGCGCGTCTTAATTTGGGTGAAGTGGGACATGAAGCGGCTCTCCTGGGATCAAAACGTGTCAACAATATTCTGCAAAGACGGATTCAGCCAAGCCTGCTGGTAGTACTCATTGGTCAGATCTTGGTGAGCAGTGTGGCCGAGAGATTGCTCAATCGAGCGGGTGAGTTCAGCGCAATTGCTGCCCACAACTCCGGTGACTTTCTCTTCAATACGCCCGTCAGGGTGCAGTATGTACTCGATCTGTTCCATAAAGACAAAAATACCAGGCTAGGACTTTTGTAAGATTCAACGTGAGTTAGTAGTCATGTTCTATCAAGAATTGATGCGCGTCAAGGCACCCGAGGAGTAATTGCTGCCGTTGATCCCCGAAAAAAAATATTAAGATCATGTCTACATTGCCCGGAAGCCCCCTTGCCCACTTTTTCTCGCTCCCAACTTCTGCTAACTTTGGCGATTACGGCGGTTGTTCTACTTGCCATTGCTCAGGTATGGCGCAATGTGGCAGGGATCGATTTGGCCTTTCAATGGTCTTGGGTTGCTTTCGCAGAAGGAATTGGGCTGGGCTGTTTTTTGAGTGCCTGTAGCTTCGCGCTCTATCAACTCTGGCCCGCCTACCGAGAAAGTGCCGCGCAATATATGCAACTGATCATTGCCCCCTTGCAGATGGGGGATTGGCTGTGGCTTGGCCTCCTGCCCGGTCTGAGCGAAGAGTTGCTATTTCGCGGAGTCATGTTGCCGAGTTGGGGTCTGGTGCCCACGAGTGTCCTGTTTGGTCTTCTCCATGTGCTCGACTGGCGGCAGTGGCCTTACGCGCTCTGGACGACGATCATCGGTCTGGCTTTTGGGGTTGCCACGCTCGTCAGTGGAAACTTGCTAGTCGCTGTGACTGCCCACGTCGTAGTGAACTGGATCTCCTGCTGGATCTGGGGCAGAATGCCCCGTGAAGCATGATTGCTTTCGTACGGGGAGCATTGGCCCAAGTTGGCCCACGGACAGGTGCTTGTTGGGCGATCGTCGATGTCGGCGGAGTCGGCTACCAAGTCTGGATTCACAGTCGCACCACCAACGCTCTACCAGCCCTAGGCGAAGAAGTGAAATTTTTTACCCACATGGTCGTCCGCGAAGACGCAACCCAGCTGTTTGGCTTTCTTGAATCCAGCGAGCGCGAACTCTTTGGCAAGCTGATTGGAGTGAGTGGCATCGGCCCACGCATGGGTCTTGCCCTTCTGGACACCCTCAAGCCCCCAGAACTGGTCCAAGCTATTTTGCAGGGCAATTCCCGTGTTCTTGCTCTGGCTCCTGGTGTTGGTAGCAAAACCGCTGAACGCCTTGCCCTAGAGTTGCGCACGCAACTAGCCAAGTGGCGCGGCGAGACAGAACTTGCCGTCGCCGGAACCCGTGGCCATTCCAAAGTGACCGAAGATGTCGAACTCGCCCTACTCGCCCTCGGCTACACCCCCAACGAAGTCGCTGCGGCGCTCAACGCCATCGCCCCGCAACTTGCCAATCAAAATCAAACCGATGTCTGGCTGCGTTCGGCAATTGCTTGGCTAGCGGAACAGGAGTAGTTTCATTGCATGGGGGTTGCGGCGGCTCACTCTCTGAGGCGATACCATTAAGACATCCAGGCGGGAGAGCGCGTCATGACGATTGCCACAAAACCGATGACGCTTGAGGAATACCTCAACTTCGACGATGGCACCGACACCCACTATGAACTCGTCGATGGACAATTAATTGCTGTGCCAACGGAGAGCGACCTCAACGATCGCATTGCCTCATTTTTGTACGCCTACTTTCTGCAACTAGGAATTCCTTATTACTGTTTGAGCATGAAGACGCAAATTGCTGTCAGCGGAAAACTGGCCAATGCGCGTCAACCAGATTTGACCCTACTGTCCGAAGATGCCGCCACCGCTCTTCAAGGAGCAAAGCAGCGATTGATCAATCACGATATGCCGCCACCTGTCTTAGTGGTTGAAGTCGTCAGCCCAGAACAAGAGAACCGCGATTATCGCCATAAGCGTACCGAGTATGCGGGGCGGCACGTTCTAGAGTACTGGATTGTGGATCCAATCGCCCAGAAAGTCACTATTCTTGAATGGGTAGACGGACTCTATGAAGAGCAGGTTTATCAGGAAAATCAATCGCTTCTCTCGCCATTATTCCCAGACTTAAATTTGACTACTGCTCAGGTTTTAATGAATTAGATCAGGTGAAATAATATGGTCAACACACTGCCTACTCCCCAAAATCTGATCACCGACACCTGGGTATTGGCCACTTGGAAAGAGTTTTCAGTGCTATCAGGGAGCCTTGAATTGGAGCAAGTGCGATGTTACTACGATGCCTCTTGGATGAGGATTGAGACGATGCCCATTGGGTTTGCTCACGGGCGAGATAATTCGCTACTAGCCTCAGTTGTAAGCCTCTATGGAACCCTCAAAAATCTCCCATTTCTCTCTATCACTAATGGCAGTTTTCGGGCTGAAGGCGAGCGAGAATGCCAACCCGATCTCGCCTTTTATCTGGGGTCAGCACTTCCCAATATTCCCCGCAGCAATAGTCCTGTCGATGTGAATCTGTACGGCCCACCGACATTGGCCATTGAAGTTTCCTCGACGACTCTGAGTGATGACTTAGGTCAAAAGCGCTTGCTCTATGAACGCCTAGGAGTCGCGGAATACTGGGTTGTAAACGTTGAAGCAGCCACCGTGATTGCCTTTGGGATTGCAGGGGGAGGGAGTCGGCAGATTCAGGTATCAGTAGTGCTTCCCAATTTGCCCATCTCGGTGATCGAAGCAGCCTTGCAACGCAGTCAAACCGAGGACGATGGAGTAGTGAATCGTTGGCTATTACAACAGTTCACTACGCAATAGCAGGAGAAGATTCTGTATAGCTATATTTGCGTGCAATCCCCGTGCCTAGGCATAAACAGCTATGCACGCAGCCTATGATAGTGTTCGGTGGATTCCTCGCAATCGTCATGCCCCTGGTAACGGAAAGTCTTGTTGAAAACCGCTACCGACTGGGCGAGTGTCTAGGTGGTATTGCTGAACGCCGAACTAGGCTGGCTTTCGATGAACAGACCGACGAAACAGTTGTTTTCAAAAGTCTATTTTTTGGTTCCGGTGTCGAATGGGAAGATTACAGGCCGTTCGAGCGCGAAGTAGCCGTTCTGCCTTCTCTGGATCACCCAGGGATATCGCCTTTCCGTGCTGCTTTTTGGCTAGAGCAACCTGAGGGAAGCTACTTTTGTATCGTGCAGAAGTACGTACCAGGGAAATCCCTGGCTGAATGCATGGCTCTAGGACGCCGATTTGATCAAGAACAACTAATCGGACTAGCAGACCAGTTGCTGGAGATTCTTGCCTACTTGCATTCTCGTCAACCATCGCTCGTCCACCGGGATATCAAACCCAGCAATTTAATTTTGGGAGAGGATGGACGCATCTATCTGGTGGACTTTGGCGCAGTACAGGTGATGGGAGATGAAGGGCGAACCCTGACTGCAGCAGGTACTTTTGGCTATATGGCTCCGGAACAATGCTTGGGTCGGGCTGTACCAGCTTCGGATATCTATGGATTGGGGGCGACACTACTGCACTTGCTTACAGGCCGTCCGCCAGGAGAGATGACTGGCAGTACTGGAGAGATGGAACTACCGGATCACCCAGCACTGAAAGGCTGGTTCGGCAAGTGGTTAGCACAGGCGATCCAGTACGATGCCTCTCGGCGCTTTACCGATGGAAGAGAAGCGCTGAAAGCTTTCGAAGCCTTAGGCAATGGGGGAAAGCTTTACAACTCTTCCATACCTGCTTCAGATCTCAATCGCTTCGTGGTATTAAATGCGGATAGGCAAAAGTTAAGTGTAGATCTCCTGAATCCCAAATCTTGGAGAATGCTCAAAAATACAACATGGATAGCCTATGCATTAATTATTTTTTCGTCTGTCTATGCGAAAACTGCAATCAATCCGGCTCTAGCTCCCTACCTCTTTCCATCTCAAGCCTTAACGCTAAGCCTGATATTGATAATGCAATTGTTCCCTGCCCGTGGAGTGAGAATTGAAATCGATGGGGACGGTTGTCGTCTAGCTTGGGTAGTGGGCAGCCAGGTAGTATGGCGCGAAACAGTTCGATTATGGCCGCAGATGGAGTTAAAGCTCACTGAGTCCAAATTTACGAACAGCGTTGGAGGAGCACAAAGGCGGCACCTATGTCTGAGTGATGGGAGAAATAAATATTGCTTCAATGCATACTTGTGCGATACCGAACTGGACTGGTTGGTGGAGCAATTTCGCTTCCACTGTCCTAGCTCAGATCGGAAATCCTGAACAGTGCAATGGCAGCAGGGCAATACTTTACGAGAATGCTACTGCCTGTTGCGGCGGCTAGGGAGCTATGGCAACCGTCAGACCTGGCTTGCTTACGACGTACAATCTGGCAAACGAGTGATCGTCAAGGCTCTGCTGTTCGCACCGGATGAGCGATTGTGGCAGGAACAGAGACTCATAGAGCGCGAAGCTCAGACCATCGCCAGTATTTCTCATCCGGCTATTCCTCGTTTTTGTGAGCAATTCGACCTTACTGAAAGCGAAGGAACCTACACCTGCTTGATCCTCGAATACATTCCGGGCGAATCCCTTACCCAAGTCGTGAGAAGGGACTGCGCGCTCAGCATCGAGCAAGTGAAGCAACTGGCGATCGAAGTGCTCGCGGTTCTGGAGACGTTGCACAGCTTCGTGCCACCAGTGATCCACCGCGACATCAAGCCCGATAACTTGATCCTGCGCGAAGAAGATGGGCGGGTCTGCTTGGTAGATTTTGGTAGCGTTCAGGCTCAGTTTGAAGTGGGGCGAACGATGACAGTAGTCGGAACCTATGGGTATATGCCTCCTGAACAATTTGCAGGGTTGAGCAGCCCTGCGTCAGATCTTTATGGGCTTGGCGCAACGGTGCTATTTGCTTTGAGCGGGCAAGATCCAGCTGATTGGCCACGGCGGGGGCCGTATATCGATCTGCGGACAGTCCCGAATGAAAGTATGCGTATCTGGCTTGGGCGAATGCTCGATCCTGACCCAGCCTGCCGTTTCGCCAACGCAAGAAGCGCGCGCGCTGCGCTGCTGCAACCTGGCACGTTGGAAACAGAACCAGAAACCCCCTACCTACCCGATGTTCGTCTACGCATTTCCTTAAGTCCTGACTGCAAACAGATGGAAATCAGAAGCACAAATGAATCTATAAGCCTTAATGACTTGACTTGGTTAACAGTGATGACTTTGGGAGCAACAGCAGGCTTTTGCCTTGCTTTAAGCGAAATAGCTAGCTCTAAACTTGTCGGTGTCGTCGCTACAATTTTTGTTCCACTTGCATTGATGATTGCCTCATCATTCATTGTGCGATTGCGATCTATGCCATGGCAGTGGAAACTGGTCGCTAGCGCAAAGAGCAAGTTATTGTTGCGAACCTTTTTTGGCAGGGTTGTTCAAAGTTATACATTGCCGCCTTCCTTGCAAGTGGCGACCGCAGAAGAGGACATGCCTGACAAGAAACCTTCAAAGTTTTCGGTTGCTCTCGTGACACCAGATGGTAGACGCTATTTGTTGGGTAACTGGTATAACAAACTGGAAGCACAGCAGTTAGCTAACTTTCTGCGGGAGTGGCTGGAGGAGAACAGCTGAGACTCTGCTTTTTTTTCGCCTCTCTAGTTCCTCAAGCCTAATGGATCGATGCCATCGAGAAAGCTCGCTTGTTCGAAGCGTTTGGGCGGTTCGTAGCCGAGATGTTTGTAGGCAGCAGCGGAAGCCATGCGACCACGGGCACTGCGCAACAAGTAGCCAATCTGAATCAAGTAAGGTTCGTAGACTTCTTCGATAGTTTGTGACTCTTCGCCTGTGGCAGCGGCGAGGGCTTCGAGTCCGGTGGGACCGCCGTTGTAGTGCTCGATCAGAATTTGCAAAAGCCGTCTGTCGGTCCAGTCCAGGCCACGGGGATCGACTTCGTAGAGTTCGAGGGCTTGGCAGGCAATCGCTTCAGTGATCACGCCGTCCCCTTCCACTTGGGCATAGTCTCGAACGCGCTTGAGCAATCGGTTGGCAATCCGAGGAGTGCCACGGGCACGGCGACCAATTTCAAGGGCACCGGCATCGTCGATGGGAACTTTTAAAAGTCCGGCGTTGCGGCGGACGATGGTGGCAAGTTCGTCTACTTCGTAGAATCGCAGCGCTTGGAGAAGACCAAAGCGATCCCGCAGGGGCGCACTTAAGGAACCAGAGCGGGTGGTTGCGCCAATTAAAGTGAATCGCGGTAAAGGAACACTGGTAATCTTGGCAGTCTGGCCTTTGCCAACGGTGACATCCAAACGAAAGTCTTCCATAGCTGGATAGAGGATTTCTTCGGTGATCCGTGGTAATCGATGGATTTCATCAATAAACAAAATGTCTCCGCGCTGCAATTTGACGAGCAGTCCGGCAATGTCGCGGGGGCGCTCTAGAGCGGGGGCGGTGGTGAGGTGGATGTTGACCCCCATTTCACGCGCCAAGATCAAAGAAATACTCGTCTTGCCAAGACCAGGTGGGCCATAGAACAAGAGGTGATCCAGGGATTCTTGCCGGGACTTAGCGGCTTTGATGGCGACACCGAGCACCGCTTTTAACGCTTTTTGGCCGACATATTCTTCAAGACCTTTGGGGCGCAGCGTCTCCTCTTGGCGATCCTCCGGCTGCTTCTCCGGTTGCACTGTCACCTTCGGACGCTTTGGTTCGGGGGCATTGTTGTCGGATCGAGAAGAAATGATGGCCATTTGTTCACCTCTGCGTTTTATTATCCTATCACAGAAGTCCCCCAACTGCGCCCAGCGTCTCGAATGTTCGCCGTTCTGAAGTAGGATGCTAAAGGATCTGTGTGCCGCTCCATGAATTCCATCAATCTCAACGCTTTGAATGCTGGCCTGCTCTGGCCCGAATATATCGTCATCATTACCCTGGTCGTCTTGCTCATCGTCGATTTGATCGCGGGTCGCAAGTCAACCAAAAGTGTTCCCTACATCGCTTTGTTGGGTCTTGGTGGCGCGACGGCGACCCTCTTGCCCCAGTGGTTGACAAGCAATCCCAATTCTTTTGCCACGGTGGAAGGGGGCTTGGGAAGCTTTACAGCTGATCCCCTCAGTGTCGTCTTTCGTGGTTTTATCTTGCTCTCAGCGGCGCTGACAGTGCTGATGTCGGTGCGCTACATCAGCCAGACAGCCTTGGCGACGGCTGAATTTTATGTGCTTCTCCTTGCGGCGACCCTTGGCGCAATGCTCCTAGCCGGTTCCTCCGAGATGGTGATGATCTTCGTCGCCTTGGAACTGCTCAGTATTGCCAGTTACTTGCTTTCCGGCTACACCAAACTCGATAAGCGCTCCAACGAAGCGGCCTTGAAGTATTTGCTCATCGGTGCAGCCAGCTCTGGAATCTTTCTCTACGGGCTTTCGTTGCTCTATGGTCTGTCTGGGGGGCAAACCCAACTCCTCGAAATTGCACCCAAGATTGTCGGCATGGGCTTTCCAGCGCTGCTCGCTCTGGTATTCGTCGTCGCTGGGATCTGTTTCAAGCTTTCGGCAGTGCCTTTTCACCAGTGGACTCCCGATGTTTACGAAGGTTCACCAACGCCTGTGGTTGCCTTCTTGTCCGTCGGCTCTAA
The DNA here is from genome assembly GCA_014379585.1 of Gloeobacterales cyanobacterium ES-bin-313. GTDB lineage: Bacteria > Cyanobacteriota > Cyanobacteriia > Gloeobacterales > Gloeobacteraceae > JACMLN01. The sequence continues at coordinate 4,783 of JACMLN010000143.1, read as the reverse complement.
GGCGGCAGGATTTGCCCTGGCGATTCGGTTTTTGACTTCCGCTTTTTCTGGGTTTTCGGTGCAGTGGCAGACACTGTTTGTGGTGCTGGCAACCCTGAGCATGGTGCTCGGTAATATCGTTGCTGTCGCCCAGACCAGCATGAAGCGGATGCTCGCCTACTCTTCGATTGCCCAAGCTGGTTACGTGATGATCGGCCTCGCCATCGGCACAGAGAACGGCTACAGCAGCATGATCATCTACATCGGCACCTACTTGTTCATGAACTTGGGCGCCTTTATGGCAGTAGTCCTCTTTAGTCTGCGCACCGGCACCGACGACATTACGGCCTACAGCGGCCTCTACCAAAAAGATCCCTTTTTAACCCTGGTGCTCAGTATTTGCCTCCTGTCGCTGGCTGGCTTCCCGCCCTTGGCTGGCTTCCTGGGCAAGATTTATCTATTTTGGGCAGCAGTGCAAGCCCAAGCCTACTTGCTGGTGTTCTTTGGCCTCACGACTTCCGTCGTCTCGATCTACTACTACGTGCGGGTCGTGAAACTGATGCTCGTCAAAGAACCATCCCCAGAAGTGCTCGCCTACGTAAAAGATGATAGTGGGTTTGGCATCAAGCCTTTGCAGGCGGGTATGGTGCTGACTGCATTTACAACAGTCATTATGGGTCTCTTCTTCCAACCCCTGATCGACATCGCGACCACCTCAATTCAAAAGACCCCAACCATCTTCCAGAAAACGGCTGCTAAAATCTCCCATCGCCCTTAGGAATATTTTTATGGAAACCCTTCAGAAGATGAGTTCTGCTGCCATTCTCGCAGGGCAAGTTTTTATGCATCTCCTCCGGGGGCGTATTCACTGGCGCAATACCATCGACCAGCTAGCAGTGGTGGGTACAGAGTCAGTCTTGATATCAGTGATCACAGCGATTACGATCGGGATGGTCTTTACGATTCAGGTCTCCCGCGAGTTTATTTCCTTTGGTGCCTCTTCGACGATTGGTGGCGTTTTAGCCCTCGCCCTCACCCGCGAACTTGCCCCCGTTCTCACCGCAGTGATCATTGCTGGCCGAGTCGGGTCAGCATTTGCAGCGGAAGTCGGGACGATGCGGGTCACAGAGCAGATCGACGCTCTGGAAATGTTGCGTACAGATCCGATCGATTACTTGGTCACGCCTCGGTTCATTGCCTGCGTGGTCATGCTGCCAATCTTGACGATCATTGGAGACATCACAGGGCTAGCTGGTGGGCTATTCATCACAACGAGCGTCTACAAACTCTCGACAACGATCTACCTCGAATCGGCCCAACGCTTTTTGGGAAGCTGGGATCTGATTAGTGCAATGATCAAAGCGGCCATCTTTGGTGGTCTGATTGCTCTGATCGGTTCGAACTGGGGATTGACAACCACGGGTGGCGCAAGAGGGGTAGGGCGCTCGACGACCCAGGCCGTTGTCGCAGCACTGCTAACCATCTTTATTGTCAATTTCTTGCTCTCAGCGGTGATGTTCCAGGGTGCTGGACAGTCTTTACAAAAAGGCTTCTAGCCAAATCTTGCTGCTACCCTGCGCGCAGAGCATTGGTTAGCTCTCTAACTTCAGAACCGCCATGAAGGCTTCTTGAGGTACTTCCACTGAGCCGACGTTCTTCATGCGCTTTTTGCCCTTCTTCTGCTTTTCGAGCAGTTTCTTTTTGCGGGTGATGTCGCCGCCGTAGCACTTGGCCAAGACGTTTTTGCGTAGGGGAGCAATGTTTTCGCGGGCGACCACTTTGGCACCGATAGCGGCCTGGATCGGCACCTGGAACTGTTGCCTGGGAATCAGTTCTTTGAGTTTCCCAGTGAGCAGGCGACCAATTTCATGGGCTTTGTCGGCATGGGTGATGCAAGAGAGAGAATCGACGGGTTCACCGTTCAGCAGAATATCGAGGCGGACGAGATTGCCGGGACGATAACCGATCAACTTGTACTCCATGGACGCATAGCCCCGCGAACGGGACTTGAGTTGGTCAAAAAAGTCCGTGATCACTTCTGCAAGCGGCACTTCGTAGACCAAAGAAGTGCGGTTGGGGGTCAAGTAGCGCATGTCTACGAAGACTCCGCGCCGTCCCTGGCAGAGTTCCATCAACGTGCCGACGTACTCCTGGGGCGTGATCGCTTCGACCCTGACGTAGGGTTCTTCGATCATCTCGCGCACTTGGGCGGAGGGCAGATCGGCAGGATTCTGGACTTCAAGGACTTCGCCATCTGTCTTCGTCACCCGATAGACGACGGAAGGCGCTGTGGTCACTAAGTCGAGGTCATATTCCCGTTCGAGGCGTTCTTGGACAACTTCCATGTGCAACAGACCCAAGAATCCGCAGCGAAAGCCGAAACCCAAGGCTCCAGAACTTTCTGGCTCGAAATGGAGGGCTGCATCGTTGAGACTGAGCTTATCGAGGGCTTCACGTAACTCTTCAAACTGGTCAGAATCCGTTGGATAAAGACCGCAGAAAACCATCGGTGTCGCTTCTTGATAACCTGCAAGAGGTTGAGCTGCTGGCCTAGAAACCTGGGTAATCGTGTCACCAACCCGCGCATCTTGAACTGCCCGAATCGACGCAGCAATATAGCCAACTTCCCCAGCATGAAGTTCACTCACCCGCACTTGGTTTGGCTTGAGGACACCCAATTCATCGATCTCAAATTCTTTGCCTGAGACCATGAATCGAATTTTGTCACCCTGCCTGACCGAGCCACTCATCACCCGGAAGTAAACGATCACACCCCGATAGGCATCGTAATAACTGTCAAAAATCAAAGCCTGCAGTGGTTCTGAGACGGTATCTTTTGGCGGTGGAACCTTTTGAACAATAGATTCAAGAATGTCGAGAATGCCAATTCCTTCTTTAGCACTGGCTCGAATTGCATCTGTGCAATCTAATCCGATCATCTCTTCAATTTCTTCAATCACTCGCTCCGGTTCAGCCCCTGGCAAGTCGATTTTGTTCAGGACAGGGATAATTTCAAGATCGTTCTCAAGGGCGAGATAGACGTTTGCTAAAGTCTGAGCTTCCACGCCTTGGGAAGCATCGACGACGAGCAAGGCTCCTTCGCAGGCGGCGAGAGAACGGGAAACTTCGTAGGTGAAATCGACGTGGCCCGGAGTATCGATCAGATTGAGAATATACATCTCGCCATCTTTGGCGGTATATTCCATGCGGGCGGCCTGGAGTTTGATCGTGATTCCTCGTTCTCGCTCGATGTCCATATTGTCGAGAAATTGGGCGGTCATTTCGCGGTTACTGACCGTTCCTGTGATCTGCAAAAGGCGATCGGCCAAGGTAGACTTACCGTGGTCAATATGGGCGATAATGCTGAAGTTGCGAATCCGGGAAACAGGAACGTCGGTCATAGAAACAGTCTGTCACTTCCTCTAGATCCTAACCCTTGTTTGCAGCAATGGCAGATTCCGCAATCGGAGGCACTAAAAATGACCATTTACCACATCGCTCCCCGTGAAACTTGGGAACAAGCGTTTTCTTCGGATAGCCTATACTTTTTCCCGTCGTCCTTAACCGATGGTAAGATCCCTTGCACCGACTACAGCGACTTGCAGGATCTTTCACAGGAACCCTACTACGTAGACCTGCAGTACGATATGGTGCTGCTCTATATCGACGAAGATAATGTGCTTGGTGAGCGGATGATGGACAGTTCCCCCAATGGTAGATCCTACTATTTTATTGGTGGTGGCCTCAATCCCAACGCAGTCACCCAGATCGAAAGCTACGAAATGGGCATCTATTATTGACGTATCGAAAGGTTCCCACAGTGAATGTAAATGGCTAATACGATTCGCAGCCTGCAACGGCTCAAACAGACAGGCAAGCCGATTGTTGCTCTAACTGCTTGGGAATATTCAACCGCCCAAGTGCTTGACCGCAGTGGTGTCGATCTGCTCCTAGTCGGCGATTCCCTGGCGATGGTTGCCCTCGGCTATTCCACGACCTTGCCTGTCAGTGTGGAAGAACTGCTCTTTGCGTGTCAGGCAGTCCGTAGAGGTGTGACCCAGGCATTGCTGGTTGCTGATTTGCCCTTCGGTTCCTACGAACAGAGTCCTGAACAAGCCTTCGCCACAGCCAGTCGTTTCATCAAAGAAGCCGGAGCACAGGCAGTCAAGCTCGAAGGCGGGTATCCGCGCATGGTCAAAACCGTCAATTTTCTAGTAGAAAGCGGTATTCCGGTCTTGGGTCACGTTGGCCTCACGCCCCAGTCTGTTCACCAGTTCGGTGGTTTCCGAGTCCAAGGCAAGACGACAGCCGAAGCAGAGCGCATTCTTTATGAAGCCCAAGCCCTCGAATTGGCTGGAGCGTTCGCCATCGTCCTCGAACACATTCCCTCCGCCTTAGCCGCCGATATTTCTCGTTCTTTGAGCATCCCAACCATTGGCATCGGCGCTGGCCCCAACTGCGATGGTCAAATTCTCGTCACCCACGATCTGCTCGGCCTCAGTGAATCGCCGCCCCCCTTCGCCAAACCCTATCTCGACTTGCGCTCTGCCATTGCCCAAGCGGTCGAACAGTTTTCTGCGGACGTGCGAGAAGGCAAATAGCCAAACAGACCATGATTTCGAATTATTTAGCGATTGGGGCGTGAAAGCGTAGAAATGACAAGTCCTACCGCGCAGACCAAAGTGGCAACGCTGACAAAGGGCAGCACCGGGCGCAGCGATCGACCTGTAGATACGAGATAGATGCCAATAAATATCCAAAGAGCGCTAACCAAAATCATCCAGTAGCGGGTCATAGATTTTCT
>JACMLN010000142.1 GCA_014379585.1 Gloeobacterales cyanobacterium ES-bin-313 | reverse complement strand
TCGTCCGTAGAACTGTGGGGTGGTCGGCAAAGTGAAACCGAAGGGATAGTCGTTTTTGGCGGCTATGCCTGTGAAGATCAAGTTGTAAGAAAGCGTATCGTCGCCACCGGAGTACTTGCCGACAAAGCGATTAAATGAGTAGCTGCCATGCTCGTAGCTGAGTGTGAGTTTCGGAGGCCCCTTGGGGACTTCTGTAATCAAGTTGATGACACCACCGACGGAGCCTGCCCCGTAGCGTAGCGTCGAGCCACCTGTGATCACTTCGATGCGTTCAAGGTCTGTGAGCACAATCGCCGAAACGTCAGAACGGCCATTAAATGCTGAACCGAGGCGAACGCCATCGCGCAGAACGACGTACTGGGTATCGCCAAAGCCCCGCAAGAAGTTGGCACTCAGGTTGCTTTGACCGCCAAGGGCTGGGGTGGAGTTGTTAAAACCAGGAATGAGCAAAAGGGCATCGGAGACAGTGACAGCACCCTGAGCCTGGAAGTCTTCGCGCTTGATGATGTTGACCGATTGGGTTGAGTCGCGGGCGCGGGTAGGTCGGCGGTTGGCGGTGACGGACACTTCAGCGAGGAAATCATCATCTTCGGCTGGAGCTGGGGCAGCGGCAGTCTTGGTAGGCGCAGGCGGTGCAACTGCTTGGGAAATCTGGGGCTGGGTGACTGGGTTGCTCCAATCCCAGAGGGCAGGCACGGAGCGCAGATCCCCGGCTTGGGAGGACTCGATTAAATCTTTAGCTCGCGTTGTCGCAGCTTGGGGACTAGGCAAAATACCAATATGCGTCTCATCGGCAGGCTTGGCTTGAGCCGCTGATACCCAAAAGATTGGCAAAGATAAAGCTAGAAAAACATAGGACTGCTTGCGCCCGAGAACGCGATTCCACTTGCTCACAACCATGTATTTAGACTCCTCACTCACGCGTTTTTAGACAGATGCAACTTCGAAAAAAATACAGGTTTACTATTCATAAATCACTGTACTTTCTTGATCAAGCAGGCACAATACACATCGATTTTGATTCTTAGTTAGGAAGGGACACAAACTGGAAGTGATGACTGGGTATATTTCGGTCAAACATTAGCGGATGGCCGAGCAAGCATTTGTAGCGTAAATAACTTATGTCCAACCCTACGCACGAAGTATCAAGGTTTCGATTGCGTTGCTAACAAAGTAATCCAACGTTTGGTATCTTTAACAACTTATTAAGAGCCACAAGAGTGCAGGCATTCTACTGCAACGGTTTTTGAAAGAATTTGTAGTTTTTGCTACAGTTGTACCGATCACTAGTTTGGCAAGATGCAGAGGCTCTAAAATGTGCTTTGCGATGGCTATCCACCCTGAATTAACACAATATGTCCAGGATACTTTTCTACCTTCTTTGAGCGAGCCTCATCAAAAAACAGCGCGCATTCTTTACGAGCAAATCCATAAGTTGGAAGCCTTGCGCAAGCACGGTAAAGAATGGTTTACAAACCAGCCAACCCAGTACGCAGCTTACGAAAAAGAATTGACTGCAATCGCCGTAGAAGTGCGCGAAGCATATCGGCAAGTGATTGCGCTTGGGGAACAATCGTAGCAAGGACTACGGATGCTTTTGGACTGGCGCTTTAATAATGTACTCAGTAGGCACTCACTACACATCGAGCTGTTATGACCAGAAGTTTAGCCAAGCCCGCCCAACGCTCCGAATTGCCAGGACGGTACTATACCGACCCAGAGATATATGCCCGCGAGTTCAAAACGCTCTGGCGTCATACTTGGCAGTGGGTAGGGCGTGTTGAGGAACTTACCAATCCGGGTGATTACCTGACGGCTATTCTTGGTGAGGAACCGATCTTTGTCATTCGTGAGGCGGATGGCAATCTGCGGGCTATGCACAATGTCTGCCCCCACCGCGGAGCAAGGCTGCTCACCGAAGCGCAAGGCAATTGCAAAAAGTTGCAATGTCCCTACCATGCCTGGATCTTTGAAACCGATGGCAGTCTACGCGCTGTGCTCCATCCCCAATGGTTTCCAGACTTAGACAAATCTAAAATTCGCTTGTCTCCAGCACGAGTCGATACCTGGGGTGGATTTGTTTTCATCAACCCAGATCCCGAAGGTGAATCCCTCTTGGAGTATTTGGCTGGCTATCCGGAGTACCTAAGCGGCTGGAATCATCGCTTTGAAGACCTTCGCGAAGTCAATCGCACTGTCTATGAGGACAACGTCAATTGGAAGTTTTTGGTTGAAAACTACGTAGAGGACTACCACTTCAGCGTTGCCCATGCCAAGAGTCTGGTGCCGATGTTTGATGTCCAGAATATCCGTACAGTCCCCACAGGACGGCACATTCCGATCCACGTGCCCTACAGTGAAATTCCACCAACTGAACCGGCTCAACTGCGAAACTGGGAAAAGGGAACGATCTCCTATCAAGGATTTATTTTTCCGAACATGATGATCAATACTGGTCCTGATGGGGCATCGATCTGGCGAGTCATTCCCCTTGGGCCGGAGCGCACCCGTCTTGAGACCATCAATTATCAAACCCCTGCCCATTACGCAAAGATGCCCTACATCCATGAATCTTGGGGACAGGTCATGGAAGAAGACTTCGCGGTAGTTCGCCTGCTGCAAAAAGGGGTCAACTCCCGTGCCTATCAAGTGAGCCAGTTGGCTGTCGAGCATGAACTCGGTGTTGCCCACTTCCACAAGGTGCTCGGCGAATATCTCTAGGTTTCGGCTCTAGTCTCGCGCACCAGCTTGCTTCAGCAGGCGCACCATTTCGTTGTCATTGCGAGAGCGGGCGACGAATAGGGCTGTCCAACCATCGTTGTTGCGAATATTGATATCAGCTTTAGCTGCAATGAGTAGTTGTACCATTTCACGATTTCCCCGTGAAACGGCGGTCAGCAAGGGAGACCAACCGCTGCTGTTGCGGATATTGACATCCGCATCAGCGACGATCAGTGCTTTGACAATTTCAAGATCACCGCGATCTGCGCCAAACATGAGTGCAGACCAGCCAGCCGTGTCCTGTTCGTTCACGGAAGCGCCACGCGCCAACAGGGATTTCACCATGGCCAGAGGCTCATTGGCAGAAGCCCTATGCAGGGCAGTCCGCCCCAAGGAATCTTTGTCGTTCACATCGACGGGAGCAGCAGCTTGACTAAAGTTGGGCACTGTCTCACTGATGAGAAGAACCTGGCGACGGTTATCGATACTCCAGACTTTGAGCCGATTGAGAAAGCTTTGACCGAGCAACATCAAACCCGTACTTCCGCCGATACTGGCTGGGACGTTGCGAATTTCGTAATTGCCGATGCGCACGCTGCGCAGCAGTACGCGCTTGCGGCGCAAGGGGCGGCCACTGGCATCTGTGTACACACGCTCGATCAAATAGTCGCGGGGCTGAATCGCTCCTGAGCGGATTAAAGCATTGGCAATATCGTCGGAAATGGAGACTTCCGCCGCACCACTGTCCAGAATGAAAGTTGCTGTCAGTGCATTGTTGATGCGCACAGGTAGGGTGTATATTCCATTAAAGCGCGACAATTGTAGTGCATCATCTGCAAGGGCAGGCACACCTACACTCCAGACTAGGAGGGTTGAGAACAAAGCACGGTAAACAATCGGGGACAACATGAAGCGGTGTTATTTGCTGAGGGTATTGTAGCGCTACGCCGAGTCTGCTTCCCTTGGTTAAACTGTAACGTGCAATCTCTTGTCTACACTGTGAAACGCTGTCTTCTTTCTCTGTGCCTTGGCCTATTGCTTTTGCCCCTACCCGTTTACGCCCAAGCCTACGAGCGTGGCCTTGCAAAAATGGAACAGGGGGATTTCCGTGGTGCGATGAGCGACTTCGACCAAGCTATCCGCCTCGATCCTAAAAATGCTGGTGCTTACGGCAATCGTGGTCTCGTCCGCGCCGAGGTGGGAGATCAAACTGGTGCCATGGCGGATTTCAACACAGCCATTCGTCTTGCTCCGAAAGAAGCAAATGCTTATTACAACCGAGGGCTGGCCTACTTTGGCGCGAAACAATTCTACGACTCGATCAAGGATTTTGATCAGGTGCTTCGTTTGCGCCCTAAAGATTCTTTGGCTTACTACAACCGGGGCAATGCCCGTGCCCAAATCAGCGACAAGCGCGGAGCGATTACCGATTACACCGAAGCGATTCGCCTCGATCCGAAATTAATTTTTGCCTACAACAATCGCGCTGCTGCCCATTTGACTCTGGGCGAAAATACTGCCGCAGTGGCCGACTTCACCCGCGCTATCGCAATCAACAACAATTTTATTGAAGCCTACTTTGGTCGCAGTCGCGCCCTTGCAGCGAGTGGAAATCGACAAGGTGCTCTCGACAATCTGCGTACGGCTGCACGTATTGCCATGGCCCAAGGCGACAAAACAAATTACCATGAAGCTCTCAATCGCATGAAGCGACTCTAACTCTAAGCCACAGGTTGTAGGGAGACTGTCTGACCATTGCGATCAAAAGTCCAGAGCATCGGGATATCGAGTCGTGTTATGCCCCGCAGTTTGAGGCTCTCCTGTATCGAACCACTCAACAGCAGCAGACAGTATCCTCTCTTGGCATCCAACTGACAAGGAGAACCAGGCGGAAGAACAGCGACATCGATCAATTCATTGGTTTTACGGTCGTAGTTGCCCGACAGTCGCCAGTCCTCTCGAAAATGCTTCGGAGTGACAACCAGTTTCAGCCCTTGATTACGTGAGAGCACAGTACTCCCCTTCTTACTGATCCAAAGACTGTTCGGTCGGGTTGTCTTTTGCCTTTGCGACTGAGTTGAGCACATGCAAATCGATAGTACTCACAGCATTCCAGGTTTCTTCGCAGATGGGTGAATCTTCCCCAGAAGTCTTACAAACTTCTCTGGCTTGAGCCAACTTTCTTTCCCATTGCTGAAGAGCTTCATTTAAGTGCGTCATGGCATTCTCCTAACTGTTTAAAACGCAGCTGCCTCTATGATGAGGCATAATCAAAACCACTTTTGAACAGAGAGCACATTACTCAAAGTGCAGCTGTATGTGTCAATAGTAGGATTTATTGATTTTTCTGCTCAATATAAGATACGAAATGTCACATTAGCCCTTACTGCAAGGTAAAACCCTTGAAATCAGGTCTCACTTTGTATCGTGTTTTCTATTGCTAAACCGAGTAACTATATCACTGATCATCAATCCGCCAAGAATCAAATAAAATGCATCCACAGAAAAACGATACCGTTGACTTTCTCCAATTTCAATTAGATTGCAAAAGACACCAACAAATAGAATATTGAGGCAAAAGAACGAAATAAGAGCGGAATATTCCAAAGATTGTTCTCGAAAATTTTTGACAGCAAGGTAAAATCCGTAAATCAGTAAAATTGGAAGCGCAACCAGCAAAGAATAGCTAACACCGTAGTAAGTGATCTGATCCTTGTCAGGAACACCCTGAGAACTTGGATTCACATGCACAAAACACCCATAGAAAAATACATTGTAAAAGTTGACGAGTTCAGATATAGCTGTTCGGCTCGGCTGACTGTACCCATAATCAAAAACTGGCCAACTTGTAGTCGGCATATGATAGTAAAGATAGGCAGAAGCGACACCTTCTAGATAGTATTTTGGGTGGTGAGTGATAACTTGCATGGCATCCTTGAGGTAGTCCTTGGAGAGCGCATTATAGCCAAGATTATGGTAGTTGACATTATAAAATGTAGCTGGCTCAACAGATTTACGCAGTGCGTCGAGCGCAGGTACACCAGTTTTTTTAAAATTAAAATAGTGTGCGGGATATTTCGAGGGGGCTAGCCAGGGATCCAACAAGGATAATTCGGAAATTTCTCCTGATTCAACTAGATGTTTACGCTCTTCACTAGGCATTCGCGAGTAAACAATTTTTGCCAAACTCATTCCAAACCAAGAACTCGGCGAGAAACTTCCGAACAATATTGCATTTTTTGCATATACGGAAATTACCAAAAGAAGTGGGAGGATATAAGCAATGCCTAGCTTCTGCAATTTCTTAAAGTCCCGTTTATAGTACAGCACACCAAATATAGGAATCATGACAAAGATCATCCAAATCAAATGAAAAAGTGACCACATTAAAGCCATGGCTGCCAAACAAGAGGAACCGATGAAGGCATATCTGAATCGTCCATTTTCCAGAAATTCATAGAAACATAATGCAGAGACAGTAAGACAAGTTACAATCGGATAAGCGTAAAATAAACAGCTCTCGATTAAGATGCATGCAGGGCTGATAATAAATATAGAAGTCATAATAACATTGACCCTCCAATCTACTTTCAATCTAGACATAAGCAGGCAAATAGAGGAGGAATAGATAAGTCCAAAAATAAAATAGATGATCGTAAAAGCTTGGGATGCATGAGATTGAAAGATTAATAGTATGATTCCTAAAAATAGATTGAAGAGTGGTGGCTGTCCATTCATATAAAGCAAATTTTGGGCAAGGGAAGAAACGCTTTTACTAAGCACTATCGGGTCTAAATACTGCCAACCATAATCAAGAAGAGTATAATCAAATATCACGCCTAGTTTATAGGCAATCACTCTAGAAGCAATAAAAATTAAAAGTGTGTAGGCGAGAGGATTTTTGCTTGCGTTGCTTGTGATTTGCACAGTCATACCTGGCTGGACCTTAGAGAGCTTAGCATGGCGCTAGTTAGAGGAGTAACAAAGTAACGCAGTTTGAGCAAAGTAAACAACAAGGATGAATCCAAAGTAAGACCCAGGAAAGTATTCTCATTGACTACAATCAGGCATTTTGATGCTAGTAGTCAGTTCTGCTTGAAAGTGCGGAACGCACCAAACACCATGCAGCAATCGTCATCCCACACCAAATTTCTCCTTTCGCAATCAGGCCATCAATATCCTTCAAGGAATAGCGTTCTATTTCTGTGACTTCAAAGGGATCTCCGTTCTCTCGGAAAGTGGGGTGCAGATCTGTGGCAAGAAAGACAGAACACCATTCATCTGTGATCCCTTTGCAAGGATTGAAGTCACCTAATTTTTGCCATTGTTTGGCAATGTAGCCAGCTTCTTCTTGGAGTTCTGCTTGGGCCGCAGTGAGTGCAGATTGATCTTTTTTTTGACCACCCCCCGGAAACTCTAAGCTTTCTCGCCGATTGAGATAGCGATACTGACGCACCAACAAAACAGTTTCAAGATCGATCAATGGGACGACCATGACTGAACCAGGCGTGTGAACGTAGTAGTAAGTACCAATCTGACCATCTGGAAGGGTATAGTGGTCGCGCAGATAGGACCAGTAGGGGTTCTCGGCTAGGGTCTCTTGTTCAAGGGTTTTCCAGCCTTGATCGTGGTCAGGTTCCATAGGAGTCTCCTGAATGGATCACTATTTTCAGCTCTGTTTTCCTAATCTAAGGCACCCAAAATGATTCCCCAGGAACTGTACAACCAAATTCTTGAAAATATTCCGATTGCCTGTGTGGATGTAGCGATTGTTGCCCAGGGAAATGTTCTGCTGGTGCGCCGTAAGGATGCCCCAGCGCAGGGTCAATGGTGGGTGCCTGGTGGCCGCGTTCTTAAAGGCGAAATGATGAAAGCAACCGCCTACCGCAAAGCCAAAGACGAAGTTGGAATTGCCTGCCATATTGGACCGATCATCCATACTGCCGAAACCATTTTCCCCGATGGACCGGAGGGAATTGCGGTGCACAGTATCAACAGCTGCTTCTTTCTCTATCCAGTCCAGCCGGATTTCTCGCTCTCCCTCGATGCCCACCACCAGGAATACCGTTGGGTCAACCAGATTGGCGGGGACTTGCATCCCTATGTGCAGCGCTGCCTACTTGGAGCTGGATTGGAACCAATGTAGCTAATGGCTACCGAAGTTCTGCCGAATCGTGATCCGACCATATCCAACTGTTTGTGCTCTTGGCATGGCACCTGCTGGATAAGCAGTCACGTCGTAGAGATAGGTACCGTCCTGGGTCGGGTTGCGCAGTGGCCCCCATTCGACAGTCACGACATTGCCTGGAGGAACCGGGGGATCGAAGCTTAAAGCGACTGTCTGCCCCTGCACTGTGACCTTAGTTGCCAGGAACTTGGCCGCGTATTGAGGAGCTTGGGCGTTGGGTTCAGTGGGAAGAAAGGCGCGTACATCTTTGGGATTGGGAGGTCGCAGGCCAAAGACACCGTACTCATTTGGAATCTCGATGCGCAGTTGGCCGAGGGGTTCATCGAGTTTGGCGGGTAGTTCGACGGTGAACTGGTAGTAAACCGGGTAAGCCTCGAAACTCGTATCGGTGACAGCCGCTCGCAGAAGTTTTGGTGCACCATTAAAAGCTGTCTCACCGCTAGCAAACTGAATAGCAAGGACTGGCCCTGTCACCCCAATCACAATCAGGATCGGCAGAAAACGTGAAAAAAACATAAGGTTGCCCCGTAAATCTGCGAACCTATGCTAGCCGTCAATTCTGCAGTGATTATAACGAATTGTGGTAGATTGCGAAGGAGCATTTTTACGTGTAGAGGCCCAAAGCCATGGTTACTACCACTGCCCGCAACGTCGGCTATATCACCCAAGTCATCGGCCCGGTTGTCGATGCTGAATTCCCAGAAGGCGTTCTGCCCTCAATTTACAACGCCCTGCTGGTCAAAGGCAGAACCGAGTCGGGTATTGAGATTTCTCTGACCTGCGAAGTGCAACAACTGCTCGGTGACAAGAAAGTCCGAGCTGTTTCGATGAGTACCACCGACGGTGTGGTTCGCGGTATGGAAGCCACCGACACAGGCAGGCCGATTACCGTTCCGGTGGGTAAAGTGACCCTAGGCCGGATCTTTAACGTACTTGGCGAACCGATCGACGAGATGGGTCCTGTGAGTCAAGACGAAACCATGCCGATTCATCGCAACGCGCCAAAGCTGATTGAGTTGCAAACCAACCCCAGTATTCTTGAGACAGGCATCAAGGTGATCGACTTGCTGGCTCCCTACCGCAAGGGCGGCAAAATTGGCCTGTTCGGTGGTGCTGGAGTCGGTAAGACGGTTCTGATCCAAGAACTGATTCATAACATTGCCAAAGAACACGCTGGTGTGTCTGTATTCGGTGGCGTGGGTGAACGTACCCGCGAAGGCAACGACCTTTACAACGAATTCAAAGAATCCAACGTCTTGGGTCAAGTCGCTCTGGTCTACGGTCAAATGAACGAGCCACCGGGTGCCCGGATGCGTGTTGCGTTGACAGCCCTTTGCATGGCTGAATATTTCCGCGACATCAACAAGCAAGATGTGCTGCTGTTTATCGACAATATCTTCCGGTTTGTGCAAGCGGGTTCAGAAGTTTCAGCCCTACTTGGCCGGATGCCTTCAGCGGTCGGCTACCAGCCCACTCTGGGGACAGAAATGGGCGACTTGCAGGAGCGGATCGCTTCGACCACCGAAGGGTCGATTACTTCCGTGCAAGCGGTCTACGTGCCAGCGGATGACTTGACTGACCCTGCCCCGGCGACCACCTTCGCCCACTTGGATGCAACAACGGTACTTTCGCGCCAGTTGTCTTCTCTCGGCATCTACCCAGCAGTGGATCCCCTCAGTTCGACCTCGACGATGCTGCAAGCTGCAGTCGTCGGTGAAGAGCACTACAACGTCGCCCGCGAAGTGCAGTCCACTCTTCAGCGCTATAAGGATCTTCAGGACATCATCGCTATTCTTGGTCTCGATGAATTGGCTCCCGAAGACAGAACGGTCGTTAACCGTGCCCGCAAACTGCAAAAGTTCCTGTCCCAGCCTTTCCATGTTGCTGAAATCTTCACAGGCGCTAAAGGGAAGTATGTCTCGCTCGAAAAGACCGTGAATGGCTTTAAGCGTCTCTTGGCTGGTGAGTTCGACGACCTACCAGAACAAGCTTTCTATTTGGTCGGCGATCTCGACGAAGCCCTTGCCAAGGCAGCGAAGATTCAAGCTGAGAACAAGTAGTCCATCATCTGGCGTTATTGCCAATCAAAAATCTGGACGAGGGCGGAATTTGCGCTCTCGTCTTTTTTTGTGCGCCAGTTTGAGATTGAAGATCAAATCCGGGTTTGATGAAGCCGGCGCTTTCAACGCTCAGTTCTTCCAGCGCGACTCCTAGGTAAACCAGAGGAAACTTTCCAGATCAATGGAAAGCTCCGCTGTATAAATGTTCTGTGACTTTTCGATACTGACGGTGCTATGACATCTCCCAGAAAACCTCTTGCCTACTTGGGTTTCGCTTTCTACCTCGCTGCAACCTTCTGGTTGCCCCAAAGAATACTTGCTCAAACGCCTCCCGCGCAGCCAGAAATTGGTGGCATTGGCATCCAATCAAAGACGGATGAAAAAGCGCGGCAACTCGTCATTCAAGAAGTAACCCCAGGCGGGCCAGCCGCAAGAGCTGGCTTAAAAGCTGGAGATATTGTCCTAGAAGTAGACGGAAAAACTGTCGCTGGTGAAAGCCAAGTCCAAATCATCAGCCGTGTTCGTGGTGTGATTGGCAC
>JACMLN010000016.1 GCA_014379585.1 Gloeobacterales cyanobacterium ES-bin-313 | reverse complement strand
CGCAATAGAATGGTTAAGCTATTGAGATAGAACCCATGCAAGCCCGCCGCATCTCCCGCGAATTGGCACTCCTGAGCATCAGCCAGTTGTCCGCCGCCAAACTTGAAAGTCGAAGTCTTGAGGATTTGCTGCTTGCGGCTGTGCGTACCCTGCGCGAAGAAGTCAACGACAGCCTCGAAAAAGCGAGTGCTGAACTGCGCCAGAGCCACCATAAGCTCGCGGCTAGCGAGTTGACAGCGCGGGATGTCGATGCGGCACATAAAGATGTCGCTCAGGCGATGCAACTGACCCAGCAGGCGATCAATCGAGTGGGTGCTTCTCTAGAATTGCCTGAGTTTGTCCGGTTGGCGGATGAACAGGCGGTGCGCACCTACGCGATCCAGTTGATCGAAGCCTGTATTGCCACCAAAGCAACGGGGGATCAGCTCCTTGAAGCCTGTATCGAAGGTTGGCAAGTCGAGCGACTGACCCACATTGACAGAGATATTCTGCGGATTGCCGTTGCCGAGTTTGTGATTCTCAGAAGTGCCCCTTACCGCGTTGCCATCGATGAAGCCGTTGAACTTGCCAAGAAATACAGCAGTGACACGGCTCCGCGCTTCATTAATGGGGTTTTGCGCAAAGTTGTTCAGCATTTGCGTTTGGAACCGACGGTCAGCCCTGAACGTCAAAGCTAGCTCAATGATAGGATTTTACTAGTTCATGAGGATACGCACAGTGAGAAATAAGCTAGTGAATGTCGGTATCTTCGGGGCCGTCGCGGGAATTGGTTTCGCGGCAGGAACCATCGTCACCCAGCAAGTTTCCGGAGCGCCAACTGCTGCAGCTCCGGCACCACTCGTCTCTACCGCGAATCCGGTGACCAACAATTCCTTAGGACCTAATTTTATTGCCGACGCAGCGGAAAAAGTTGCCCCAGCCGTTGTCAGGATTGATACAGAGCGCGTCCTCAAAGCAGGTCGCACTCAGATCGATCAATTCTTCTTTCCTGATTTTTCGGGTGGTGGCAGCGGCAGTAGTAAGTCCCGCCAGCCTCGTACAGAACGTGGTGCTGGTTCAGGCTTTATCGTCAGTGCCGACGGCACCATTTTGACCAATGCCCACGTTGTTGACGGGGCAGACAAAGTGACAGTGACGCTCAATGATGGCCGTCGTCTTACGGGGAAAGTACTCGGTAAGGATACGCTCACAGACCTCGCCGTCGTCAAAGTTGACGCAGGCGTCAATTTGCCTACCGTTGCCCTTGGTGACTCAGATAAGCTGCGTCCGGGTGAATTTGTGATTGCTGTCGGTAATCCCCTCGGCCTTGACCACACGGTGACATCTGGAATTGTCAGCGCTCTTAACCGGACTTCCGATGCCGTTGGAGTGCGCGGTGACCGTCGCCTCGAATTCATCCAAACCGACGCGGCGATTAATCCCGGCAACTCTGGCGGCCCCTTGATCAATATCTACGGCGATGTCGTCGGCATCAATACAGCAATTCGGGCGGATGGCCAGGGGATCGGCTTTGCGATTCCCAGCAACAAAGTCAAAAACATCACTGATATCTTGATCAAAAATGGCCGAATTAGTCGCCCTTTTATTGGGGTGAGCATGGTGACGATCAATCAAGATCTTCTAGAGCGCCTCAAGGAAGATCCAAATTCTGGAGCTATCCCCGATGCAAATAAAGGGGTTTGGATCCGAGAAGTGGTGGCCAAGTCCCCCGCAGATAAAGCTGGGATTCGATCCGAAGATGTGATTGTCGAAGTCGATGGCAAGCCTGTCCTTGAGGCGAAGCAGGTGCAAGAACTGATCGGCAGCCACAAAGTCGGTGAGTCTGTAGCGCTCAAAGTGAAGCGCCGAGACCGTTTCTTGACCTTGCAGATCAAGACCACCGAATATCAAGAGCAACCCGTAAGCTAGTCTTACCTGAAGAAAACGTTAAACTGCCTGGGGTCGAGGTTTCTCGGCCCCATACTGGTGTCTAATCGTGCATTCTCGGCGCGTAGGGGGAAGTGACATGCCCGCTGATGATGTCTGGTTCGATGAAGCATTCATAGGTGAATCAGAACCTGAGGTTCTAGCCCCCGAAGAATATACGGCGGCCAGGAGCAGCACGGACGATCTTGTGCGCCTCTACCTTCAGGAGATTGGTCGCATTCCGCTCCTCAAAGGTGCTGAAGAAATTGAACTGGCCAGACGCATTGCGACTTGGTTGCAACACGACGAAAATCGCCGAAAATCCATGCTCAGTCTTGAGCAGTGGTTAGAGTCTGTAGAGTTATCCCTCCAGCAGTGGACGCTGATCGCTCGCGATGGGGAGCGCGCCAAAGCTCATCTTATCAAGGCGAACTTGCGCCTCGTTGTTTCTGTCGCCAAGAAGTATCAAGGTCGTGGTCTGCACCTCTTAGATCTGATTCAAGAAGGCACCCTGGGTCTTATCCGGGCTGCCGAAAAGTTTGACCATACCCGTGGTTTTAAGTTTTCGACCTACGCCACCTGGTGGATCCGCCAAGGAATCACCCGCTCGATTGCGATGCAAGCCCGCACAATTCGCCTGCCAGTTCACATTGTCGAGAAAGTCAACCGGATCAAGAAGGCGACACGACAACTTTCCCAACAGCTAGGCCGCTCACCCACCGAGGATGAGATTGCCGTTGCGGTTGAGATGGACGCTGAACAATTGCGCTTTGTCCGTCGGGCGATTCAGTTGCCTGTCTCCCTCGAAACCCCTGTCGGTCGCGAAGAAGACACAGCCTTGGGCGATCTCATTCAGTCGAAAGGGGACCAACCAGAACAAGGGGTGATCAAAGATTTGATGTCTCAGGACATCGAAATCCTTCTCCAAACTCTGGCTCCCCGTGAGCGCGATGTTTTGCGATTGCGCTACGGTCTTCTCGATGGGCGCTCTCGTACCCTCGACGAAGTCGGTCAACAATTTAGCCTGACTCGCGAACGCATCCGCCAAATTGAGGCTCGTGCCTTACGCAAACTTCGCCATCCCCAACGTCTTCAACGGGTGCGCGAATATCTCGAAGGCATCGAGAATAACTAATCGGCAATGCAAGGATAGCTTCCTGGCTTTATCTGCCGGGTAGAGATTGGCAACGCGGAGGAATTTTCTTCAGGACTTTGACCCGTGGTTCTTCTGCCAAGCAGCATATACCCATGGCAGTTTATCCTTGAAGAAGTGAGCCATAGCCTGGGCGTAAACACGAATCTCGTACTGTGCTCCTGGCTCAGTCCGTTTGCCGATGTAATTCATTAAGGCATGGGCATTCATCTTGACGTAGGCAGTGTGGTAGAGCGCCCATCCTGGCAGGGCAAGGCGTGCCATCTCCTTCGCCACTCCTTTATCGAGCATTCTTTTGTAAAGGTCGAAGCCTGCTTCATAGTGGGCTTTGAGTTCTTCTAGAAATGCCACTTCTTCAGCTTCACTCAAAAAGTCAGCGAGAACAGAACCTTGCTTATTGACTTTGTCCTGTTGCCTGAGTTTGCTGGGCAAATAGTATTCATCTTCTGGGTAAGGTGTATACCGTCCACTTTGAAAATTCATTTCTTGGATCCTGTGGCGAACGTGTTGCCACCACATGATCACAGGCGCTTTAATCAAGAACTTAAACTCGACCATCTCCAATGGAGAAGTATGCCCTTCGCGCACCAAGAAATTGATCAGTTTCTGGTCTGCCTCGACACCTTTGCTCACGGTGCCATAGCTCACCCGCGCTGCGGCCACCACCGCCAAGTCCCCTGGGGTTGCTCCCTCGATCACTTCCCCAAAAGGCCAATCGTGGGGCATGTAGTCGATCAACCGGACAAAACCTTGATCGAGAACGCGGATGGTGAGCGGATCATCTTTATCGAAGAGATCGGTGAGTTTAACTGTGTAAGCGTTTGTCATAGTTCAGACATTATACAGAAGCAGAGATCTTGATTAGCTCCAGCCTAAGAGTTTCGGCAATTGGGAAATGGAGGGAGAACCATGGCTCAATACGGCGGCGTGGTAAGCCGAGAGGTTGAAGACTTGGCCTTTTGCCTTAGCTCGTGCTTTGGCTTGTTCTCGGAGGCGAAGCCAATCTTGAAGGCCAACGAAATAGGTGCTCAGTTGTCCAGCGCTCACTTGTGCCCGCGTCCATTTGGCGTGAGCTTCGCCTTCTTGTTGGAAGGATTTGTCTACCATCAGGGAAACGGCTGCAGTTTCGTCCATACCATCGACGTGGATGGCGTGATCCAAGATGGCATTTGTAACGGTGCGGAGGTAGAACTTCTGGCCGTGCAAGGCGATGGCCTTTGCTCTCAAGCTTGGATCTTGTTTGACTTTCCAAAGACCATCAGAAAATTCCTTCGGTTTCTCGCCGACAGGTTCTGCACCTGCATAGCCTGCCTCCACCATCATGCGTTCTGCATAAACCCCCCAGCCTTCGATGAACGCGCCGTTACCGAGGACACGACGAACTTTTGAACCAACGCGCTTCGCATAGTAGCCCTGGACAAAGTGACCAGGGATCGCCTCATGAATGGAGAGAATTTCGAGCAAGAAGTTATTGTACTCTCGCAAGAAAGATTCTTTGCGCTGGGGTGTCCACTCGTTGGGTAAGGGTTGCACCAAGTAAAAACTGGGCAAGCCAGGCTTGGCTGCATCGAGAGGAGCCGGGGCTGAGAGTCCGGCAATGGCGACCCCTTGCTTGGAGGGGGGAGTCCAGATCACTTTCAGCACCTCTTTGGAATCGAGGGGCAGAAGATTTTGGGAGCGCACAAAGGCACCGAGGCGCTTCAAGTTCTCTTCGCAGGCAGTACGAAACTGGTCAGCTTGGACGTGATCGAGCGCTAAGGCTTCAAGGACTTTACGAATGATTTGGTCGTCAGTGTCTGTAGAAAGAAATTCAGTGCCGAACAGTGGAAGGTAAAGTTCTTTGGCCAGTTGTGCCATGCGAATGCGTACAGCTTCATGCTCCTGCTTGGCCATTTCGTAGAGGGCATCTGCGTCTTGGCTACTTTGAAGGGTGTACTTCAAGACCCTGGCAAATTTCTCTTTGCCAAGCCGCCACTCACCTGTTGCTTTTGGAAGCAGTTCGTCGCGGGTAATATCTCGAAACTTGGTAACAGCTGCGATGGCCGCAGGTGAGGCAGAGGCAATCCGCTTTTTGAGGGAAGCAGGAGCAGCTGCAAGTTGGTCAGGAATCTCTTTGTTGATCAATTCAAGCAGGCCAGTCAATTGACCGACAGCCACTTTGGCTTGAGGCTGGAGGACTTCGCCTTGCCGCAAATTGGCAATCGCTTGATCGATAAACCGTGGCAATCCTTCAAGACGACCAACGACGCTTGCCGCACGGGTTTGGGCACTTGCAAAGTCTCTACTGACAAGGTCATCAAGTCCCGATCCGATGATGCCCGAATAAAAAAGTGGGCTGTTAAACCAGGAACGACCCACTTCGTGCTCGTAGCGCAGCAATTCTAAACTTGCGCGCAGTAGATCGAGATCGACTTGATCATCGGGGAGTGGCCGAATCCGCAACATCAAGACCCGGTCGATCCGCTTAAGAGCACCGAGGATCCACTGGTTTTCGGACTCAAGTCCAGTAGGGCTGCAGTTGGGCCAAAGGCCGTCGAAGCGGTGATCACCAGCACTTGTGGCGAAGACAGGATCCCGACGAAAGTATTCGTCTAGAAGTTGCTCACCCAGCTTGGAAGCTGGGGAAGCAAGCAGAGGTTGTTCTGCCATCACCAAAAGCAAGGCACCACCGATGAAGTGCCGACGACCAAACCGCCAGATGTTACCCACGCCGATCCCCTACTAGCCGGCGACGCCTTTTTGCTGGGAGAGCTTCAGACTGATCGCCGCAATATCCTCAAGACTATATTCCTGAGAGAGTTGTCCGACAAGAGCACGGTACTGGGGAAGTGCTTGATCGGCTTGGGCGGTTTGCATCGCCATGCGCAGGGTCTCAAGCAGGCGCTCCCAACGGCGAGACTCGATCTCCTCATTGGTTGGCACTTTAGAAGCGATCATCGGTTGATTGGTGACTCGCTCGATCTGGCGCACCCGGAAGCGGTCAGTGGGCAAGGCGAGGCTGATCGCTGTACCTGTGCGGCCAGCGCGGCCTGTGCGGCCAATGCGGTGAACGTAGGATTCACCATCGGCAGGCAGATCGTAGTTAATGACGTGGCTGAGACTGCCGATGTCGAGGCCGCGTGCAGCAACGTCTGTGGCAACGACGATATTGAGCTGTTGGCGGCGGAATTTATTCAAGACGTGTTCGCGGGCTGACTGGCTGAGATCCCCGTGAAGGGCTTCGACCCGATAGCCATCGCGCTGCAGCCAATCTGCAAGCTCGTCAGCGCCCTGTTTGGTGCGCGTGAAGATAAACGCTGAGGCGGGCTCTTCAGCGGCCAGAATGCGGCTGAGTGCTTGGGGACGGCTCTTGAAAGTTACCTGGTAGACCATCTGCGTGATCCGAGGGATCGTATCAGCGTTGCTGACGATGGTGACAGTCAGAGGATCCCGCAAGGAGCGGTTGGCGAGACGGCGAATTTCCGTGGGCAAGGTCGCCGAGAAGAAGGCCAGTTGTCGTTCAGCAGGGGTAGCATCGATGATCTTTTGGACATCGTCGATGAAGCCCATGTTGAGCATCTGATCTGCTTCGTCGAGGACAAGCAACTTGATGCCGTCCAGTTTGAGGTTGCCGCGCTGCATTAAGTCGATCACCCGTCCAGGGGTACCAACGACAACGTGGGCACCACTGCGCAGGCGGCGAATCTGACGGTCGATCGGTTGACCACCGTAGATCGGCAAGATACGCAAAGATTGATATTTCGCATAGGTGTAAAGCGCATCGCAAACCTGCATGGCAAGTTCACGGGTTGGGGTCAGAACGATACCCTGCACCTGATTATTGGTTGGATCCATCAAGTCAAGCAGGGGCAGACCGAAGGCAGCAGTCTTTCCAGTTCCGGTTTGCGCTTGGGCGAGGAGATCTCGCTTCTCTAGCAAAAAAGGAATAGTTTTTACTTGAATGGGGGTTGGATCAGTAAATTCAAGCTCGTCAAGCGCTTTACAAATCGCTTCACTTACACCGAGGGCGGCAAAATTGGCAGCCATGCTTTCTCCTGAAAGAGGGACATTCGGAGAAGACTTACAAACCCATGGCCAGAAAATTATTTAGCAAACTCAGGCTGGCTTAAAAGCCAATTATTTGATGCCCGCAAATCTGCAATGCCGAACTTTACACTCGGCAAGCGGCTTCCCGCATCGTCTGGGGATTCGTCCTACTTCTCACAATACATACTACTTAATAAAGTAACGGATCGTCAATTACAGATCTGCTCAAGAGCTTCTTGATACTTGAGTGCAGTGCCTGTGTTGATCAAAACGACGCGGTCGTTTGGAGCTAAAACCCCCTGTTCCCGCAGTTGCGCAGCCGCAGTCAAAGTTGCCGCTCCTTCAGGCGCAGCGAAGATGCCTGTGCGCCGCGCTAACAACTGCATCATCGCCCCGGAGTCTGCATCGCTCACAGCAATTGCCGTTCCCCCCGTTTCTCGGACTGCTTGCAGGACCAAGAAGTCGCCGAGTGCCTTGGGGACTCGCAGACCCGACGAAAAAGTTGAGGCACCTTCCCAAAATTCAGAGATAGCTTTGCCTTCTCGAAAAGCCTTAACAATCGGTGCGCAACCTTCCGCTTGAACAACGATTAGGCGTGGCAGATTCCCCTTCACCCAGCCCATTGCCTGAAGTTGTAACAATCCACGCCAGATCCCAATCAGTCCTACCCCACCCCCGGCAGGGTAAAGAATCGCATCGGGCATCTGCCAGCCCATCTGTTCAGCGATCTCCAATCCCAAGGTCTTTTTGCCTTCGATTCGGTAGGGTTCTTTGAGGGTGGCCGCGTCGAACCAGCCGTTTTCGCGAATACCTTTGGCAATCAATTTGCCTGCGTCGGAGATCAGACCTTTAACTACTGTTAACTGGGCACCGTAAAGTTTGCACTCCAAATGATTGATCGCTGGTGCATCTTCGGGCATAGCGACATGAACAGCGATTCCGGCTGCGGCTCCATAGCAAGACCAGGCACCACCAGCATTTCCGGCGGTAGGCAGAGCAACAGCTTTGATGCCCAATGCTTTTGCCATCGAGATTCCGCAGGATGCTCCGCGTGCTTTGAAACTTCCAGTGGGATTGAGGCCATCGTCTTTGACCCAAAGATTGGGAAGCCCTAATTCTGTGAGGGCAGAACCAACTGCAATCAATGGCGTAAACCCTTCTCCCAAACTGACAATTTGCCTGGGATCTGGCACAGGCAGAAATTCTTCGTAGCGCCACATCGTCGGTGGACGTTGGGCAATAGATTGCTTCGTCACGGCGCGATCAATGGCTTCTAAGTCGTAATCCACCAGTAAGGGTGAAGCGCAGACGGGGCAAAGGTTTTGAATAGTCCCTGGATCGCAGCGCCAATTGCAGCGGGAGCAAGTAATCGAAGTCACATAGGAGGGCATGATGAAACCATTTCCAAAGATTGAATATACGTTGGGGCACGATGTATCGTGCCCTTAGATCGCATGTATGACAGAAAATCTCAGACTCCCGCAAGAACCAGTTGCTCAATGCTGCTCACATCGCAGGGCAATGCAGCACTAAGTACTTCACTTCCTTGATCCGTCACTAAGATATCGTCTTCGATGCGAATGCCTCGCACGTCAGCGTACTGTGCTAACTTTTCCCAGTTGACCATTTTTTTGTACTTTTCGCGATTGGCTGGATCATGAAGAATGGCGGGAACTTGATAGAAACCAGGCTCAATCGTCGTGATCATTCCCGACTGCAATATGCGATCAAGGCGCAGGTAACCGAGGCCAAAACGTTTGGAACGTTTGCGACCTTCTGCGTAACCGGCGAGATCGCCGAGGTCTTCCATATCGTGAACATCGAGTCCTAGCAAATGCCCAATGCCGTGGGGAAAGAACAGGGCATGGGCATCCTGGGCAACAAGATCTTCGGGTTTGCCCATTAAGACGCCCAGATCCACCAAGCCCTCAGCAAAAACTTGGGCAGCCAACAGATGAATATCACGGTACTCGACACCGGGAGCCATGGCGGCAATGCAACGGTCATGAGCGGCTAAAACGACTTCATAGACATCGCGCTGTGTCGCGGAAAACCGACCGGAAGTCGGCCACGTGCGGGTAATGTCCGAAGACCAACCCATAGAAGATTCCGCTCCAGCATCGACGAGGAGTAGATCTCCGGGGGTAATGGCGTGATGGTACTGCTCGTTGTGTAGGACTTCGCCGTGAACGGTCACAATACTGCCGTAGGCGGGACTGACATCTTCAGCCACCATCACCCCTTCAATCACTGCACGCACCTGAGACTCGCGCTTGGCCCTGGGTGTTGCGGCCATTCCGGCTTTGTGCGCTGCGACAGTTGTTGCCAGTGCTTCACGGATCTGGGCGATCGCTAGCTCGTCGTGATAGAGGCGCAGTTCGATCATGGCATTCGCCAGTTTTAAATCGATTTCGCTGAGGCCGCGAGAGGCTAGAATCGGCCTACCTAAAAGTTTTGCCTGTTGCTCCCGTGTGTAGGAATCTTGCACTGCAATCGTTGCAGCATCCTGGGTTTTGCTAACAAGATCTGATAGAGCGAAGGCAGCGTCGGCACCAATCGCTTCAGCAATGGCATCGCGCCCTGGTGTTTCTCCATGCCAAAGGGCTGCCGATGGCCCACCTTCGTCAAGGTATAACTCTAATTTGTTGCCTTCGATGCGAATAGCGGCATTTTCTAAGGGCAATCCCGCCAAGTAAAGGAAGTGGCTATTGGCCCGAAATGCATAGGGACTGCCAGGGTAATTGCGGGCAGGAGCACGCCCCGACCAAAAAATCGCTGGCCGATCCATGATTTGTCCTAGTCTTTGACAGCGTTGCTTCAGGACTGACGCCAAAGCCAAATTTTCAGGAAGTACAACCATTGCCACTTCACCCCAGATTTTTATAGAGCTTAACATCAGCCCACTTCTCCGCAGACTGTAAACACGGAGGCTTCTTTGTATAAAAAATATTATGTGCAAAATCTAAAAAGATAGAGATATTTTGCGTTTCTGTAAAATAGATTACAAATATGTGTCAGGATTTTATGACCGACTGAGGATGTGGGTATGTTTCTAATACTGTTCACACTTGGAGAATCCCTATGGCTATTGTTCGTCGTCAGCCCCGTAGTGAGTGGTTCGAGTACCTTCCCTACATGCTGATTATTGCGATTGTGATTTTTGCGATTGGCAATGCACTTTGGGTTATGAATCGCACATTTGACCCTACTGAAGTCCATGAATTACCCACAGTGCATGTTTACAATATTCTGTTGCCTGAGGGACGGCTTCAACCCGCCCCCTCAGGAAAACTGCGCTAGGACAGGCGTATGGTCAGAGGGCTTTTCGCACTTGCGTGGTTCGACATCGATCCAACTGGCAACACAGCGTTGGGCGAGTGGCGGACTGACCCAAATGTGATCGATACGCATGCCGTGGTTGCGGCGAAAAGAAGCAGCACGATAATCCCACCAACTAAACTGCCCTGCTTCTTGGGTATGTAGTCGGAGTGTGTCTTGGAAACCCCAGTCGCGAATGACATTGAGGGCACGATGTTCGTCGGGGTGGAAAAGTACTTTGCCCTGAACGGCTTTGACGTTGTAGACATCCCGTTCTTCGGGAGCAACATTGAAATCGCCGCAGATCAAGGTTGGCTGGGCGGGGTCGCAATGCTGATCTAAGTAGACTCTAAGACGCGCAAACCACTGCATTTTGTAGGCAAACTTTTCGGAGCCGACTTCAGACCCGTTGGGAATATAAACATTGACGATGCGTATTCCGGCAATGGTTGCCACGATCAGGCGTTTCTGGGCGGTATCGTCGTCATCGTGGAGTCCTTTAGAAACATTTTCGATGGGCAGTCGGCTGAGGATGGCGACACCGTTGTAGGTCTTCTGGCCACTGATGGCGGCGCTATAGCCAAGATTTTCAAAGACCGAGTAGGGAAACTTTTCGTCGATAGTCTTCGTTTCTTGAAGGCAGAGCACTTCCGGTTGATTTTTGGCGAGCCACCCTTCGACGACGGGTAAGCGCGCACCGATGGAATTGACGTTCCAGGTAGCTACGGTAATCGTTGACATAGATCGAGACTACCATCCCAAAGGCTAGAATCGGTCTAGCGATACGGGGACGATGTTGTGATTCGCCAAGAAAATACTTCGATCACCAAAGAATTAAAAACACAAGCCAGGGTGCTCGGTTCCACTACCGCCGGTCTTTGGGTGGTTGAGATCATCGATACCCTGCTGCAACACGGTTTAGATCGCTTTGGCATCCACCCACGCGACGCGGACTGGGTCTGGGGTATCTTGTTCGCCCCTTTTCTCCACGGCAGTTTTGAACATTTGATCTCCAACACGGTGCCCTTCGTGATTCTCGGCTGGCTAATTATGTTGCGGGATACCAAGGAATTTTTCACTGTTTCGGCGATTACTGCCTTGAGTGCCGGTCTTGGAGTCTGGCTATTTGGCGGTGCCAACACGGTTCATATTGGTGCCAGTGGAGTGGTCTTTGGCTATGTGGGCTTCTTGCTCCTGCGG
Organism: Gloeobacterales cyanobacterium ES-bin-313; assembly: GCA_014379585.1. Taxonomy (GTDB): domain Bacteria; phylum Cyanobacteriota; class Cyanobacteriia; order Gloeobacterales; family Gloeobacteraceae; genus JACMLN01. The sequence continues at coordinate 21,096 of JACMLN010000016.1, read as the reverse complement.
GGCTACTTCGAGCGCAGCCTCTATTCGATCATGCTCTCGATCGGGGTCGGCGTGCTTTACGGTGGGGTGATCTGGGGCATTCTGCCAGGTCAGTCAGGCATCTCTTGGGAAGGGCACCTGTTTGGTTTCTTGGGTGGAGTACTCGCAGCGAAATGGTTAGCCAAACCGAAAGCGCTCCGTAGCTAAACGCATTGCGGCCTTTGTTTCTCTGGGCACTCTAGAAAAATATTTCGAGGAGTGCGCATCATGCCAGTTACAGGCACAGCTCTACTAGATCGCATTAAAGTGAATCACCACCGGATTACAGCTGATTTTGCGGTTCAGATGGGCTACTTCATCAAAACACCCACAGGCAGTCGTCGGGCGAACTGGTTCGGCTTTCAAAAAGCACTGCGAGATGCCCAATCTACGATGGTAGGTTCGCGTTAAGAAACTGGAGTTGCTGATAGAGAACTTCGATGCGGGGCAACTCTATTCCAAACTGTTTGGCCATTCTAAGTGGATTGCCATAGATCGCTTCCACTTCGAGGGGGCGACCCGCTTCAGAGTCGAGTTTCATACTCGTTTTGTAGGGAATCATCTTTGCAGTATGCTCCAGCATGTCTTCTAGGAAAGCTTTGGGTATTTCCCGACCACAGGCACGTGCTCCAGCTAACACTTCTTGCATTAACTGTTCTGCTAGGGCGCGGATAGCTGGACTCGCCATCATCTTGTCAGTTTGAGCATTTAGAATGACGGATAAGCCATTGAAAGGAATATTCCAAACCAGCTTTTTCCAGCGAGCCAAGAGCAAATCTTTTTCCAATGTGACTGCAAAGCCTGCGCAATGAAAGTCTTTGCCGATAGCTTCCAATATTGGAGAAATGCCTCTGGCTGCGTAGTTCGGAGCATAAGCCCCTAAGGTCATAAACCCGTAGTCGAGATGATGAATATGCCCTGGAGCAAGTCTATTAGCACAGATAAAACTAAGGCCACCAAAAATCTGCTCAGGCTCTAAAAATGTAGCAACTTCCTGTTCTGAACCCAAGCCGTTTTGGAGGAGTAACGCAACTCCGTTTTCTTTTAACACTGGGGGTAGGATTTTAGGCAATAAATAATTTTCGGTGGTCTTAAAGGCCACAATGGCGACATCGCAGGGTGGCATATCCTTGGGATCATCATAGACGTACACTTTTGGTAAGGTGAAGTCTCCATCCTTCGACTTAATGTGCAGACCTTGGGAGCGAATGGCTTTGTAATCGGAGCGAGCGAGAAAGTGTACTTCTTGGCCTGAGCGCTGAAGGCGCGCACCGTAAAATCCACCGACTGCTCCTGTACCGAGGATCGCGTAGCGCAATAGAGATCTCCTAAACACAAACCTCATCCAGTGTAAGCCTTAAATATCGGTCACTTGTCATAGTCCAAAAGGAAGTGCGCATGGCAAACTAAGGGGGCATTGGGGGTTTGTTTTGAGAAGTTTCTGGTTGGGCTGCGCCTTGGCAATTGTTTTGAATGGTTTGCCTGTTTTGGCTTCACCGTTGGAGCAAGGCGTTACCCAGATGCGCAGTGGCGGTGAGACTCAAAAAGCGATCGACTACTTTTCTCAGGCCGTACAACAAACGCCAAATCTTGCTCGTGTACGCATATTAAGAGGCAGTCTTTATTTGCGGCAGCAAAACCTTGACGATGCAATTAAAGACTTTTCTGAAGCTATTCGTTTAGAGCCTAAAAACTCAGAGTTGCTTGTAGATCGGGGAGTTGCCTACATGCAACCCGGTCAAGACAACGCATTGGCTCTCGCTGATTTCCAATCTGCGGTTGCCCTTGAACCGAACAACCCAAATTATCAATACTTACTTGGACTGGCTCTCGCAGCTAACGAAGACTACGAAAAAGCTATAGAAGCGTTCACGATTGCTTTGCAACTCCAGCCCGACGATGTGCAGAGTATGGTGAGTCGTGGTGATGCACGACGCAGTGTGAAAGACTTCATCGGTGCGCTTTCTGACTATACCGCTGCCCTTTCTCTGACCCCAAACTCAGCAGATCTCCTAGTACGCAGTGGCATTGCCCACACAGGTCTTAAAGCGAATACTTTGGCAATGGCTGACTTTGCCCAAGCCCTCAGACACGATCCGAAGGTTCCGGATGTCTACTTGCACCGTGGCAATTTGCGCCTTTGGAATCTCCGGGATCTGTCTGGAGCAATCCGTGACTATAACTTGGGCATCAAGCAAAATCCCAATTGTGCCTCCTGCTTTCTTGGGCGCGGCCAAGCTTATCGCGTCGGTGGAAATTTACTGCGTGCCGATCAAGATTGGGAACGAGCAGCAGCGCTCTTTCAAGAGCAAGGCAATATGGTTGGTATTCAAAAGGTCGTTGAAGCTCTACGTCAACTCAGTGTCGATGATCGCCATCGATGGGGTGGAGGACGACGTTCTCGCCGCAGATAAAAAAGATTATGTGCAGATCCTTGTGCCTGCTACAGTTCAACGGCTTCGTGCTCCTGACTTACTGCAACAAGATCCTTGTACACAAGTAGCTGTTCAGAATCTCAGAAACTATAAAAGCCTGCCGCCATTGAGTGCTTGTTGCAAATCATCAGCACTTGCAAAATCGCCTTGGATTCGGTACAACTCGGCAGCCTTCTGCCAGTCTCGGCGAACTCCCTCACCATCCCTATTGCTTCGAACACGTCCACGGCTGAAATAAGCAAAAGCATTCTCTGGGTCAAGACGTATGGCCTCGTCGAGATCTGCCAAGGCACTATCGCGATCACCATAACGATAGCGAGCATTGCCTCTACCAATACGAGCTTTAAGCTGCAATCTCACATCCGTAGACAGATTCAGCACTTGACTATAGTCGGAGATCGATTGCTCCCAACGGACACAATTGCGATTGCTTGAGCTTCTAGGCAGACATTGACCAACGAACTCGTAAGTCTCGAACTTGCCAGCACCAGGCCGAATCACTGCTGTCACCTTATCACGTGCATAGGCACGCAAAAGGTAAGCGCGAGCATCATTCGCAGAGAGTAAAATCGCCTGATCCATATCTTCAATGGCAGAAATTGGAGCCTGAGCATTTAAGCGGGAAATTCCGCGCTCTAGGTATTGCTCTGCTGTCGTTGGTGTAACTGGCTGAACCGGAGCATCGCTGGAATCGGCGAATGCCCCAGGTAAAACAATAAGTTGTAGTACCAGAACCGAGGCAAACATAAAACGGGCACGTTTCATATGGATAACAAGTTGGAGTAAATATATAGCAGTATAGCATACTCTCTATGCAAGAAGCCCGCACACCGTCCAGAGGGAGGCACCCCGAAGGAAACACCCTGACGCGAAGCTAGCGCCCTGCAAGAAGCACCCTTGGGGTGTCCTGCCGGATTGGAGTGTCCCTTTAGGGGATATCTGCAGGACGAGTATCGGGAGCCTATCACTCAAAACAACGCTAGTAAATGGCCAGAAAGCAACGGGCGGGTTAGCTTGCATGATCGAAGCACCTAAATAAAAAATATTATGTGCAATCAGTGCTTAGAGCAAATTTATTGGAGGCTCACTTCGATGTAGCGCTGAAGGGCGGCAAGGGAGCGATGCCCTGAGATGCGTTGAATTGTTCTTAGACCAACACCGACAGCATGGAGTCGGGTAATCGCAGTGCGCCGAAGACTGTGGGTACTTGGTATTGCACCCGACGCCCAGGAATTGCACATACAGATTTAGGGTTAAGCATGTGTTTTTCTGTATTAAAATTTACCACCCGAAGCTGTAGGCGACGTTGAGGGTCGCCCCGCGCGCGGCGTAGTTGTTGCGGTCGGAGAAGCCAGATAGGTACTGCGAGTAAACCGGTGAGTATTGGGCATTAAGCAGATTGCGCACACCAATTTCCAGTGTCCCGTTCCCCATCTGCAGTGTGGACAGATAATCGACGGTCGCGTAGCTACCAATCGGAGCGCCCTCAACCCGAAAGCCAGAGGGCAGAAACGCGTTGTAGGCACTGTCACGGGAGCCAGAAAACAACAGCTGCAGACGGTTACGCCAGCCGGAAGTGGTCTGATTCTCCACAAAAAGGGTGGCCTTCAGCGGATTAACACTGTATGAATTGAGCGGGTAGTAATTGCCATCATTGAACGCGTCTTGCTCACCCTGTACCCAGGCGACGGTAGCACCGAGGTTCCAGTTGGGATCAGGCTGGCCAGAGATCGATGCTTCGAGACCGTAGGTGCGCTGGGGTGAGCGCACGCTCTCAAACTCGTTGGGGGCAATTTGGACAAAGCCGACATCGAGGGATGAAAAAGTGTAATACGCTGAAATTGCTGCCTGCAGGCTGTTCCATCGACCACGCACACCTACCTCGAAACTATCCACCAGTTTTGGTTGCAGCGCGGTCAGGGCACTGGAGACCGAAAAGCCAGAGGAGGCAGTGGTCAGCGGGTTAGCGAAGACTGGCAAAGAGAAGCCTTGGCCGAAGTTGGCAAATATACTAATCTTGGGGCTTGGCTTATATACAATGCCCAGGTTGGCGACGGTGGAGTTGAAATTGAGTTTGCCGCCCCGAACTGCCTGACCCGTCTCGGCGGCTGTGTAGTCGCCGACGCTGAAGCTCACGTTCTCGTAGCGCAAACCGCCATTGACGATGAACTGATCGCTAATATTCCAATTAGCCTGTAAGAAACCGGCGATGTTTGTAAGAGTGTAAGCCGGGTTGTAAAAGAAGTTACCTTTGCGGCTCTGCACAAGTCCGCCACTTTCGTCGTAAACCCTGGGGTCGAAGGTCTCCAACTGCCATGCTTCCACCGGGTCATTTTTAAAGTCACTGCCCCAGAGCAGTTTAAAGTTATCCGAAAATGGCGTCTCTACCTGGAAGCGGGCGGTAGTGATGTACTCGCCCCAGACACCGCGACTAATCGTATCGAAGGGGCCGCCGCTACCATCGCTAGTGAATCTGTTATCATTCACTGCTGTTAGCTCAAAGGAGTTGCGGTAGGATGCCTGGGCTAGCATTTTGCTGGCTCCGAGAAACTTGTCATTGGTGTACTCCAAGGCGAGCTGCAGATTGCGCTTGGTCGGCTGCGAACCATAAGGACTGTTTTCGACGACCAAGCGGCCACGTTTGGCCCGAGCAAACTCTCTGCCACTGCTCTCCACACTTGGATCGGTAAAGCTGTTAGGGTCTGAAAGATCGTTGGCGTAGCCGACTGTCAACTGTAGTCGATCACTCGGTCCTGGGCTAAAGCCGAATTTGCTGTAGAAGTTGTAGGTGTTCGTGTTGCCGAGGGTACCGAACCAGGAATCGGGAATTTGTTGACCGCGTCCATCGTAAATGCTGCCGATACCCGTGTAGGAGGCGGTGATAGCGTAATCGAAAGCATCCATCTTGCCTGAGATGAACTGCTCAAACAGATAACCTGAGCCAGCGGAGAGGTTGCTCAGGCCAAGACTGAGGCTGGCGCGGGCGTTGGTTTGGAAGTTTGCGCTCCCTTTGCGGGTGATGATGTTGAGGGTGCCACCGGTAGCCCCATCACCGTACAGAGCTGACGGCCCACCTACTGCTTCCACCTGTTCGATCGACAGTGGCACGATGAAGCGCAACTGGTTACTGTAGGCGTAGTTACCTGTCTGGGGAATGCCGTCGATGAGTGTCTGTGTGTCGCGTCCTCGGAATGTTCCCCGAGTTGGGCTGTCGCTGGGAGCGCTGTAGCCCGGTACCGTGAAGCCGAGGATGTCCCCTAGGTTCGTGGTCAGCAGCGACTGCTGTTTGATCTGCTGACGGTTGACGATGGTGACCGTGCGAGCCACATCCTGCACGCGTTCGCGGGTGCGGGTGGCAGTCACGACCATTTCATCGAGTGTTTCCGCTTCGTCCTGAGCCTTTGGATCTGAAGGACGAGGATCCTCGTCCTGTTGCCTGTCTGCTCCACCTCCACCCGCAGATGGTGTCTGTTGTTCCTGCCGAGCCAGCCAGCGGGCCTCGGTCTTGACGGCCTCGAAGGCGGATTTGCGCAGAGCCGGAAGCACTGCTTGCGCGGACACCTGGGTGGGTATCTGGAGAACAAGACTGCTGGATAGCAGGATTAACCGCAGGCACTGCCTGTGCCCAGATGTTGCTTGAAGCATCTTTATCACTTTTCACCTCTTATGTTTGATACTGACAATTCTTGTAGTTTGAGCTGTTGCGCCTACCGCAGTTTCTTCAGCCATAGCCAGAATCCGGTTAGGAACAATCCACCAGGAGCAAGACCGATAAAGAGATACATGATCTGGCTAAACACCCCTGCGAAGGTGCCGAAGTGCAACGGTCCGACCCAGTTGAGGACGAGTTCAGCCGTGTTTGGACGGCGAGCATCCTGTACTTGCAACACCTCGCCGCTGTAGCGATCAAGATAGATATTGAGAAGACTATTGGCTGCTCCCTCCCCTGGAATCGAGAGCACCACGCGACCCACAGCATCCGCTTTGTCTGACCAGTAGAACCCGCGCAACTCAGCATCACCCACATGCGGTTTGGCCTTCGCAAGCAGAACGTCAGCACCGAGGGGTGAGCGTCCTGGAATGGGTTTCGAGGCGAGTTTTGGCATCTGGGGAGTGCCTGTGATCGTGTAAATTGCTGCCCGCAAGGGTTCGTTAAACGTGAAGTAGGTACCCGTCGCTCCCAGGATCACCAGAAAGAGTAGAGCGAACAGGCCGGTGAGCTTGTGGATATCGAAGGCAAGAATACGTGTGTTACTTCTCCAACGCAGACTTGTCCCTGCCTTCCACTTCTTCCACCCTGGCCAGAGCACTAGGCCACTGAAGCTGAGTACCATCAGCATAATTGCGGTGATTCCAGTCACCCATTCCCCAGCCTCCCCAGCCAAAAGTTGGTAATGGAGGGAGTAGAGAAGACCAAAGAAGCTCTGTTGGAAGATGCGCTGTCCCCGAACTGTGTATGTCAGTGGGTCTACGAAAACATCTAAGCTCAATTGATCTGGGGTGGTGAAGTGAACCATATAGATATTTTCTTCTTGGCGGGTAACACCAGTGGGTCTGATCTTCGGCACTGTAGCCTGCGCAGCAGCAATGACCCGCTCAAGGGAGGCGGTAGGTTTGCCTGAATTTCGATAGAGTTCAGGGTAGACTTGGGGGTCGAGTTCTTGCCAGAAGACGATGGCGCTGCCAGTCAGTCCAATCACCAACAAGATTGCTCCGAAGAGGAGTCCAGCCCAGCGGTGAAGGTCGAAGATAAGAGATTTGGGTTTCATTTGATTTCTAAAACTCAGTGACCAGGGACGAGAAGATCTGGGTACCGGGAGCGTTGAAACTGGTGAAGGCTTCGCGGTAGGGGGCATTGGTCAAGTTGGCAATCCCGATGCCCAGACGGGTCGCCCCACCGAGGGGTACAGTAAAGTCGAGGTCAAGCAGGGTAAATCCTTGACCCTGAAGTAGACGATTGGCGGTCACGCTTACCGTGTCGAGTTCGTACACAGCATGGGCGAGCAAGTCTTTGACACTCGCAGTTTCACTCAGATCGCTCTTGCGGGGAACTTCCGCATGTACCGGGATAACAAGCAAACTTGCTGCGAAAATTCCCAAGCCGATCCCTCGGCTGAAGGCTGCTGTTCGCGCCATCACCAAACTCCCTTATTGCGTGTAATTTCTAATAAGATCTCTCGCTAGGTATCTTAAATTTATTGACATTGGCTGTCAAGTAGGAATTTTTAATATGGCGAGTGCATGCTGCTCTCTGGCCACTAGAGGAGCTTAAAAAGCACTTTCCCAGTTCATTTGCCCCTTGCAGAATGTTCGATGCGACAGTTTGCCTAAGATCACAGCGCATTTTATTGACAACAACTTTTACTAGTGATAAGCTGCCTTTAACCACGAAAATGGCAAAGTATGGCCAAAAGACTGCTTTTGACCTGGATTCTTCTTGTTGCATTTATTCGCACTAGCTATGGCGCTGAACCGCGCATTGTCAGCTTGAGTGGGCCAGTGACCGAGATTGTTTTCGCCCTTGGCAAAGGCAATCGTGTCGTCGGTGTCGATACTTCCAGTACCTTTCCTAAACCAGCCACCAAGTTGCCCAAAGTTGGCTATCAAAGAACCCTCGCAGCCGAAGGCGTACTTTCTCTACGGCCTAAGCTCATCCTGGCCACGACAGATGCGGGGCCACCCCCCGCCATGGCGCAGCAACATCACTTTTTGGAGTTTGGGCAGTATGGGTGGGGCAACCTGGGAGAGCTTGATGGCAGTGGCTCCTTTTTTGGTAATCGCACTCGGATTGTTTCCGTTTATGGCCCGATCTTTGAATCTGATTTTGCTCGGCGAAGCGGAAGCAAAACATCTTGGTGTCCGCGTCGAAACCCTGAAGCGCTCTGTGATCGTCCTCGTCGCCCTCGCTGTCGGTGCCTCTGTTTCGGTGTGTGGCACGATTGGGTTTGTCGCCTTGGTCGTTCCCCACTTACTCCGCATGATCTAAGGGCCAGATCACCGCTCCCATCGATGCTGATTGCTTGGCATCGACGCGCATTTCTTGAATAAAAATATTATGTGTAATCTAGGGCTAGAGCAAATTAATGGCGGCAGAGACCTGTTCATCGCTCACATCGATGTAGCGCTGTAGCGCTGCAAGAGATCGATGGCCAGAGATGCGTTGGATAGTTCTCAGCCCAACACCGACAGCATGAAGGCGGGTAATTGCGGTTCGGCGAAGACTGTGGGTACTCGCGCCTTGAATGCGGCAAAGCTTGAAAGCATCGCGAAAAGCATAATCGACGGTTCGCCGCAGCATTGGCTTGCCTGTTTCTGTACTCTCAAAAACGTGAGCACTGCCTGGCTTATGGGTTTCAAGGGCTGCTTTGAGACTTGGATGGGTGGGAATCGAGCGGGTTGAAATGGCTCCCTTCGTATTTGCCCGCCGGAAAGTGATCACGTCTCGCACCAAATAGCGCAGGCGGCTTTTTTTTCCCGTAGTCTTCACATTCCCCTCTGCATCGACTTCGTAGACATCACTCATATGCAGGGTACAGGCTTCACTGACTCGGCAGCCTGTGAAGAGCATCAGCTGAAAAACAACTTGGTACTTCGGATCGGTGAGTCCCTTGCGGAGGAGCGTTTGGATCTCTTTTTCAGAAAGGACTTTCGCCTGACCGTGACGGTTCACTTTCATCCATTTCCTCTTTTGTACAATAAATGCACTTTCAGGATATCAGATCTGGGGGTCACTGCTGAAACCCGCTTGGGGGGCTGATCGTGAAAGCCATTTCCCGAAAGTGCAATTTGAGGAAACGAAAAAATTGGCTAGAGTCCTTTCCTGGAGTGGGTTTGAGGTCGTTTTGGATTGATGAAAAGATCAATCCTTCGCCAGAAGTGCCTCTTCGCGCTTCGAAATCTCTTCAGGAGAGACATCTTCGATATGGGTCGCGATCCACCATTGATTGCCCGAAAGATCTTTGATTCCAGCGTTGCGATCTCCCCAGTATTGGTCGGCGGGTTCCATCAAAGAAACTCCACCGGATTTCAAGGCTTGCTCGTAGGTCGCATCGGTGTCTTCGACATAGAGGTAAATCGAAGTGGGCATTGGCGGGTATTTTTCACTCGCTTCACTCATCATCATCATTGAGTCGCCAATTTTGAGTTGCGCATTGCGCACTTCACCCTTTTCTCCAGTATTTCGATAACACTCCTCAGCACCAAAAGCGAACTTTAAAAAATCGATCAGTTCATTGGCGCGAGCCACGGTGAGAAAGGGGGTAATCGTGTGAAAGCCTTCGGGTATGGGTTGAACAGCCATGATCATTTCCTCTAAGCCAAGTACGTGCCCAATTTACAATGCTTGAGATCATTTGTCCATATTTGATCATGAAATTTTATATTAAGGCTATTTCGAGAATAGCAAGCCGCAGCTTGTGGCCTCGGCACCCGCTTCATCATCGATCTTGAATCTGGTAAGCCCACTTGTCAGCTTGAGAAAGCGCTACTCGTAACAAACATGCTTGGTATTCGCCTGGAAGCAAATAGCCGGAGTCTTCCCCTAGAGGATCTCGAAGATGAGTTTTTTGGAGATGAGTAGTCAGGAATTGCTGGTAAGGCTAGGCGACGAACCAATTGGCTGGTTACGCCAATCTGGTGATGGCAGGATGCAATTTGCTGAGACTCTACTACCGGCTCTAGAAGAGGAAAAAAACCAATTGCCCCCATCGATTGCCACCTGTGAAATATTGGAAAATCTGGAAAAAGTTATCGAGAAGAACCTCAAAGCTGTCCACAGTATTTACATAAGTTTCGCTACAACGCATCAAAACTCGTCACATCCATCCTCAACATGGTAAGAAGTTCACTGAAAATGCTGTGATAAATTGGTGTTCGTGGTCTATCGAGTTTTGTATGCTTTACACGCGGTTAGGAAACACGGGATTGATCGTCTCCAGACTCGCTTTTGGATCAATGACTTTTGGAACAGGCGAAAAGGTGAATAAGGCGATCTCCAAGTTGGATCAAACAGGAGCCAACGATTTGGTTGCTCAATCCCTCGATGCAGGTGTGAATTTTTTTAATACGGCTGATGCTTACTCCGGTGGCCAATCCGAAGAAATACTGGGTAAAGCTTTGTCAAGTCGCCGTCAGGATGTGGTTATCGCCACGAAAGTTGGTTTTCGAACAGGTGATGCTCTCGTCAATACGGGGCTTTCGCGGCAGCACATCTTCAATGCGGTAGAAGGCAGTCTTCGACGCTTAGGCACGGATTACATTGATGTCTACCTCGTCCACCGCTTCGATCCCTATACTCCCCTTGAGGAAACGCTTTCAGCCTTAGATGATATTGTTCGCCAGGGTAAAGTGCGCTACATCGGCTACTCCAACTGGCCTGCTTGGTATTCTGCAAAGGCAATTGGCCTTCAACGCGAATATGGATGGGCGCGCTTTGTAGCAGCGGAGGTGTATTATTCTTTGTTAGGTCGCGACCTTGAGCACGAAGTCGTACCTTTCGCCGAAGATGCTGGAGTCGGCATTATGGTCTGGAGTCCTCTAGCTGGCGGATTTTTAACAGGCAAATATACCCGCGAAGACCCAACAGGAGACAATGGCAGACTTTCGGGCTTTAATGTCATTCCCTTCGATCAGGAATTAGGTTTCAAGGTCGTCGATCGACTGAAAGATATTGCATCAGGGCATCAAGTCGCACCTGCTCAAGTCGCCTTAGCTTGGCTTCTCTCTCGATCCCATGTCGCATCTATCTTGGTCGGAGCGAGTAAAAGTACGCAACTAGCCGCCAACCTCGATGCTGCCAATCTCGCCTTAAAGGCAGAAGAACTTCAATCCCTCGACGAACTAACAGCCCCTGCATTGATCTACCCAAATTGGTTCAAGAAGAATATCTTCGACAGTGCAGCACGCATTGCTTTGGGTGAAGATTGAGTTGCGTCGCTAGCGAAGTGTTAGTTCGCTAGCGCAAATAACGATTGAAAAGTAACCGATCATCGTCTCGAAAAAATGGTGTAAAACGGTTTCTCAGCGGACTTTGAGGAAGTAGAGGGCTGACAGGCAGATCAGCCCCAGGAGTGCCAGCGGTACCCAGCCGTCTGCAAGGTTCAGTGCATGACCCATCAGTTGCCTCAAGAAACACCACAATTCCCTGTCACCTTAGCTTTTCAGCACAGCCCCGTAGAATAGAGCCTACATGGTTGAGGACATCATGATGGACTCTCAAGAAGTGTGTGTTTGGCTAAATCGTGAAACGACGCTCGCCGATTTGCCCGAACCGATGATTGTTGAACTTGCTGCGCGTGTGGAAGCGCGGGATGTTTCTGCTGGAACAACTCTGGTCTGCGAAGATTGCCCTCCTGAAGCACTGGTGATTTTAAGGGAGGGACGACTGGAGTGTGTTCGGCAATCTACAGGAGGTGCAGGTTGGCCAGTAAGTTTGCTCTCAGGGGCAGTTTTGAACCTGCGTGAACTCCTGCTTGAACAAAATGCCCAACAGACAGTGACTGCCCTGGTGGATAGCCTGGTATGGATTGTGGATGCCCAGGTGTTCCGAGAAGTGGCGAGCCATTATCCCGATCTCCTGCGCCAATACTCCCGCAGTCTGGCCGAAGACTTGACGAAGATGAGCAAACGGCTTGAATCCGAAAGCCAGCGCCAAGCCATTTTGAGACCCTATCTCGTTTCCCGTGCTCGAAGAGGCATCATTGGCACCAGTCGCTACGCCGTCGCTCTGCGTCAACAGATCCAGAAAGCTGCCCGTGACCGCCTGCCCGTCCTTCTCTTCGGCGAGCCTGGATTGGAAAAGGACAATGCTGCGGCCTTGATCCACTTCAACTCCCCTGATCGACGTAAACCCTGTCTTCAGATCAACGAGGGCACCCTCGAAGCACGCACTGCGGAAATCTTTGGTCGTTCAGGTGGATCTCCCGGCCTGCTTGAAGCCCTTGAAGACGGGACAGTGATCTTCAACAACGTCCACAAACTGCCCCTCGCTCTGCAAGAACGCCTGATCCGATTGCTTTGTGAAGGAACCTATACCCTGATTGGCGACGATGATACCCCTCGGCGCTCAGTCGCTCGCATCCTGATGACAGCCGAGAAAACGGTACCAGGGCTTGAGCGACTTGCCAGACACACGATCAAGATTCCGCCCCTACGGGTTCGGCGGGAGGATCTTGAAGCGCAAGCCCGCTACTACCTGAATGAATATTCCCGTTCCCGTGGTTTGGCAAGACCAACCCTCTCCCTCCAGGCACTTCGCCGCTTGCAGGGATACGATTTCCCTGGCAACCTCTCCGAATTGTTAGGGCTGTTGGAGCGAGCTGTTGAGCAGTCCGATGGTGCCAGCATCCTTCAAGAGGAAGTCTTCTGGCCTGCCCAGCCGAAAGCCCGCCGCTTCAGGCTCAATCTGCTCGATGCCAACCCTGCCCTGCGGCAGTTTCTGCGGAGTCCCTGGTGGCCTGATCGGATCAACTACGGTTTCACCCTTGTCGTCTTTGCTGCCGTGGTCGGTGTACTCCTGTTTGGCCCCCAAGATCGTGCCCATAACTTTGCCCTGAATCTGTTTTGGTGCTGGTGGTGGCCGCTGATCTTGCTGGCTTTTCCCTTTGTCGGCAGGCTCTGGTGCTCAGTCTGCCCGTTTATGATCTATGGCGAGCTGCTCCAGAAACTCTCCTTAATTCCTTTGCCCCGCACCCTCCGACGCTGGCCGCGACAGGAAGCCGAACGCTGGGGTGGCTGGTTTGCCTTTGCGCTCTTTGTCTTTATTTTTCTTTGGGAAGAACTTTGGAATTTGGAGGATACCGCCTGGCTTTCTGGTTGCCTTCTGCTGCTAATTACCGCTGGAGCGGTCATTTTTTCCCAGCTTTTTGAACGGCGTTTCTGGTGCCGCTATCTTTGCCCCATCGGCGCGATGAACGGGCTTTACGCAAAACTTGCGATCACGGAGTTGCGGGCGCAACAGGGTATCTGTTCAGCCGAATGCACGACCTACCAATGCTACAAGGGCGGCCCTGCGAAAGGGGAAGGACAAGCATCCAACGGTTGCCCGCTTTATTCCCACCCAGCCCAACTTACTGATAACCGGGACTGTGTGTTGTGCATGACCTGCTTGAAAGCCTGTCCGCACCGATCGGTGGCCTTCAACCTGCGGCCTCCTGCTGTTGAACTGTGGACGACCCACACACCGCGAAGCTACGAAGCGGCACTACTTTTGCTATTGCTCGGCGGAATTTTTCTGCATCACCTGAATGACGCTGCGCTGCTTCTAGGTTTTCCTTACCCAACTGGGTTTGCTCACCTGCTTGCATCTTTGATCGCCCTGGCGCTTCCTGCACAAGTTCTCCTCGTTGCCCTAGCTGTGCAAAATCGTCTGCGCCCCGGCCCCGGCTCCCCAGGGAGTCTTGCCCTCTGCTACGGCTTCTTGCCCCTCGTTCTGGGCGGAACCCTTGCCCATTACTTGAAGCTGGGTCTTGGCGAGGCAGGTCGGGTGTTGCCTGCTGCTTGGGCAACCTTCGGCCTCGAAGGTGGAGTCAGTTTACCCGTACTCGTCGCCCACCCAGCCGTGATCGCCTTCCTACAGGGAACTACCCTCATCGCCGGAGTATTCGCAAGCATCTGGCTCACCCAGAAGATTGGCCGTCAATCCTTCCTGCGTCTTCTGCCGCTTCATCTGGGAACGGTCATACTTGCTATCGGGATGTGGCAATTGATTGTCGGAAACTAGTAGCCACAAAGAACTTGGTCGAACTTGCTACGACGCAGGAGAGTTTTAATTCCGCTGCTCTAACAAAGTGCATTTGTATCTGTTGACATGCAGACCCCAGTTAGCCCTCAACGGCTTGTTGTGCGAGAAACAAGTTTTGTAAGTTCACTCAGCCAAAGCACCGAGCTTGCAACCACAGTGCAACGCAGCCAATCGCCTAAGCTCAAGTTCACAGTCGAAAAAGCAACTTGCAGGAACGGTACATAAATTACCGCGATCTGCAAGGAAATTGACATCAATATTGCCCCCCATAACCAATGATTCTTGAAGAGTTCGTGGAAGGCACTTTGCTCGTCCGAACGTGCATTGAAGACGTTGAACAATTGAAACATGGTTAAAGTCGTGAATGTCATTGTATGGGCGTACTGCAGGCTACCTGAACCCTCGATGAAGCCACCAGGCAGCGAAGCATCAAGGACAAGCAGTGTCCCTGTTGCCATAACCATACCGACGAAAAGGATCCCTACCCACATACGGCGCGTAATCACGCCTTCACCGCGTAGACGTGGTGGCTTCAACATCAGTTGTGCATCACCTGGATCAACGCCGAGGGCGAGAGCCGGCGCACCGTCTGTTATGAGATTGATCCATAGGATTTGTGTTGCTAATAGTGGCAATACTACTCCACCATCTCCTGCTGCCGTCAGGCCGATGGCATCCGCCAAAAGCACACCTGCAAACATCGTAAGTACTTCTCCGAAGTTTGAAGAAAGCAAGTACCGCAAAAATTTCCGGATATTTGCGTAGATGGCGCGCCCCTCTTCAACAGCTGCAACAATGGAAGCGAAGTTGTCATCCGCTAGGACGATATCGGCGGCCTCTTTAGAAACACTGGTGCCAGTGATACCCATTGCCACGCCGATGTCAGATGTCTTCAAAGCGGGAGCATCATTCACTCCGTCGCCAGTCATCGCCACAATTGCACCAGCGCGCTGCAGCGCCTGCACGATGCGCAATTTGTGCTCAGGGTTAACACGTGCATAGACTGATACTTCTTTGACCATTTGACTGAGAGATTCATCCGACGCCTTCTCAATCTCTGATCCTGTGATCGCTCGTCCGTTCTCAACAATTCCGAGTTCGGTGGCGATCACTGCAGCTGTTATCGGATGATCTCCCGTAATCATGATCGGACGGATGCCTGCACGTTTTGCACGAGCGACTGCATCTTTAGCTTCTGGACGGGGCGAATCAATCATGCCAAACAATCCAGTCAATACAAGGTCGTGCTCAACCTTCTCATCAATTTCATCGAAATTTAGCGTTTCTTTTCTAAGCAACCGAAAGGCGGCAGCCAGGGTGCGTAACGCATCGCCTGCAAGACTTTCGTTCATATTCAAAATTTCCTTTCGGCGTGCTTCAGACAATAGTCTTGTTTCTTCACCGACAAGTTCATGGGAACAGCGCGCGATCAAAACATCCGGAGCGCCTTTCGTCAAGACGAGCAAGTCTTCCTGAAGTTCAGCGTCAGTATGAACCGTCGTCATTAACTTGCGCTCGGAGGAGAAAGGAACTTCTCCAACGCGTTTGAAGCGCGTTTCAAGTAATGCATTATCCAGGCCAGCTTTGCGTGCTGCCACGAGCAGGGCGCCTTCAGTTGGGTCGCCCAGCATTGCTTCTTGCCCATCGCTCTGTTGGAGCACAGCGTTGTTGGCGCGATTGCCAATTGTCAGCGCACGTTTTAACTCAATTTGCAGAGGGCCATCAATGACTCCTCCGCCAACTAGACACACTTCACCTGCGTCACTGAAAGCGACGCGCCCACTTGCAGTGATGACTGATCGCACGGCCATTTCATTCTTTGTCAACGTGCCAGTTTTATCTGAGGCGATGACATTGGCTGAGCCGAGGGTCTCAACTGCAGCAAGATGCCGCACAATCGCATTTCTTTTTGCCATACGCTGCACACCAAGGGAGAGTACAGCCGTTACCACTGCGGGCAAACCTTCTGGTACTGCTGCGACAGCGAGAGCAACGCCTAAAATAAGCACATCGAAAATGGCTGAAAAATTGCTTGTACCCTTGATGAGGAGGATGGTGGTCACCATCACGAAGGCGATGACGACCACGATCACGCCGAGTAGCCTGCCAACACTATCGAGTTCCTTTTGAAGCGGCGTTATTTCGTCTGGAGCTGCTTTTAACATCCCAGCGATGCGCCCGATTTCAGTCTGCATTCCAGTCGCCGTAACCACCGCGCTTCCGCGTCCGTAACTCACTGCTGTGCTACTGAAGACCATATTGTGACGCTCTGCAAGTCCAACTTCTTCTGGAATTAAAGCTATATTTTTCGAGACTGATGAACTTTCACCTGTCAACGACGCTTCCGCTGTGAGCAGAGAAGTTGCCTGAATCAACCGCGCATCTGCCGGAATAGTATCCCCTTCTTCGAGTAAGATGATGTCTCCTGGCACAAGTTTTGTCGCCTCAATTCTTTGTCGTGCACCATCGCGAATGACATTCGCATGTGCTGCTGACATCTGGCGCAGAGCTGCAACTGCTTTCTCTGCGCGTGATTCCATCAAATAGCCCAAGATGGCATTGAGTAGTACGATAGAGAAAATCGCGATCGATTCATAAGGCAGGGCTGATTTGCGCTCATACAGCCATAACCCAGCCGAGATGGCTGTGGCGATGAGTAGCAAGATAACTAGAACATTTTGAAACTGAGCGAGAAATTTCCGCCAAGCGGGTACTGGATCCTCGACTGACAACTCGTTCTGGCCGATACGGGCAAGCCGCTCATCAGTCTCCACTTCGCTCAAGCCGTTTTGGGCAGTGGTGACCAATGCTGTCAATACTGCCTCGATCGTCTGAGCGTAAACTCGCTCTGCGTCTTTCTGTTGGTGGGTACTCATACTCATACGGATCTCTCCCATCACAATTTGTGATTTGCAGCTACTCCCAACATAACCACTCGCGGGCGGCTACACAGAGATATAGAATTCACATCTGTCAGTGCAGGGGTTGGCAGCCCCTAATGGCAGTAAAGTTCTCTAGTTTTTCACATTTAGATCTTAGGTTAGTGGTAGCCCGAAGGGTAAAGGGCTGCATTCCAAATTTTGGGGGAGCGCTTTATGAATCGCCGAGTCGAAGCTGAGTCATTTGTAGATCTCGTCCGACAACTTGCCCACATCGTTGAACCAGTTTTGGAGGTTGAGCAAGAAGGCAATAACTTTTGTTCGATCCAGTACCCCGGCATTGGAGATAAGCTCTGGGTCAAGGTATTTTATAGAGACGGTGAGGCTCTCTACCAGATCTTCAAGAATCGCCTTAAAGAAGCAAAGTCTCTCCATCATGACGAGATTAACCCGGTCAAAAAAGAGTATTTACTAGGGTTTTGCGCGAGTATATAGCTGAAGTTGGACATCCTCATATTGTCTAAGACTGGAGGAATTTAAAATGCCTCACCTTGCAATTTTGTTACTGTTCATACTTCTGTTCTTGCCACTGCTTGAATGTGTCCTGTTTGGTGTACTAGCTCGTTTGTTTGCCTGGGGATTCAACACTAAATAGTTTCATGAAGTGCAAAAAATAATTGACTCCGAACCTCAAACCGATCTCATTAAGGAAAATAGCAATGTTCGAACTTTCGCAACAACAGGCCAGAGCCACTACCAGTCCTTCAGAGAAACCCGATAGCCTGCACCACTTTTCGGCATCTGTCTGTCAAGTGCTCGATAATTTGCAAATCCCTGAAAGCGAGATGAAGCAGCTTGGATGCTTTCTTGAAAGTGAGTTGGATCCAGAGTTAGAGCTGATCCACCATCAAGAAAAAGCATGTCTTACTGACTATCAAGCCTGGAAAGTAGATCCCGAAAGCATTGACAAACGTACCCTATTTGCGACATCTCTTTGCAAGCTCTTAGAGATGCGGCCCAATCTTCAGCACCTCAGCTCCAAATTTGCCGACTTGCAAGAAGACCTCGGCTACTAAAGCTTTGTTACCGCTACATTCTCAAGAGCAAATAAGCCCTGCCTTGCAGGGCTTATTTGCTTAGTTGGCAACAATATACATGTGATCTTGAACAGCTTTAACACCCTTTGCGTGGCTAACTGCACCGAGTACAGCTTGCTTTTTAAACCAGGAATTGACATTTCCTGTACCCACTTCCACTTAGCGCCTCGCCGCTATCTTGATTTCACCAATTGCCTTCTCTTCCCAAGTTTTTCACAATTAATCTTTAAGTTAGGGAGTGGGATCGAGAAGTTATTGCCACTCCAGAGGTGATCGAGATGATGGGTATTGAGCGTTTGTACTACTTAAAAAATGCCACAGTCGTTCGGGCGTTGCTCTTACATGTAGTCAATCGATTTGAACTATCTTCACTGCACCTCACGTTGATGTTTGATTGGTCTGGTTGGATCCTCCGTATTCAGGTGTGTAAACCTCTGTTCCCTAGAAATCTTGGAGACCTCGATGCTCTGTTGCAAGAGTATGGGCAACTCCAAAGATTGGATCCAAAACTCACAGCCACTTTTGCCCATTTGGACAGTGGCATCGACTTGATCGAGGTCATGCAAGCAGATCATATGCCGATCATTACTTGTGGTCAGGTTGATTTTGAAGAGCTAGAGGACTTCTGTGTACAACTCAGTTCTGGGATTGGCTATTCGCCCCCAAGCCTTTGCTAAAGCAAAACCATTTCGCACAAGGAGTTGTATATGTTTCAGCGCATTTTAGTGGGTGTAGATAGTTCAATGACCAGTGGCCAGGTCTTCGAGTCAGCGCTGGTTATTGCTAAGGAAAATAAGGCGATCATGATGATCGAGCATGTCCTTTCTGGTGAAGACGAAGGCAGCCCAATTCTGCCTCCAGTGGCAACGGGGTATTATTTCCCTGTTGTGAGCAGTGACAGCTATTCCTACTACCGAAATCAATGGGATGCCTACGAAAAAAAGGGGCTAGCTTTACTAGAAACCTTCGTAAATAAGGCAAAAGCAGTGGGAGTCGAAGCAGAATCGAAGCAGAGCCTCGGTAGCCCTGGTCGTCAAATCTGTGAGACAACTCGCCTTTGGAATGCGGATTTGGTGGTCACCGGGCGGCGGGGGCACACTGGCCTCAGTGAATTATTCCTTGGTAGTGTGAGTAACTATATTCTTCACCATGTCCCTTGTTCAGTACTCATCGTCCAGTCTCAATCAAAAGAAGAGACAGTAGAGAAAGAAGTATCTGAACTGGCGCACGCTACCTAATCATCCAGCTCCTCAGGGAGTGGGGCAAAGCCTTGGCGCTGGATGTTCTCAGTAATCGTTACAGGTTCGAGGAATTGCAACAGATAGTCAGGGCCGCCCGCTTTAGATCCAACCCCAGAAAGGCGATAGCCGCCGAAGGGTTGGCGATCGACGAGAGCAGCAGTGATCTTGCGGTTGATGTAGAGGTTGCCACACTCGAAATGCGCTTCGGCGAAATCAATATGCTTCGGGCTGCGGGAGTAGAGTCCGCCAGTTAGGGCGAATGGGGTCGAATTAGCGATTTCGATAGCTTGCTCAAACGTTTTCGCCTTGATCACCGCCAGCACAGGGCCGAAGATTTCGTTCTGGGCAAGGGACGATTGGGGATCGACATCGGCAAAGATCGTTGGCCCGACAAAGTAGCCACCACCAAGGTGGGAAACGTCGGTTTCTAAGACCAAGCGGGCACTCTGTTTGGCTTCATGGATCGTTTTGCGAATGCGCTGAAATGCCTCTTGGTCGATCACAGGGCCAAGAAAACTGCCGGGATCAGTAGGTTGGCCGACCTGAACGGAGCGGGTTGCTTGGACGAGGCGCTCGATAAATGTCTCGTAGATACTCTCGTGAACGATCACGCGGGAACAAGCTGAACATTTTTGGCCACTGTAGCCAAAGGAGGACTGGACAACCCCAAGTACAGCTTGATCGAGATCCGCATCGCTGTCGATGACAATGCCGTTTTTGCCCCCAAGTTCAGCGATCACCCGTTTTAGGTGGCGTTGCCCCGGACGCACGATGCTTGCGGAAGCGAGAATCTGGGAGCCAACATTGAGCGATCCTGTGAAAGCGATCAAGTTGACCTGAGGATGGGCAACGAGGTGGGCACCGATTTCCTCGCCTTTGCCGGGAAGAAAATTGACGACTCCGGCAGGCAGACCCACTTTTTCAAGCAGTGCGAAAAATTGTGCGGCAACAATCGAAGACTGTTCAGCAGGTTTAATGACGACGGTATTTCCGGCGGCGAGGGCGGCGACGGTCATCCCAGCCATGATCGCCAAAGGGAAATTCCAAGGGGCGATCACGACGGCTACACCGCGACTGCGATAGCGGTAATGGTTTGTCTCCCCAGGAAGGTCGCGGTTCTGGCCTTGGGTTTCTAATTTGACCATTTGCTCGCCGTAGTAGCGGCAGAAGTCGATCGCTTCAGAAACATCTGCGTCCGCATCGCGCCAAGGTTTGCCGACTTCGTAGATGATCCAGGCGGTGAAGGTAGCGCGCTGGGTTTCGAGGAGATCAGCTACTTTGTGGAGGTACTGAGAACGCTCTTGACTAGAAGTGTGTCGCCAGGTATTCCAAGCGTTGCGCGCCGCATTCACCGCAAGATCTGCTTGAACAATCGTTGCTTTTCCCCATGCCCCGAGATAGATATTCGGATCGGCGGGGTTGTAGACAGAGATCTGTTCCAAACCCGTTTGCGCTTTTCCCGCGATTACAGGGTTAAAGACTTTTCCAAATTGACTGCGGACACTTTTCAATGCCTGAGCCAGTTTTTCTTGCTCACCAGGAATCGTGAAGTCTTGATCGGGAACATTGCGAAAACCGGGGATCGCCAAAACTGGTGGTGCCGATTGGTTGAGCGTCCCAGGGGAGGCAAGCAGTTTGGCTGCATCGCTGTCAGGGCTGATGCTCTGGCGTAAGAAAGAAGAATTG
>JACMLN010000141.1 GCA_014379585.1 Gloeobacterales cyanobacterium ES-bin-313 | reverse complement strand
TGGTTCACCGATGCTCAGTTTGTACCTTCCAAGAAATATATTGCCGATTGTGTTGAATTGCTTGAAGCGATCAAGGCTTCGGAAATGAAAGATATTCATTGGGCGGCCTATATTCGCGCCGATAACTTGCCGCCAGAATTGACCAGATTAATGGTCGAAACGGGTATGAATTACTTCGAGATCGGGATCACCTCCGGTTCGCAGTCTTTGGTGCGCAAGATGCGCCTGGGCTACAATCTGCGCACGGTTCTAGAAAATTGCCAAAGCCTTCGTGATGAAGGTTTTCGGGATCTCGTTTCGGTGAATTACTCGTTTAATGTCATCGGTGAAACCTACCAGACGATTCGGGAGACCATCGCTTTTCACCGCGAACTTGAGCGGATTTTTGGCCGAGACAAAGTGGAGCCAGCGATCTTCTTTATTGGTCTTCAGCCCCACACAGGTCTTGAAGCGTACGCCCTCGACAAGCAGATTCTCAAGCCGAACTACGATCCAATGAGCATGATGCCCTGGATGGCGCTTAAATTGCTCTGGAACCCTGAACCGCTTGGCTCTTTCTTTGGACGCATTTGTCTCGATGCTTGGCGCAAAGACCCCAATGATTTTGGGCGAGCCGTCATGGATATCCTCGAAGAACGCCTCGGCAGAGCAGAGTTGAAAGAAGCCCTCACTGCGCCTGTAGCGGTGTAGTTTCGATGCCTGCGTTTGGGGGGAGCGAAAGCGGCTGGCTCACTCCATAATGCGGGGAACGCGAAAGAAGTCTTCCATACGAGCAGGGGCGTTGTCGAGAATACCTTCACGGTTTTCGAAAGGTTGAAGGTCGTCGGTTCGAGCAATGTTGTTGACTTCGATGGCGCGGGTCGTCGGTGCAACACCTTTGGTATCGAGGGTCTGGAGTTCTTCGATGTACCCTAAGATCGACTGCAACTGCCGAGTGAAGCGCTCTTCTTCTTGTTCGTCGAGTTCAAGGCGGGCGAGAAAAGCAACTTTTTGAACCTGAGCACGGTCGATCATTTAACTTTCCTTCAATTGCATCTGCATAGTTTAACCGAGGAACGACGGCCCCTGGGCAAACAGACGCTCTAAGCAGAGCAATAAGAAAAAGATACCGGACATCAAAAGATGGTTGCCCATCCACGCGTAAGTGTGATCCTGGGCATCGGCACTCTTGAGGTGGCGTTCGATCAACCACCAACTATGGCCGATCCAAGCCACAGAAATGCCAATAATTGGAGCATCCATCGCTTGAATCAGTTCGACATACTGCCAGCCTAAAAAGAGATAAAGAATGGCTAGGATCCAACCCAGTAGCAAGCGATACTGTTCGTCGGGTAAAAAAGCCATGCCGTCCAAGATACGCCCATCGAAAGCACGGATCGCTCCCCCCATTGCGACAACAGAGCTTGCGTAGATCAGTGTATCCATGGGTCACCAAACGAATGCTTTCAACATTTTTACTATGTATAGGAGTGAGCACTCTCGAAAACATCAGTAATTTTCAATATTTGTTGCCCGTAGGCACCAGAGTTTGGTGGAGCCTACGGACAAAAAGCACGTTAACTTGCCAAAACATCCAATGCGGCGGTCACTCCGCTGCCTTTGGCAAAGTGATCGTAGCCGAGGATATGCAAGGAACCTTCGAGGGCAGCGATGCCTGTGACGATGTCGCGCCCAGACACAAAGCCGAGGTGCCCGAAACGCACAATGCTACTTTCCATTTCGCCTTGGCCACCGGCGATGACGATATCGAAGTGCTTCTTCATCGTGGATCGCAGTTTGGCGCAGGGGATTTCGGAGGGTGGGAGAACGGCGGTAATCGCCGCACTCGCACTGGCATCGTCGGGGTTGAACAAGTTCAGACCCAAGGCACGCAGAGCAGCACGGGTGGCATCCCGAAGGTGGGCATGGCGATTAAAGAGTGGCTCAAGCCCTTCGGCCTTGAGCATTTGCAAAGTAACTTGCAGGGCGTAGACCAAGTTCACAGGGGTTGTGAAAGGTGTGTTGTTCTTTTTAAGCGCTTTACGATATTGCCGTAAGTCGAAGTAGAAGCGGGGCATCGTCGAGCGTTCGCAAGCTTTCCAGCCTTTTTCGCTCACCGACAAAAAAGCCAATCCAGGCGGAATCATGTACGCTTTTTGTGAACCGGAGCCGACAAAGTCGAGTCCCCAGGCATCTACAGGCACGTTCGTTGCTCCAAGACTGGTCACTGCATCAACAATCGAAACAGCCTCACCGTGGGCACGGATATAGCCAGCAATAGTCTCAAGGTCGTTCGTGACCCCTGTAGAGGTCTCGTTGTGGGTGAGGATGACTGCTTTAATCGTCTTTTCGGTATCAGCTTCGAGGGCTATTCTGAAAGCTTCTGTAGAAAGGGCTTGGCCGTAGGGGGCGCTGATCAGCTCGATTTGCAACCCGAAAACTTTCGCTACTTCAACCCAACGTTCCCCAAACTTGCCATTGGCGCCGATGAGGACGCGGTCGCCCGGTGAGCAGGCATTGACGATTGCAGCCTCGATAGCACCCGTTCCACTAGAAGCAAGGGTGATCACATCTCCAGTCGTCTGATGCAACCAGCGCAAGTTCTCTGAAACTTCTTCCATGATCTTGGCAAACTCGGAACTGCGGTGGCCCACTGGAGCCTTGGCCATGGCCAGCAACGCCCGTTCAGGAATCGGTGTTGGGCCTGGAATCATGAGGAAAAGTTTGTCGTCCATCGTCTGTCTCGCACATTGGCTCAGGTATTCTAGCAACACGCGTAACAAAGAATACACATTGAGGCCATTGGATCTCCTAATAAATGGCCGTTTCCAGCCTGAGTAGTCAGTAATCGCCCTCATATTTCCGCGAAAAGTTGTCATTAAGGTGCAGGTTTTCTACCGAAAATGTGAAGAGGGGAGAAGCATTCCCCCAGTCTCTTAAAAATTCTTAACAATTTGTCACAAGCCGCAAAAAGTGCTGCGAATAGTGTCTGCAAAGGGTTTGAGTGGGTTTTAACACTTTGCGACGCGGTCTTGTTGCATAACTTGACCGAAGAAAACTGAGAAGAAAGATGCGATCCCCTTGATGTTTTGTAAAGTAGCTGGTTACATGGAGACGTAATCCTTTCTCTGAGGAGAGAGATGACTGCTACTCTAGAACGTCGTTCATCCCAAGGTTTATGGGATCGTTTCGCTGATTGGGTGACCTCCACCAACAACCGCTTCTATGTCGGTTGGTTCGGCGTACTCATGATCCCAACCTTGCTCAGTGCCACCATCTGCTTCATCGTGGCCT
>JACMLN010000140.1 GCA_014379585.1 Gloeobacterales cyanobacterium ES-bin-313 | reverse complement strand
CAAGGCAATGAATCCAGCCAACCCAACCAATGTTAGGAGCCGTTGGCGACTCACCTCGCGGGTCTTCTGCGTCACTCCCTCCCCGTAGAAGCGACCCTCACACTTTTGGCAACGGTAGGGAACAACATTGAAGGTTTTCAGCACTTCATCTTTTAAACCCTGGGTATGGGAGCGAGTCAAGACTTCAATCCCACACTGTGGACAGATGTTGAAAACCATAAACTTTGTGTGCGTACCTAGGTTTGTCAATATGATACCGGATCTCCAAAAATCCTGATCCCTGCCTCAAGGCGTAGACGATTACAGAAATTGACAAGGTTTGGCAATGGCGCTACGCAGTCGCTGACGATAAATACGCCTCGACACTTCGACCACTTGAAATTGACTCAAGTGTTCATTGGTGTACTGGGTGTCTAACAGTACAAAGTGCCTTGCTCGCAGGCGTTCGACAAGGGCGTAAAAAGCGACTTTAGAGGCATCGGTGGCCCGAAAAAACATCGATTCGCCAAAAAAAGCACCCCCCAAGCTCACCCCATAGAGGCCGCCGACTAAGTTTCCCTCCTGCCAACTTTCGACACTGTGCGCGTATCCCCAGTGATGAAGCTCGGTGTAGGCAGCGATGATCGCCTCTGTTATCCAGACGGATTCGCGTTCGGCACAGGCGCGAATCACGGCTTCAAAGGCCGTATCAAAGCGCACTTCGAAGCGTCCTGAGCGAACAGTCCGTAACAGTCTTCGCGAAAAATGGACGGTATCGAGGTCGAAGATCGCACGCGGTTCAGGGTCGTACCAGTAAATTTCGCTCCCACGCCCCATGGGAAAGATACCGACACTGTAGGCGTGGAGCAAAAGTTCTGGCGTGAGGATCACGTTCATCGTACGGCGGTGTGTGTGGCGGATCGCAATGGGTTAGATTCGTTGCGTTCTCCAGATTAGCGCCATGTCAGAGTCCCCGTGGGATTTCCGTCGGATCGACCGTAGCCAACTGACCCCGATGCTCCAGCAGTATCTCGATGTCAAAGCCCAACATCCCAATTGCCTCTTGCTTTACCGGATGGGCGACTTTTACGAAACTTTTTTTGCCGATGCGGAAGTCGTCGCCAAAGAACTTGAGATCGTGCTCACAGGTCGTGCTGGTGGTGAGCGCCTTGGTCGCATTCCCATGGCTGGCATTCCTCACCACGCCTTAGAGCGCTACTGTGCCCAACTGATCGAAAAGGGCTACGCCGTCGTGATCTGCGACCAGATCGAAACCCCCGAAGAAGCAAAAGAGCGCTCCCGCAACGCTCGCACGGTTCGCAAAGGGAAAGTGGACACCGACACCTTGGCATTACCATTACAGATCGACGGCGAAGCCATCGATTTTGGTGAAGCGGAAAGTACCCTCGTGCGTAGAGCCGTGACCCGGATTCTCACGCCCGGTACGGTGCTTGAAGATCAACTGCTTGCAGCGCGTCAAAATAACTATCTCGCTGCCCTCGTCCAGGCGGAGGGGTACTGGGGATTAGCCTACGCGGACATCTCGACAGGAGAATTTCGGATTACCCAAATTGAAGGCGCAGATGCACTGGTTCAAGAACTCCTGCGCCTCCAACCCGCCGAAATTTTGCTCAGTGCTGACGCGCCGGATCCTTTGACCATGCTCCGTCCAGGCGAAAAATCTGCCGATCGCCCAGAGTACCTGCCCAACCAGTTTTGCTACACCCTCCGTCCCCAGCGCTACTTTGAATTGGAGGAAGCCCGACGCTTATTACTGGAAACTTTTCAGGTGCGCTCGCTAGAGGGCTTCGGCTGCGAAGGGATGCCCCTGGCAGTGCGGGCTGCGGGTGGACTCGTGCAACACTTGCAACAGACCCAACGCGGGGTTGCTGTCCCTTTTGAGGGACTGCGTTCCTACAGCCTCACCCAGTACTTACAACTCGATCACCAAACCCGCCGCAACCTCGAACTGACCCAAACCGTGCGAGATGGCATCTTAGCTGGTTCTTTGCTCTGGTCGCTCGACCGAACCCGGACGGTGATGGGAGCACGGATGCTTCGGCGTTGGCTCCTCCAACCCCTTCTCGACCCATCGGCCATTGTCCGCCGTCAAGATTCCCTTGAAGAACTCTTCGGCGATAGTCTGCGCCGGGAACGGGTGCAGCGCATTCTCGAATCAGTCTACGACCTCGAACGCCTCGCCGGACGCTGTGGGGCAGGAACCGCCAATGCCCGCGACTTGATTGCCCTAGCCGAATCCCTGCTTCGCCTCGGCGCTTTGGCTGAAGCCTTGGTGGGTGCCAAAACAACTTTCTTAACGCCTCTGCAAACGGTTCCCCCCGAACTGGAGCGCCTCGGCGAGAAGTTAATTGCCACCCTCGTCGATAATCCGCCACTGATTTTGACTGAGGGAGGAATTATCCGCCCTGGCAACGACCCCGAACTGGAAAAGTTGCGTGCGCAGGTGGAAGAAGATCGCCAATGGCTCGTCAACCTCGAAGCCCACGAAAAAGTGCGCACAGGCATTTCGACCCTGAAGGTTAGCTTCAGCAAAGCCTTCGGCTACTACATTGCCATTTCGCGGGGTAAGGCCAGCCAAGCCCCCCCCGATTACATCCGCAAGCAGACCCTCACCAACGAGGAGCGCTACATCACCCCCGACCTCAAAGAGCGGGAGAGCCGCATCCTCACCGCCCAACAGCAAAACAACCAACTGGAGTACGAGATCTTTTCGCGACTGCGCCAGGAGTGCAGCCGCTACGTGGGAGCGCTGCGCCAACTTGCCGCCCAAATCAGTGCCCTTGATGCCCTCGCCAGCCTCGCAGAAGTGGCGGTCTATCAGGACTACACACGGCCAGAACTTCGAGAGGGTCGCGCTATGGAGATCGAAGGCGGCAGACATGCCGTGATCGAGCAACGCCTTCCTGCGGGTTTCTTTGTCCCCAACGATACACGCCTCGGAGGAACTGACGACCCCGATTTGATCGTCTTAACAGGGCCCAATATGTCGGGCAAAAGCAGCTATATTCGCCAAGTCGCCCTCATCCAACTTCTAGCCCAAGTCGGTAGTTTCGTTCCAGCCCGCTCCGCCACCTTGGCAATCACAGATCGCATCTTCACCCGCGTCGGTGCGGTCGATGATCTGGCCACAGGCCAATCGACGTTTATGGTCGAGATGACCGAAACAGCCAACATTCTCAACCATGCCACCCCCCGTTCTCTGGTTTTGCTGGATGAAATTGGCCGTGGTACCGCCACTTTCGATGGGCTTGCCATTGCCTGGGCCGTCGCCGAATACCTCGTCTATCCCCTCGGCAGTCGCACTATTTTTGCCACCCACTACCACGAACTCAACGAGCTAGCCACGGTCATGTCGCGGGTCGCCAACGCCCAAGTCCTCGTCGAAGAACTCGCCGATCGGATCGTCTTTTTGCATCGCGTCGTTCCAGGTGGGGCTGATCGTTCCTACGGCATCGAAGTCGGTCGCCTCGCAGGACTCCCCTCCGCCGTTATCCGCCGTGCCCGCGCCGTCCTTACCCAAGTTGAGCAACATTCTCAGATTGCTACTGGACTGCGCAATAATCCCGTACCTGAGTGAAAAAGAGTAATACCGTTTTGCCTTTAAATTGAGCAATCTAATCATTAGGTTGTGTAGTGGCAAACCATGCGGCGGATACCGAGCAAACCACGCATGATTTCTGTTTTGGTGAGTGAGAGAAATATGGCGAACTGCATCAGGGGTCAGGGGCAAGCCCCTACCCCTGAAACCCCTACCCCTTGGGGGACGGACGCGCCCGTCCCCCAAACCCCCTCGGCGAACTTTTACGGCTTGATACTTGGAATTGCATCGGGCGCTACGCGTGGTGATGCGGAATTGGAGGGGGATTGGGAGAGGTCTGGGTGAGCGATGAGAGGCGCATTGGGTTTGGATGCCTCAGTCACTCATTCTGATGGCGAATCGGTATGACATGATTTTCCATATCTCCCAACATTGATCAGCCCCTTGGATCGTTGTGGCGATTCCGAAAAACTAGTTGCTGAATTGCTTGATCAGATCCTGGGCATCTTGGTAGTCCTGGGTCGAGCCTGAGGCTTTGTAGATATCCGCAGCTTTTTGGAGATCGCTGAGGGCACCTGCTTTGTCGCCGGACTTGCCTTTGGTTTGGCCTCGGTTAAAGTAGGCATCGCCATCGTCAGGACTGAGCAACAGGGCTTGATTGAAGTCGGAGATCGCTCCAGGATTATCTCCGAGACGACGATTGATCAGACCACGATTGATCAAGGCGTTCGCTCTTTTGGGGTCGAGTTGGATGACTTGGGTATAGTCCGCTAAAGCACCAGGGTTGTCGCCAAGTTCGCGCTTGGCGTTGCCACGGGCAAAAATAGCGCTGATCGCATCGGGACGATACTTGAGCGCCTGAGTATAGTCCTCTACCGCTCCTTTGTAGTCCTTGAGGTTCGCCTTCGTGACCCCCCGGTTGTAGAAGGCTCCGGCGCTGTTGGGATTGAGCTTAAGGGCTGTGTTGTAGTCTTCAATAGCCCCCTTCGGATCGCCGCTCTCGTCACGGGCATTCCCACGATTTTCGTAGGCGATGGATAACTTCGGACTGCGTCGGATCGCTTGGGTATAGTCCTCGATTGCCCCTTGATAATTGCTCTGGGCATAGCGGGTATTCCCACGAGAAAAGAAGTCATCCGCAGTTTTGAGAGCCTTTTCAGGCACAATCCGCACAACGGGTGGTTGGGCAAGTACGGATGGAACGACTGAATAGGTTGCGGTCACACATAAAGCAGTGGTGATGAACAGATTTCGCTTACTACCCATGCCTGCATTCTCCTGATAAGTGTCCTTGCTCCACGCTTAAACCGAGTTGATCGTCTTTTCGGAAGCATCTCCTGCGTTGTAAGGAGCCTGATTTAGCCTACAACCCTTCCCGCTAGGTGGCTCAGAACAACAAGTGAACCTGGAAGAATGAGGCTTTCCGGACACTTATCAGAAAAACTGCGTATTTCACGCGGGTTTTGGGTACAGATCAGTAGAGTAAACGTATGCGGCTGATGGACGATTTAGAGAAAACCAAAGAACAGCTTATTGCTGAACTGACCGTTCTCAGACAGGGAATTTCTCGCTCTGCTGCTACTCCAGAGTCTAAAATTCAGCAATATATTGACGAACTACGTAATCAGGCGAAGCGCGAACGGATGCTCGCCCAAATCGATTTTCGTATTCGTCAATCCTTAAACTTGCAGTCGATCCTCGACGCGGCAGTCGATGGGGTTCGCAAACTCCTACAAGTTGACCGCGTTGCTGTCTGCCAATTTGTCGGTCAGGCAAATGGCAAAATTCTCGCTGAATCTGTTCTCCAGGGGTGGACGATCGCCTTGGGTAGTGAGGTGTCGGAACTTTATTTTCCAACGGGAAGTGAGGTCGGTCAGGTTTCTTCGCCTGCGTGGCGTTGGGCAATTGCCGATGTCTACAAAGCTGGCTTGTCCGATATTCATCTCAAAATGTTAGAGCGCCTCCAAGTGAAGGCCAGTCTGGTGGTTCCGATTGTGCTTGGCGCTGGAGGAGATGGGACTGCGACGCAACTTTGGGGTTTGCTGATTGCCCATCAATGCCGCAGTGAGCGCTACTGGCAAGAGACCGAAGTTGATTTACTTGAGCGTCTTTCTGTACAGATTTCGATTGCGATTCAACATGCAGGCGCTTTTGCCCAGGCCAACGCTGAACTCCAAGAACGGCGGCGAGCCGAAGAAGAGTTACGGGATGCCCTCCAAAAATTGAATTTTCACGTCGAAAACTCGCCCCTGATCGTGATCGAATGGGATCGCAACGTTCAAGTGTCCCGGTGGTCAGGGCAAGCGGAGCGCATTTTTGGCTGGACAGCCCAAGAGATGATCGGCAAGTACCCCCAGGATTTGCGGTTTATTCAAGAGGAGGATCAACCGCAAGTCGAACAAGTGTTAAATTCTCTGCGAGAAGGGTCGCAACGTAATATCTCCCGCAACCGCAATTACAGCAAATCGGGAACGATTATTCACTGCGAATGGTATAACTCGGCGCTGTTAGATAGTGCGGGGAATTTGGTCTCTGTGTTGTCTTTGGTGCAAGATATTACAGCTCGGGTTGAGGCAGAAGAACATCGCCTCGCAGCGGAACGAACGAGACAAATGGAACTTCAAGTTGCAGAAATGCACAAACTTAGCAACCTTAAAGATGAATTTCTCAACACTGTCTCCCACGAGTTGCGTACCCCACTGGCGAATATGAAGCTTGCTATTCATATGATGGAATCCGGAGCCACACCCGAAAAGCAGCAACGTTACTTACATATCCTCAAAGGCGAATGTTTACGGGAGACTTCGCTTGTCAACGATCTACTCGATTTCCAGCGCCTTGAGGCGGATCGTCTGCCGATCACCCCTGAACTGATCGAACTGGACGTGCTCATTCCAAGAATACTTGCACCCTTCGTATCCCGCGCGGATCAGCGCCAACTCAACCTCATAATAGATATTCAAACGACAGTGAAGCTTTCTTCGGATCGTCAGTGCTTAGAGCGCATACTCTGTGAACTGGTGAATAATGCATGTAAATATACTCCGCCTGGTGGGACGATTGTTGTCGGCGTTCAGCAGCGCGATGTCATCGAAATTAGCGTGTGGAACGATGGTTCTGAGATCCCTCAAGAAGAAATCCCCCACATCTTTGAAACTTTTTATCGGATTGCTGGTAACGATCACTGGTCACAGGGGGGCACCGGACTGGGACTTTCACTCGTGAAGAAGTTAGTCACTCGGATCGGCGGCTGCATTCAAGTCGAAAGCCGCGCCAACGAAACGACCTTTATTATGAAACTGCCCCTTCCAGTTTTGGCCTAGCTGTTGCCATCGTCGGGAGTGATCAGGCGGGCTAACTTTTGTTTGATCTGACTGTCGAACACTTCCCATTTCAACTGGGTGAAACTGGCGTGTTCGTGGCTCCCTGCGAGAAACCCAATCGGGATCTCGAAGCCACCCGCCCGCATTCGTCCACCACCGTAAAAGCGTCCACCATTATCTTGGCCGAAGGTGGCTTTGATAAATTCATCAGGGTCGAGGGTGAGATTTTTGGTACGCAACGAGCCAGAGACAACTTCGCGGTCTTCTTCGGAGCGGACAATCCCGTAAACAACGGCTGTATGGATATTTTCTTCCGTGATCAAGAAGTCAGCCGCCTGAGGAATCGCGTCGCGATCTTCGAAACGCAGATAGCCTACCCCTGCCACCGAGAAATTATTTTTGATCGTCCGATTTTTGAGGGCACGTTCGATCACGTCCATGACCCGCTTCGATCGGGCAGTCTGAAGCACAGCATCGAGCAGTTTTGGATCGTAATAGCGGCTTAAAAAAGCGGCAGCCTGGAAATCTTCCTCGCGAGCGTGCATCAGATGTTCGGTTTCAGAGCGCAGACCGTGCATCAGAGCCGTCGCCACTTTGACGTGGATGGGATCGTTGGCATCGAGGGTGAGTAAGCCTTCCTGGATGTATTGGACGAACATCGTCGCTGTTGCGCCACAGGCTGTGCGGATGTCGGTGAAGTAAGGATTGAGGTCTTCTTGGGGGGCATGGTGGTCGATCACTGCAACCACAGGCAGTTTCGCTTGTTTGACCAGCCGCGTGATCTGGCTCGTTGTGCCCTGATTGTCTAAGAAAACAGCACCTTGAAAACTGCTCAGATCTCGCTGCTCTGTCTGAAGGTTCCAACGCTGCACAGGCAAACCTGTCAGGCGCACAAGGGCGACATTTTCTTGGTGCGAAAGTGTCCCAGCGTAGGCATTGATGCACTCGATGTTGTGTTCCTGGGCAATTAAACCGTAGGACCAAGCAGCGCTCAGGGCATCGGGATCTGGAAAATCTTGAAGTACCACAAGATGCTTTTCGCCTTGGTGGGTGGCAAGCACCTGGCGCAGTTTGTCCGCTTTGCGCATTCCCTGACCATTCGTTTTCAGAGGAATCGGGGGAGTCTCTGTCGAACTCCTAGCTGCTTCCATAGTGGCTCCAAGGTACTGATTGCTTATCCATTTTGGCTCATTTTGGCAATAGCGCGAGCCACCTTCATGATGAGTGCGTCTTCCTGAGCAATTTCTTAGCGCATTTTCAAAAGAAAGGCGCAATGGGCTTTCGTTGGGGCAGTAGAATTGCTTGACGAACGCTGTTTGAGGTAAATCATGCGTAAAGCTGATCATGCACTGGCAACCCTAAGAATTTCAAGCCAGACAATGAGTGCTGTGGTAATGGGCAGTGTATTGGCAGTGAAGGCAACGCGTTCCTATGAAAAAGGCGACCCAATCGGTAAGCGCAATGCAGGGGATATGTTCAGGCAAGAGTCTGCTTGGTTTCTAGAGAGTTCTGCCGATCCTTCTGAATCTCTCGATCAGCATATCTATGAGATCGTCACTTTTTTGGAAAAGCATCTTGAGCCATTAAAAAAGTTAGAGAATGAATGCAAGATCGATCTTGTCTGTGGTCTATTTTCGGGCAATTCACACGGCAATTTTTGGCTGGATAGCCGGATAATCAAACGCGTTGCCGCCCTGAAATACGAAGTCGAAATTGTCTTCGATGTTTATATGGGTTTGGCCGATGCATAAGAGACTATCTGTGAAGAGAATCTAAATCACTTATCTAACCTCCGCACCATGAGGCGGAGCATGGCAACGTAGACAACTCCTTCATATTGCCTTGACTGTGCTTTCACTTAAAACTTTCTTAAGGGATAGTCTCTGACAAACCTAGTTTTACACAAACCATAACCAGGCCAAGGGAAAAACAAGATACTCAATATAATAAAGCTTCCAAATAAACAGGTAAAAGTCATAAACTTGTTGATCAACTTTGATATCGACTTTTTGTTGTCGCCAGAAGAAAACACCTAAAAGCACACTATGAAAAGCGCTCAAAAAAATGAACGTTCCTTGACTCGCGAAGACAGCACAGATACCAAGAATTAAAAGATAGTTTGCAACCAGGACAGCGCAGCAGAGATTATAAACAAACTGCTTACCAAGCTTCAAAGAAAAAGTAGAAATATTGAACTGCTGATCACCTGTCATATCGGGAATATCTTTGAAAAGAGCAATTACAAACGTAAAAACAGTCACAAACAGACAAAGACTAAGGATAGCTGGAGTGAGTTGCGTACCTTTACCTGCGCGATCTAAAAAGTACCAAAAGATCCCCAAATTAACGATCAAACCACGCACCGTAAAAATGCACAACGAAGCAAACAAAGGAAAGCGCTTCAACCGAAATGGTGGCAATGAATAGGCTGTACCAATCAATACACTACTCAAAACTGTGGCAAACAAATAAGGATTCAACCAGAGGGCTACACCAAGAGCTACGACTAAAAGTACATTAACAACCCCAATCGCTTCTGAGCGCGAAAGCTCACCGCTCGCCATCGGCAAATCGGGCTTGTTTATTCGGTCAATCTCGACATCGACAATTTGATTAAGGCCAACAATATAGATATTTGCGCAGAGACAACTCAGCTCCGCCAGAAACAAATCTCCGAGATTATGAAACGAAGCAAACCCTAAGTAGGCCAGTGCAACGATGTAAATTCCAATGAGGCTGATGGCCGTGCCATAGATCGTATGCGGACGCGAAAACTTCCACAGTACCCCTGCACTTAACGCCATTTAATACCCCCGTGATCTCCAAGATTCTACCTTGATAGTCAGGACTTCTCCAGCCGAGTCAGATACCACTCTAGATATTCACTTGGACCGAGGGGATACTCGCAGGTCGTATCCATAAGATTACGCACCCGTTGCTCTAGCTTTTCCCCTTCTAGCTTTTCACAAGCCGACACAGTCGCTCTGAGCAGATCTTCGAGGGCTGGGCGATCTAGAAATTCCTCAGACTGGCCTGTACGCAGGACGACGAAGTAGTCTTCGCTCATGCGCTCGGTACCCGCTTGCGTAGAGCACGGGCACGCCGCTCTGCTGTCGGGTTGGTTGGACTGGTCGCCAACACCTTTTCATACACCTCAAGGGCTTGTTCCGCCTGACTTTTTTGCTCGTAGGCGTGGCCAAGATTGTTCAAGGCAGAGACATAGTCCGGTTTGATGCGAATCGCTTCTTTGTACTGGCGGATAGCGACATCGAACTGATTTTGCTGAAAGTAGCAAAAACCGAGATTGTTGTAGGCTTCGGCAAACTCTGGCTCCGCTTCAATGGCTCGCTTAAAACAGCCCATCGAATCGCTGTAGAGGCGCTTTTCTAGAAAGGCGCAGCCCAAGTTATAAAACTCTTGAGCCGTGGCTGTGCCCAGTTTCAGCTTCGGCTGAACTTCATTGATCACCCCTTCGACACTCAAGTTACGGCGGACTTGCCGGAAGACTTGCCATGCCAACCAACCGAGCAACCCAGCCAGCGCAAGCAGGTAAACAACGCGGAGACTATCGTTCATAAAAGGCATTTTCTTAAGTAAGCTTTTTCTACGGTACACCAGCCTAGAAATTGCTCTGCACCCAAAGTGTACTGAGATCCGCTATGATTGTGAATCGGAAGTTCCGGCGGCATGGCCAAGTGGTAAGGCAAGGGTCTGCAAAATCCTCACCCTCAGTTCGAGTCTGAGTGCCGCCTCTATAAAAAAGTCAATATTATGGTCAGGCTGTCCTAGGCTGACGTGGGCGTAAAGAAGGTGGGTAACTGCGCAAAATTAGCTGAATACCAAGGATTTCGCACAGGCCAAA
Source organism: Gloeobacterales cyanobacterium ES-bin-313 (assembly GCA_014379585.1). Lineage (GTDB taxonomy): Bacteria > Cyanobacteriota > Cyanobacteriia > Gloeobacterales > Gloeobacteraceae > JACMLN01. The sequence continues at coordinate 6,801 of JACMLN010000140.1, read as the reverse complement.
TAGACCGTGCCGTGCATATCTTTCTACAGTGTATCGAGAACTGTTTTAGGAATGTTTGATGATATACCGAGAAGTATTTTTACGTATTTGCCACCCTTTTTCATCGGGGGTTCACGAAAACCTTACAAATCATCTCCAAACTTCCTTTAGGCTGTTGATTGTACGGATAGCGAAGGTTGGGTTCCCATCACGTATTCAAGTTGATGGAAGCGGTGCAGCGCTGTTCTTTTGAAGCCAAAAATTCGGAAGTATCCCATGCAAATCACTATGACAGAAACGAGCCTCGACAACGATAGCGTTCTGGATAGAGCATTCATTCTTGAAGAACATCAATTATCCTGCATCAGGCCAGTCTATTTGATTGCGAAAGGATTGATCGAATACGTAGATCGCGTTCATGCTGGCACCCTCTACAACTATCCTCTAGAGTTGCGTATCGGTTTTGAAGAGTTATACCTCATCTGTGCCAATGCCAAAAAGAAAGGACCAAGCGATATGCTCGACCTCGTGCTTAATTGGTGCAGCCGCCCGCTCATTCAATGGCCATTACTGTCAAGTTTTGATCAGCTTTTTACCGATCATGCACTGCTCTCCCTCGATCACGAAGAGCTTACCCCGACAGAAACCTGTATCTTTTGGGCGGAACAAGAAGATCCCTTGCAATATATGTTGATCCCTTAGGCTGGGAACGGGTAAACGTTGTGCACCAGCCTTGAGATCTTGCTGCATATCTATTTAATCGGTGACGGCTCCTAAACTGCTACTTGAAACCAACTTGGCGTACTTGGCCAACACTCCACGGGTATAACGAGGTGCGGGTGGCGTCCAAGATTGGCGGCGTTCGGCAAGGGCTTCGTCAGAAACATGTAACTCGATCGCGCGCCTAGGAGCGTCGATGGTAATAGAATCCCCTTCCTGCACCAAAGCAATCGTGCCACCGACAAACGCTTCTGGAGCGACGTGGCCGACGACGAGGCCGTAGGTACCCCCGGAGAATCGCCCATCTGTGATCAAGCCGACCGAGTCGCCAAGACCAGCACCAATAATTGCTGAGGTGGGGGAGAGCATTTCCCGCATTCCAGGCCCACCTTTAGGACCCTCGTAGCGGATCACCAGCACATCCCCTGCTTGTATCTGGCCAGCCAGGATCGCCGCCATGCAATCTTCTTCAGATTCGAAGACACGGGCAGGGCCAGTAATGATCGGTTTTTTGACCCCGGTGATCTTGGCGACAGCGCCTTCGGTGGCTAGGTTGCCTTTGAGAATTGCTAAGTGACCTTGGGCGTAGACCGGTTTTTCCCAGGGGCGGATCACTTTTTGATCTTCGGGTGGCGCATCGGGAATATCTTTTAACACCTCGGCGATGGTTTGCCCCGTAATCGTTAGGGCATCACCGTGGAGTAGGCCGTGGACGAGCAGCATTTTCATCACCTGGGGAACACCGCCAGCGCGATGCAATTCGGTGGTGACGTAAAACCCACTGGGTTTGAGGTCGCAGAGGACAGGCACTTTGCCGCGAATCACCTCAAAGTCATCGAGTGTTAAAGGCACCTGCATGGAGTGAGCGATGGCCAACAAGTGCAATACCGCATTGGTGGAACCGCCAATGGCCATGATCACAGCGACAGCATTTTCGAAGGCTTTACGGGTGAGGATCTGACTGGGCAGAATCTGTTTGTGGATCGCTTCCACTAAAACTTTGGCGGAGAGAGCGGCACTTTCTTTTTTTTCGTCGTCCTCAGCAGCCATGGTCGAAGAGTAGATCAGGCTCATCCCCATGGCTTCAAAAGCGGAGGACATCGTATTAGCGGTGTACATTCCTGCACAGGAGCCAGCGCCAGGGCAGGAACGGCGCTCGACTTCCAGCAGTTCTTTCTCGTCGATCTTGCCCGCACTAAATTGGCCGACGGCTTCAAAGGCACTAACGATGGTCAGATCTTTGCCACCGTAATGTCCCGGTTTGATCGTGCCACCGTAGACGAAAATGGCCGGAATATTAAGGCGAGCAAAGGCGATCATTGCTCCAGGCATATTTTTGTCGCAACCACCGATGGCTAGCACCCCATCCAGACTTTGGCAGTTACAGACGGTTTCAATACTGTCGGCGATCACGTCGCGGGAAACCAGGGAATACTTCATCCCTTCAGTTCCCATAGAGATCCCATCGCTAATCGTGATCGTTCCAAAGGTTTGGGGCATCGCCCCTGCTTCTTTGATGGCCGCCTCGGCTTTGAGCGCCAATTCCCCGAGACCAATATTACAGGGGGTAATACTACTGTAACCGTTGGCAATGCCAACAATCGGCTTTTCAAAATCATCATCCCCAAATCCGACCGCCCGCAACATGGCACGATTCGGAGAGCGTTGTACCCCTTGGGTAACGCTGTGACTACGCAGTTGATCAGACATGGGTTCCTCATCGCTGTAGACAACCAGCATACCTAGGAACCAACAAAGCTTGGCAGTACGAAGACCCCTTACCCACCCTCACCAAAAACACCTAGACCAACACAGGGTAGTTAATCGTGAACGGTGATCAGTACACATGTATCGATGCTGGGCATCTTGCAAGTATAGATCGTGCGCCCCGGCACTACCAAATTACAACTTCGGCAGTTGTCGCCTTGTGTTCGCTTCTAGGTGCGATTGGCTACCTGCTTGTACTTTTAGATTTCAATTAAGTCGGTCATCCAATTACTTCTTTGAATGTCCGTATCTAGTTCGCGATACTGTTTAGAAAGGTGATCAATTTGCCGCCGAATTGATGCAATATCGATCGTCGGAACGCTACGCACGCCCGAACGGCTGTACTGGAGGACGCGACCAGAAGCGGCCTCAGCGACGGCTTTCATCATACTGATGCGAAGGGCAAGAACATCCCGTTGCGCCAGCGCATCCGTTAACGTCATCTCACTGTTCACATTCGTGGACAGATTTGTACGGTTGATTCGGCAAATCAAGTTGGATAACTGTCCAAGTAACCTTTCTGACTCCAATAGCAATGCCTGGGGCTTTTCGGGTGGTACAGCGCCATCTTGGACTTGAACGCTTACTTTAAGGCGCTCCCGCAGTTGCTCAACGCGCTTTTGGATATCGGATCGCATCATCAACGCTTCACTTAGTTTCATGAATTCCTCGCCCTTTTGAAAGGTTATGCAATGTATATGGGGCATTTAAAAATAACCCCTTGTTTACCTAGTGTTTACCTTGATAACCTGACGTTAACCAAGGTAGTCCTGTCCTTTGGAGACATTCTATTTATGCAGCATAGAGGCTTGAAAATCAATATCTATTTTCGATTATTAAGCCTAGTTTAAGTTCTGAATAAGGATTGAAAGATGAAAAAAAAACGGGCACATTGCTGCGCCCGTCATCCGTAATTGCTCACACTCCCTTAGCGATTTATTTATACCGCAGATTGATTTAAATAGGAAATATTTCTCAGGAAATATGCCTTTAGGAATAATCAAAAAATCATCAAGGGAGTACAACTATTTGAGCAATAAAATGCTTCGCTCCACCATGCAAAACACAGCTGCAGCTATAAAATATGTGGATGAAAGAAATACTACTTTTCTGGGTGTTGACAGACCAATCTGCTATAAAGTTGCTTGTATTTCATCGCCTGCATCGCTGTGTAAACGCTTGTCGTCACTGATTTTGACTGCGGTGCTTCAGTGAAAACCGATCCGCAATTTCCACTGAATCCGTGGAGATACGTGGAAATACTGGCTGAAGATCTGCTATCGACTTCTATTGGAATGAAAACACAATATTTATTGGCGAGAAAGTAAATTTCCCGCCAATGAAGAAAAAGAAATCTCAAATTGTCATGATTTCTTTTTCTTTGGCTTCTAAGAGCTTATCGATCTGCTGGATGGATTTGTCGGTGAGCTTTTGGACTTCTTCTTGCAAATCGCGAGATTCATCTTCGGAAGTCTGAGAGTTTTTCTCTTCTTTACGAATTGTGTCGATGGCATCGCGACGAATATTGCGGACAGCCACCCGGCCTTCCTCAGCCAGACGTGCCACTACTTTCGTCAGATCTTTGCGGCGCTCGGCAGTGAGGGGTGGGATATTCAGGCGAATCGACTTGCCATCGTTGCTTGGGGGGAGCCCGATGTCGGACTCCATAATCGCCTTTTCGATCAGCTTGAGGGAACTGCGGTCGTAGGGCTGAATCATCACCGTCGAGGCATCGGGGGTGGAGACGGTCGCCAAGGTTTTCAGCGATGTCGGTGTTCCGTAGTACTCGACATTCAAGCGGTCGAGTAGGGAGGTGGAAGCACGGCCTGTGCGGATCGTGGCAAAGTTGTTGGCAGTGGCATCGATCGCCTTGCGCATCGTTTGTTCAGTATCAGAAATTTTCACAGTTCTATTCCCTTCCTGGGCACCAGCTGTTTATTGTGGCACATTGATGAACGTCAAAAGATCTCAGGTTTTCCGCGCGATCAAGCAGTAGAAAGGATCTCCCTGCTGAAAAAGCCAACCTAGAGCAGAGGCTTGACGCTGAACGATTTCGATTTCTTGAAAACCGGCGGCAACGAGGTACTGGCGCACTAATTCAGGGCGCTGTTCTTCTTCTCGCTCTGTCCAAAGGCTCACCGCTTTGGTGGGAAACATCCGGTTGGAAAAGCTGATGATCGCCACACCACCGGGTTTAATTACGCGATAGGCTTCTTTTAAGACAGCTGTGGCATTTTCGAGATATTGAATGGACACGGTATTCAAGACGGCATCGTATGTGCTGTCTGCGGCGGGGAGCTTGGCATCTTTGTTGAGGTTTTGCACAAAAAACTCGTCGAGGCGTGGATTGGCGGCAAGCTCGACATTGTTCATGCCATGACCCACCACTTTGGCGAACTTGATTTCTTCAGGTAAGTGAGACACCCAACTGCTCATCAAGTCCAAGACGCGCATGTCTGCTTTTAAAAAGCGACGGTAGACCTCCTGCAGACTGTTGATGAAGCCCGAATCGATGTGGAGCACCAACCGGGGTTGTCTGTAGAACAGATCATCGTCGCTCGTGTCGTCTTTGCTCACAAAACCGAAGTTCACCATTAGGCTTCACAAAACGCAACTTCTCCATTTTGGCCTGTCCCTCAGCCCTTGATACAGAGCACCTGCTTCAAGGTCGCTACCACTTCCACCAAGTCGGCTTGTTGGGCCATGACGGTGTCGATATCTTTGTAGGCACCGGGAATTTCGTCGAGCACCCCTTCATCTTTGCGGCACTCGACCCCTTTGGTCTGGGCGATCAGATCGTCTAGGGTGAAATTTTCTTTGGCCTTGTTGCGGGACATGCGGCGACCTGCTCCGTGGGAGCAAGAACAGAAACTTTGGAGGTTGCCCTTGCCGCGCACGATGAAAGACTTGGCACCCATAGATCCAGGAATGATCCCGTAGTCATCGGTCTGGGCACGGACAGCGCCCTTGCGAGTGACCAATACTTCTTCGCCAAAGTGGACTTCCCGCTCGGCGTAGTTGTGGTGACAGTTGACCGAGAGCACGGGCTTGGCGGCAGTCCCACCGGCGAGATGCTTTTCGACGACGCGCTTGAGGCGAGCCATCATCACATCGCGGTTGAAGCGGGCATATTCTTGTGCCCACTGCAGATCGTGCCAGTAGGCATCAAATTCAGGCGTGCCAGCTACGAAGTAGGCCAAATCTGGGTCAGGAAGCTTTAATTCACTGAGCTTTGCGAGATCTTTGGCGGTGTCGATGTGGCGTTGGGCGAGCAGATTGCCGATGCCCCGCGATCCAGAGTGCAACATCAACCAGACCGTGTCCTGGGTATCGACACAGACTTCGATAAAGTGGTTGCCACCCCCCAAAGAACCCAACTGCTTGAGGGCTTTTTGCTTGGAGCGACTGACCCCAGGGTGCAGATCCGCAAACGCTTCCCAGCCCTGCCAGTTGGTGACAGCGGTTTCCACTTCGCGGTTCTCGCCTTGACCGACAGGAATTAACGCTTCTACTTCTTGGCGAATCTTGCGGAGCTTGCCTTCTAGCTGTTCAGCCTTGAAATGGGTCTTGATGGCGTGCATACCGCAGCCAATATCCACACCAACAGCGGTAGGCAAAATCGCATCTTTGGTGGCAAGGACAGAACCGACCAACGCTCCTTTGCCTAAATGGACATCGGGCATCAAGGAGACATGCTTGAAGACAAAAGGCAATGAGGCCACATTGCGTGCCATTTTGTTCTCTTGATCTGCGAGAGGGTGGCCTGCCCAAGAGAGGACAGGAGTTGCAGTTTCAAGGTCTAAGGGTTCGTAGGGCATGGGAGGGAAAGCCAGAGAGTATATTGATTACAAGTGTAACACAAATGTAATATGCTGATCAAGCTTTCCAGTTGCGCCGTTTCGTCTTTCAATTGAGCGATTAATCACGAGGTATGTCGGGGGTAAACTATGTTGCGCCTTTCCCTGGGACTGCGGGGATGCCGAATCAAACTACGCATTATTTTTATTTTGGTGGGTTGCGATAAATATGGCGAACGGCACCAAAGGGAAGGGGCGAGCCCCTCCCTCTGGACTCCCACCCCGTGGGGGACAGAAGCCTGTCCCCCACACCCCCTTGGCAACTTTAGTGGCTCGATACTTGGTGTTGCTGGGTTGCGCAGATTTCGTCTCACGATGCGGGCGGGTGCGCAACGACCCAAATCTGTGGACTGGTGGCACGGTAGGTATGACGCTGCGCGTCCCAGGCTCATGGCGATACGCGTGGTGATGCGGATTTGGAGAAGGATTGTGAGAGGTTGGGGTTAGCGATGTGAAGCAAATTGGGTTTTTCGCAGAT
>JACMLN010000015.1 GCA_014379585.1 Gloeobacterales cyanobacterium ES-bin-313 | reverse complement strand
GCGCAGCGCGACCCTGCAGGCCAGTCCGGACGGGCTATCGGTGTACGAGCGCCTTGGTTTTCACCGCGTTGCAACGCTGCGGGGGTACCTGCGTCCGAACCTCAGAACGTAGGTATCCAGCCTGTACAGCGCGACTCGTAGGGTTGACATCCTCCCCAACCTGGGCGATCGCTGCACGCAAAGCTTCCTTATTGATGTAGCGGCGTTGGGCGTAACGCAACTCATCGATGCTGACCCCATGATCCCCGGCAATAATCCGTTTGAGACCCGTGTTCGTGCCCAGCCCAAACAGGCACAGTAGTAGCCGCCGTTGCAATTGGGTATGTTCCAAGTTCTCGCGGCTAGCTGCACTCTTGAAACAGTCGCTAAAACCAATTGAGAGGTCTGCTTCTTTGAGAATGTCCAGCAAGCTAGTCATCGGCCACCGACGTACCAGTTCCAATTTGATACGTGTCAGGCTGATAGGTTCTGACTGGGCAGGCAAAGGTGAAAGGTGAATGCGGGTTTTACCCTTGCGTTCGACGATGTGTACCCAACTATTAGTGGGTAGAGTCTGGTCAAAAGATTCCAATGCTTCCTGCATCCGCTTTTGGATGAATGTGCAGGAGCATTTCCGGGAGAATCCGCCGAAACCCGGCCAAAAAACCTCTACGGTTCGCATCCCAGTAGCGAATATTTTAGAGGAGGTTACGATAAGGGAATTAAGAACACGGAAAAACGTGCTGATCGAGCAAATTATCGGTAGCAGCTAACCATGGCAAGCAAAAAGGTTGTGTTTGAAGATTTGAGTAACGCGCTCTGTGCTCTCGGGTTCGTTGAAAAGTTCCGAGAGGACAGCATCGTATTTGATCGCAATGGGGTAATCGTCGCTTTGCCTGTGTATCGTGCTGATGAGGAAGTTGAAGAGCGGCACCTGTTTTATGTTCGGCGGACGCTTGCAACTGTCGGTCTTTCTATGAATCTGCCTAAGGGCGAAGCAGTGGTTCATTCACGGGACACTGCTGATGCAGCTTTGGCAACGGGTCAGACAATGACTGCCTGAATGCACGTGTAAAGCAGGATCACTATGTTGTCGAACCTCTAAATCCCCTTGATGCCATTGCTAGCACGAAACTACCGGGAGACTTTCACAAAGATCCAGCAGATCAGATTCTAGTTGCCATTGCCAGAAGATATGGAATTCCTATACTCAGCCGTGATGCCAAGATTTTAGACTATACTCATGTACAAACTATCTGGTAACTATAGCTGAATCAGAAGCTGTAATAACCGAAATTAATGATATTCTTGAAGTGGTTGCTTACCGTATACATAGAGTTCAAATAATACAGTTTATCAGGCTATTTACGATGAGTTTCGCTCAGGATTTTGACTTTGAACCAGTTCAAGTACATCTGGAGAGACTCGCCCAGATCCAAGCGTGCGTTGTTGGCTGAAAAGCCCCAAGAACGCACTTCGATTCCAACTTTAACGAAAGTGATTTCCAGTGAGTCTCCTCCGGTAAATCCTGTGAAGCCCAGAGGGACACCTCGGCCTCGACCTTCAACTCCTGTTGCAGAAGTCGAGTTGCCAAGTAGCAGTAATGGCAAAAGCGATGCACAACAGATCGTCCGTAATTGGTATGAGACAGCTCAAGCTCACAAGGCTGATCAGGTTTCAGAATCGTCTCATTGGGAAATCACCCACCTGCTTCGCGTTTCTGAACGCACCCTCTTAGGCTACTTGAAGGAGTGTCACAACCGACGATTACTGAGCGGTTGTTTGAGGATTTTGTGTTTCTCCTTGCCCCCAAAAGCCTTCGTATTTAATGACTTCAACGTCACCAAGAACTTGCACTTGACAGGCAAGACGGCGGCCTCCCTCGCTCCCTTTATGGGGTGGGAGGCTGAGGCGAAATTTTTCCATCCCACTGAGTTGAGAAACTTCCCCACGAATCCCCACAGAACAGGTGCCACAGGTGCCTAGGCCTAGGCAGTTGATCGCTTTGGCAGGGCCGTTATAAGGTGATGCACCTTGGGAAAGCAAAAATTGGCGCAGGTTTGCACCCATCTCGCAAGTGTAAATTTTGTCCTCAAAGACTATCTTCGGCATCTCAAGATCCCCCATCGTTGCTCTTTACATAAGTTTACAAGTTTTTGATCGAAGTGTCAGATTAGCTTTCACAGCGGTGCTGGGATGATGCTGTAAGAGAAATCCTTAAGAAAAGCGGGGCCGCTGCCACCGCTGGGTAAGATCGAATCTGCCGGATACCAAAAGATAGTCCGAGCCACATCCTGTGAGGGAGTTTGTATGATCCGCTTCCTTGTGAAAACTCTAGTTTTTTTCATCGACGTTCTTTACAAGAATCGTACCTACCCCCGATTCTACGTGCTTGAAACCGTCGCCCGGGTGCCGTACTTCTCGTTCCTGTCGGTGCTACACCTCTACGAGACTCTGGGTCTGTGGCGCAAGGCCGACTGGCTGAAAGTCCACTTCGCCGAGACCTGGAACGAACTGCACCACCTGCTCATTATGGAGTCGCTAGGGGGCAATGCCCACTGGGGGGACCGGTTGTTCGCCCGCACCTCGGCGCTCATTTACTACTGGGTGGTGGTGGTGCTGTACTTGGCCTCCCCACGCTCGGCCTACGCCTTTATGGAACAGGTCGAAGAGCATGCCTTCCATACCTACGACGGCTTTCTCAAGTCCGACGGTGAGCAACTCAAGAGTCTGTCCGCCCCAGCGGTGGCACTCAACTACTACAGCAACGGCGACCTGTACATGTTCGACGAGTTCCAGACTAGCCGGAAGCCCGAGGGGCGCCGCCCTGTGATTGAGAACCTCTACGACGTCTTCGTTGCGATCCGCGACGATGAGGGTGAGCATGTCAAGACAATGGTGGCCTGCCAGTCGGTAGACGCCCAGGAGAACTTCAAAAGTCCCCATAGCATGCTGCCCACCGCTAACACTGAACCCGCCGTTGTCGCTGTGCTCCCAAGTGTGTTCCCGGTGCTGCCGACTCTGTGATTGCAGTTGCTTGAGACATCAATAATCGGAATTGGTTAATACAGGTTGGGGCGTTTGCTTTTGCCGCTTCGAGACAGAGCCAAGTTTGCTGTGACGCTCTTGCCAAGTGATCGGCGCATACCTGGGACTTGGCTGTTCGAGCGCGAAGGCTCGCAGTTGGGCACAGACTTGCGCTATCTGCTTCTCGATGCTTGGAGCAAATGATTCTATGGGAATTTGGGTAGAGGACTTTGAATGCTCTGATTGTTTAGATCAGTTGACATGTTGGGATGACCAATTGAAAGTGCTGGGGATCAAATTTCTGAACAGTATGTGGTATGCGGCAAATCTGTGCCAGCCTTTTTTACATTCCGAAACGATTTCGCTGATCGTGGCCAAGCAGACAATCTCTCTGTTCACCCATCTACCCCCTACTTCCCCTCCCTAGAAGTTCCCCACTCCTGCGCAGTAGGACAACGGACGGGCAGACCATCCCGCGTGACTAGTGTTGACACGAAATCAGTATATTTCCACCACAGTGCGCGGTTTCTTCTCAAAACTGTGGTTCTTCAAGCAGACAGGCAGTGGGAGCAAGGGGTAGGCTGAGACTCACTACGTGACACAAATGTTTTTACCTGAAAGGTAGATGAAGCAATGCTTTAGACCTCCATTGCGTCGAGCGCGAGAAGAAGGGGTAGCCATTGCCTAGGTCTACGCAGTATCATAAAGTAACAAAATGTTAAGCTTGTGCTGTCACTCATCCGCAAGATCTAAATTGTCAAGCTTTGCTCTCTGTGTGGGCAGAAGTTCGCAACCCTTGCTTCGTATCAGCCGCTTTTCTTGTCTAACTCTCAAACAATGAGTCTGTTTGAACAGCTCTGAGTCCATGTCTTCAGCAATCGGCCTCTCCTGCCATGTAAGCACGCCGCTCTATCAAGATAACTAACAGGTGATCGCCATGAACCAATTACAAATCCAACGCGCTCCAGAAGAACTGCTCAATTCTTCCGAACACCTCATGCTCGATGTCACTGCAGAATTTGATCCAATCATCGGCCTCAAACTTACCGCACTCATTAAACAACTCGTCAACGTTGCCTACCTAATGGGTCACGAAGACGGACACAGGTGGACAAAGTAGCAGATCCTTGCTGAGATGCCTCCCAAAAAGCGGTTAAGAAAGAAGATCTTTCATAACCACTTTGAGAGTATTCGCCTAGGTTACTGCTTTGTGCTAGGAGGCAAGAGTGCCTTCCAGCATGTTTGCTGTTTTACCGTTCGCGGCATGGGGGACATTGCCTTCAAGATCAACCTTTGTTTTCACAAGGGCAATCGCGAAGATAAGAAGACCAAACACAGGTTTCGCCAGTACATCCAGTAAGGGCTTTGACTCTTTCGAAGGCAAGGCCAACACGGCAACAGCCTCAACCAGTAACAACGGCACAGTCAATAGCCAATCCAGATAGCGGTAGGCATCATTAAATGGTGCGCCAGTTGGGGAATAGGTGCCATCCTTCAAGATGTAGGCGGCATCCCAACTATTGAAGATTCGAAAGTAGTGGTACCCAGCAATACTGACAACGATCGCTGAAACAAGTAGGGCTAGTCGATAAGGTTGATCAACTTGATTCTGGGCGTTGAAGAAGAACAGAGCCGCTGCAAACATGGCTGCAATTGCGAACGAGAATGCGTTGTAGACCAAGTTGAATTGGCCAGAGGTCAACGATCCTAATGTTTCTAAGGCTTTGTAACATCAGTTTGGGCAAAGATTGCACCGAAAGATGCAAAGTCAGGAGTGAAAGAGACTACGAGCATTTAAGTCGTCCTCTTGTGGTAAATATGGGCTTGAACCACTCCTCAACAAAAAGCGTTTCCAAGGCATATTTTAAAATGCCACGGTTTGCATTTGACGCTTACAGTGTCTCAAGCAGCTCCAAGTTCGCTTCTTCAGCAAGCTGAAGAAGCGAAGTTTCTGAAAGTGCACTTCACAATTACATCAGTCAACCGATAATGAAGTCCCTAAGAACAGGTGCAGCATGTCTTTGAGAATGACTTAGGTAGCGACCATGATCACCAGCCGTCCATTCTAAAGTTTAGTTTGGGGGGGAAAGCGAAGACGAAAGCATTTGGGTCTTCGGCGCTAATCTTGACATTCTTGTTGGAATTCATCTAAGAAAACCTCGAATGAAAAGCTTTTTGAACCCTCTCCCAACATACTTCGCCGCAAGAGCAATTGTCACTATTGCCTTAAATGTGCTGGTGCAGATAGCCTCTTCCTGGCATCCCCTAATTGGGTCATCTTGCTTGAAACAATCTTCCAACCTTCAGCTTCAAGGTCTTGAAAGTATTCGTCACTTTTATTGTCGGCTTCATCAGTCGTATCGAATGGGCCGAATAGGTATAAATACGGTTCATTTGTGATGATCTCTAACCACCATCTTCCTTCTTCCATGCACAACGCACCGACAGCGTGCTGTTCCACTATTACCTCTCTCCCAAGTAGTACTCAATTCATTTATCTTGATGGCAAAATCAGCCGAATCACTATTGAACATTAGGCTGAGTGCAAATGTTCATGCCGCCTCGCCTAAGAAACAAGAAGCTATTGACTTCGTAAAAGTCTTTTGTGGCTGAGCTTATTGACACAACACTGTCTCTTACGCGCTTTCAAGATGCGGTCGTTATGGCTCATCTTGAAAACTAAGTAGGTTGGCCTAAAAAACCAAACATGCAGTTATTCTAAAGTAGCCTCTGAGCAATTACTTTAGAGTTTGCAAGTCTAATGTTTAGTTAAGCCGACCTACTTTAGATTGGAAATTTAGAACAGGTGCAGCACGTCTTTGAGAAGAACGTAAGTTGCTACTAGCATTGCCAATCGCCCATTCCAAAGTTCAGCCTGGGGGGACAGACCAAAGACGAAGGCGTTACGGTCTTCACCGTTAATCTCAACATTCTTGTTGGAAGCCATCTAACGAAACCTCAAATGTAAAGATTCTTGAACACTCTCTCAGCATACTTCACAAGATGGGCAACTGTCAGCACTGCTTTTCATGCTCTGCGAACAAGTTCAAGTAGCGAAGTCTGAAACTCTCTGCTCCAAAAGTTCTCAAGGTATTTTCAACAGCACTTACTTCCTGAGCTTCACGGCCAACCACCGAGGCTTCTTCTGCAAGACGGGCACCTGTGGCAAGTTCTCCTCAGAGTGCTTTGGGTTGGCGCTTAAATCAGATTTGGTTACGCTTGTCAGAAACCTGTATGAGCAGCCTTCAGATGATGATGGCAACCACCCATGTCCTTGAGGCTGATGCCCAACACGACTTTGCACGCATGGCCAGAGCTTTACCGCCTTCAGACCCCCTGCGTAGTGGCTTAGTCGGTATTGCCCTAGACGAAGGGCGACACGCAGCCTATCTAAGAGAAGCCCTTGTCCGTAAGATGAGCCGTGCATCGTCAGCCCAAGCTCAAATTGAAATGTTCAAGGAGCGCAAAGCCCAAGCAGTTTTCAAAGTCGTGTTAGAGGGGTTGTTGGGGGGTAGCCAGGTCGTGCCTCCTCGCTTAAGCAAGCCTGCTGCAGTTGAGGAGCAAGTGAGTATTGCGGCGTAAATTGGAACAACTCTGCATCTTGGAAAATGGGCGAGGCGATTTATTTCGGCCACCAAGTGCAATACGTGAGGCGAAGGATTGATTCTATTTAAGGGAAGCGGGAGTACTCCCAGCCTTGTGCTGCGACGCGAAGTGCCCCGAAGGAAACCCTCTTGGGGGGCTAGCCCCCTGGGGGTAGGTGGAAGCGACCTCACAGAGTAAACACCGATGGAACTATGGTATACTTTAGCGTGACTCAAACGAAAGAGCTTCGGCTTCTGACAAGCGCACAGACTAGGAATAGAGTTAGCCGCTGGAATGGCGGTGTCGAAGCCCCAGGGGGTTAACTGCGTGTCACCTGTGGAGGCCCTGGGTTACCAGGCCGATGAAGCAGGAACGCTAGACAGCGATGTAGAGCGCCTTGAATATCTTCGGGTTCACCACGAGACTGCCTACGCTTTTACCTTTGCAGATCCAAAACCTTCGCCAGAAATGCCAGTGGATATCGACCTGAACGCTCTGCGCGACGGCTGTCCAGTTTAGGGCTCTCGCTCCCACTGATACATTTTGATTAGGGCACAAGCATTACTTCAACCATGATCGGGACAGCGGGCTCCAGGCATCGATTTGTAGTGATGAAATTCCTTTGGCAGCTAGTTCTCCAAGTTTGATTGAACAGGAATCGGCAAGGGAGAAAGATCAACTCACTCAAGCATTGCGGGCAAGATTTACTGAAATTGATTTGCTAGAGTAGCTTGTGGTAGATCGACTAGCAGCACGCGATGACGAAGTTGGGGCAAAGAGGATGCAGCGTTACAAAGACGTAATTGCTACCTACCCAAAAGGTAGCCCAGAGCATCAACAGCAGCTTCTACTCATGACGACCTTGAACTTCACGCCACGAGAGCTGAAACGCTTCGTCAATGAACGCCCAAACGGAAAACTACTTCCCCCAAATAGGGGTCGTGGAACGGAAGCTGCAGCCAGGGATCACATAGTATTACTACTATCAAAATAAGTTTGATTGGCATCTTCCAGCGCAGCAGACAAGATCAACGCGTAATGTTTGCTTCAATTGCATTAATAGAAACATTTGGAACTCATTTCGGCAGATGCTTACGCTTCATCCCTACAGTAAGGATTATTCACTCAAAGTCATGAGCGAACACGGCATCCTGCTTGCGACTGTCTTTACTAGTACAAGCTCGAAACACGTTCCGCAGAGGCGCTACATATCAAATCTTCACCAGAACCTCTACTGCTCCTCTGTGGATGTGGGAAACCTAGGAGTTAACCTGCCATATTATTCCTGTGAACTACTCTCGTCGCTGCGAACTCACTGACTCACTTAGGCATTTAGCCCAGGTTTGTGGCTTTTTTGTCCTAGTAGTGGGGTGCCTAGTTTTGGTTGGGTGGCAGTTCGACAATCACGCACTTAAAGGGGTGCTACCTGGTCTTGTGGAGATGAAAGCCAATACCGCTGTGGGGCTTATGCTCAGCGGCTTGTGCTTGTTTTTATCACAGATGCAGGTGCCAGAATACGCCAAAACATTCACCAGGGTAGTGCGCTTCGCTTGTGGCGTCGTTGTGCTATTGATTGGCGCTCTTACCCTCGGCGAATACCTTTTCGCCTGGAACCTCGGCATCGATCAACTGCTTTTCAAAGAGCCTCTAGGTGCTATAGGTACATCCTCTCCTGGAAGGATGGCTCTTATTACAACGGTTTGCTTCGTGCTGACCGGCATTGCTCTATTATTGCTGGATGTGCGCCGCGGGAATAGACAAAATCCCGCTCCCTTAATCCTGCTTGTGCCGAGTGTATGTGCCCTGGTGACGCTGGTCGGGTACCTCTATAGCGTCGAGGCATTTACAAATATCGTCATCCCGACACCGATGGCATTGCATACCGCAGCCGCGTTCGTGGTGCTCTGTGGCGGGATCTTGACCGCCCAACCCGACAGGATCTTTATCTCCACTCTCCTATCTAGGGCCGCAGGCGGTATGGTCGCCCGCCGATTGCTGCCTGCATCAGTGATCGTTCCGCTGGCCATCAACGGATTGTGCCTGAAGGCGGTGCAGAGCGGGTTCTACGACAATTCTGTGGTGTTGTCGATGAACGCTGTTTTGACTATGGCTCTGTTTATTGCCTTAATCTGGTGGAATTCCCGCTCCCTCAACCGTATAGATGAAAGCCGCCAGGAAAAAGAACGGGTCTTAAATATCGACAACGCCCTCACCCACTGCCTTGTAAATGCTTCGACCCTCGACGAAGCCGCCCTCCAACTTCTGCAGATCCTCTGCCAGGGATTGGACTGGGAAACAGGGGAATTGTGGTTGGCCAGGGAGCCAGCGGATGGACTGCGACTGATGCACTGCTGGCATAGCGAGACACTAGCGGGTGCTGACCATAGGGTGGGCGTTGTCCAAAAACTGGATCTGCTCCACCGCGTCTGGGTCACGGGCCAGTCGGAGTGGCTAGGCGCTCTGAGCGAAGAGACAAGCTACTCGCATGCCGATGCCCGAGAGAATTTGCCCTGCACAGTCGGTTTTGCCCTCCGCAGTAGTGGCCAGATTCTTGGGGCAATAGTGCTAATCAGTTCCAGCCGCAAGCATCAAGACCAAGAAATGCTGCTGGTGCTCGACGGCTTGGCAGGTCAGATCGGACAGTTCATTGAGGGCAAAAATGCTGAGCGCGCCCTATACAAAGAGCGCGAATTTCTACGAACCATGCTGGAAAATATCGGAGACGGCATCGCTGCTTGCGACGCCAAAGGAACGCTCTCTCTGTTTAACTCCGCCAGTCAGAATTTCCATGGCAGAGCCCAGGAAGCGCTCAGTCCTGAGCACTGGGCTAACCACTACAAACTTTACCAAGCCGATGGGATGACCCCCCTGCGCACCGAAGAGATCCCACTGTTTCGGGCTCTCCAGGGGGAGCATGTGCGCAGCGCCGAGATGGTGATTGCCCCACTTGGTGGCATGGCGCGCAGGATACTCGCCGATGGAGAGCCAATCTTCGATAGTCAGGGCAACAAACTCGGAGCGGTGGTCGTCATGCACGACATTACCGAGCACAGACTGGCCGAAGAGGCACTGCTTCAAAGTCGCATCGCTCTGCAAAACCAGTTACAGCAAACCCTGCTGCTCAAGCAAATTACTGAACAAGTGCGCAAGAGCCTAGATGCCCAACAAATTTTCCAGACCACTGCAACCAAGATTGCTCAGGCATTTTCTGTAGATCGATGTGTCATCCTCACCTACATCGAAGCACCGCTACCTGTGGTTCCCTTCGTCGCTGAGTTCCTGAGACCCGGTATTAATACCGCTGCGCACCTAGAAGTGCTGGTTGGCGGGAATCGCTACATGGAGCAGTTGCTGGCGGAAGATCGCGCGATTGCCTCGGTGGACGCCTGCACCGAGCCACTGCTCAAAGGGATGCTCCCCTGGGTTCATGCCAACAGTATTCGCTCAATTCTGGCTATTCGCACTTCTTACCAGGGTAAACCCAATGGAGTCATCAACCTACACCAGTGCAGCGCTACGCGCCACTGGAGCGAAGAGGAGATCCAATTGCTGGAGGCCGTGGCCACCCAGGTAGGGATCGCCCTCGCCCAGGCACAGTTGCTCGCCCAGGAAGTAACCCATCGCAAACAGATGAGCTTCGAGGCGACCCACGACTGGTTGACCAGTCTGCTCAACCGACGGGCCTTCGAGCATAAGCTCAATCAAGTACTGCAGGCCCCTGAACGCTACGGTAGTCTGCATACCCTGTGCTACATGGATCTCGACCAGTTCAAAATCGTCAATGATACCTGCGGTCATGCGGCTGGAGACGAACTCTTGAAGCAGGTGAGCCACCTGCTGAAGATGAATGTGCGCTCCAGCGATACCCTGGCACGCCTAGGTGGCGACGAGTTCGGGCTGTTGCTGTGGAAATGTTCGGGCGAAGAGGCCCAGAGGATTGTCGATGGATTGATCGAGTGCCTGCAACAGTTCCGCTTCGTCTGGCGCGATAATAGCTTCACCATCGGCATCAGCATCGGCGCGGTGGTGATCGAAGAAGAGTCCCAGGTAGCCGAAAACTTGATGATCGCCGCAGATGTCGCTTGCCAGGAAGCTAAAAACACTGGCCGCAATCGGGTATGTTTCTATCAAGTACATGACGAAGAGCTGCGACATCGGCGGGAGCAGATGCAGTGGGTGGAGCGCATCCACCGTGCCCTCCAACAAGATCGTTTCTGTCTCTACTACCAGACAATTATTTCGACCTCGAATACTGCTCAAATGGGGGAACACTACGAAGTGTTGCTGCGCATGCAGGACGAAGACGGCAAGCTTGTCCTACCTCTGGCCTTTATCCCTGCAGCTGAACGGTACTGTCTGATGGGTCTCATCGATCGCTGGGTGATTGAACGCCTGTTCTCTTCCCAGGCCGAACACTATCGACGCAACTGGAATCACATGCAAAGCGAGGGAACTGAATACCTGTACTTTGTCAATCTCTCAGGCATCAGTATCAACGATGAGCAGTTCATCCATTTCCTCTACGAACAGTTTCGGATCCATCGGATCCCCCCCCAACTGATCTGTTTCGAGATCACTGAAACCATCGCCATCGCCAATTTGAGTAAGGTGGGAGCACTGATCGGAGCACTCAGAGAACTGGGGTGCCACTTTGCCCTCGACGACTTTGGCAGCGGCACATCTTCGTTCAGTTATCTAAAGAATCTGCCCGTAGACTACCTGAAGATTGACGGCAGTTTTATTAAAGACATTCTTCAAGATCCCGTGGACCATGCCATCGTTGAATCGATTGTCAATGTATCCAGGCTGATGGGTGTGCGCACGATCGCCGAGTACGTAGAAAACAATTCCATCCTCGATGCCGTGCGCGTCCTAGGCATCGACTACGCCCAGGGTTATGGGATTGCCTACCCCAGAACCCTAGTCGGCTGCACTCTAGCCTCCGTGTAGAGCGTTTGCACTTGCCGGCGTACTTAAAGGTTCTTGAGGAGGGGGTTTCAGCCTCTGCTGCCTAACCTCGTTGCGCATCTCGTGGGCAATCACCGTCTGACAAGTAAAGCCACTCAAGATGACCAGAAGACTGTTTCACCTGAAGGGGGACCCTCCAAAACGCGCCGTGACCTTAACTTGTAACGGATGGTCACATCTTGCTAACTTTTGCTCGGCCCGGAAGCGTGAACCGGAATTTTGAGCCAACACCTACCTTGCTTTCGACGTTTACCTGCCCGCCATGGGCTTCCACAAATGTCTTCACGATGGCGAGGCCTAGGCCGATCCCGTCTTTTTTCTGAGGATCGGATTCATATTGGTCGAATACTTTCTGTAGTCGATCTTCGGGAATTCCGGCTCCGTTATCGGTGACCCAGCACTCGATAGCGCCCTGTGCTTCAGTTTCGCGTGCCCCAATGACCACGTTGCCGCGAATGGTATAAGTGATCGCATTCGCAACCAAATTTTGAAAGATACGCCTCAGCAAACTGGCATCCGCATACACGGTTAATTCGTCGGGAATATTGTTGATGAGTTTAGTGCTGCCAGTAACAGTCACAGGATACAGATCGTGAATCAGTGCCTCCACGAGGGGCCATAAATCGAAAACGCGACACTCTAATTTGACGCCAACTTCTGTCTGAAGGTTTGCGTTTTCTTTAAGCACATTTTCAACCAGTGAGTTGAGGTTCTCCACGTTGCGTTGTAGTATTTTTAGCATTTTCGCAGTTTCAGGACTGCTGCTCCCGCCGTAAAGCTTATGTTCCAAGATGCCTGCGGCTAGGGAAATAGCATGCAGCGGTGTGCGCAGATCGTGCGCCACGAGCGCTAGATACTCTTCGCGACGCTTCTGGACTTGGAGAGATTGCTCGGTGGCAAAGGTTTGGACGGCCAATCCGATTGCCTCGTCAAGGACGCAGTTCAAGATGTGGAATACCTTGCCGTTCAAGTTAAGACCACTGCTTTCGATGAGATCGTGGATGCAGCCACGCAGGATGTTGTATTCTGCGACGACTTCGACAATGTCAAAGCCGTCTTGGTATCGATGCCGACCGTGCTCCGGCGGACTGCCTTCAAGAAGTGCTTCCGGTATCGTTTCGTCAGACGCTGATCGAAATGCGGTAGCTAATTCATCAAGGAGAACGGGAATGTGATCGTTAAGCGCTGGAGTATCAAGATGCTTCGCGGAGGGGAGTTGCTTAACTTGCTCCCTCCACCGCGTGAGCAGCGTATCGCGCTCGCGGGTGATGAGTGAAGCCACCTCTTGGAGTTTTTGAGTGTTCATCTCTATTCCAGTTCCTTGCTATATTCATCAATGCTTGAGTGGCTTAATGAGGCCGAATTGTAGCGTGCATCCCAGACCTGATGCGTTGCGCTACAAAGTTGTGATGCAAAAAGAATGCTTGGTGTGAGATGTCAACTACATAGCTTTCCCATGTTCTGGCGCAATAAGCCGAGCTTTAGAGGTCTGAAACCCTTGTCCCATCTATCTTACAGCTATAAACATGGGTGACGCATTGCGAGTCTACCAATGTCTGAGCCTCATCTACACCTTACTCCAACTGCCTGTCTGACAGACCGGGGTATTCAGAAGAAGCGGCGCACGGTGCCGGAAGCCCTATCCCTACCTCACCAAAAAAGTTTGTAAAGCGGGACGTTCTGCCCGTCCGTCGTCCTGCTTTGCAGGAGAGGGGAACTTTTAGGGATAGTGAGTAGGTAGTGGATGGCTGATCCCGTCCATGGATGCCAAGTGTCCCAAAACCTTACCCACACCTCACCCATTTCTACCCCACGGCAATCCCAGCTAGGCCATTGATCAGTGCGAGGGTGAAATTGGTAGAAGAGTCATTCTAGTTCCGGGTTAGTATCTACAGTAGTCCCACAAAGCAGGGGAATCAGAGGATGCGATCCGAGTGATCAGTGGTGGCCCTGGTTCTGGAAAATCCTCGTTCGTCAAGATGTTTGCCGCACAGCTTGCGGATAGTGATGAACTCAAAGTCTTATTTGTGCCTCTTCATCGCTTCGGGACTAGAGGTGGTAGTGTGAGTAGGAGATAAGGAGAGCGAATGTAAACCTATAAATCGTTAAAGATATAGGTGCTCAATCCATAAAGGGAGAAGCAGCGACTGATGCAGGTGCAGATGAACAACCAATTGCAGAAAAAGAGGAAGACTTGAATTACCATCCCCTACAATGTATAGAACTTAACTCAAAAAGAATATTGCTCGTTGCTACTCCCAATACTCAGATAGCCTTCCTCCTAGCCTCAGTCACGATAGTATCGACACTTACCCAGCTCCAAGAGGCTTTGCGCACTCCCTGGGAGGCAGTTGTAGTGACTGATGAAATCCCTGAGGTCTTACCCGAGGTTGCATTGCTACTGGTCAAAAAACAGAATTTCCCCCTTCCTACAGTGGTAGTGGCAAGGATACTCACTACTGAGCGGACGATGGCTCTGATGCATCTTGGAGCAACCTATTGCCTGGACGTCGAGCGAAGCCAGGCTCTACCTAGCGCAGTCGAGGTAGCAGCAGCAGCAGCTGTAAACACCCTTAGGCAATTAACGCTTGAGCAGGCTCAGCAAACAAGACAGAGTCGGCAAGAGCACCGGATGATGCTTTTACTCATCAACCGTATCCGCCAATCACTCGACCTAGAAACTATCTTCCAGACTAGCACGAGCGAGATTTACAATTTTTTAGAAGTTGACCGAGTCATCATCTACCAGTTCGATGCGCAGTTTTTTGGTAAGACCGTGGCCGAGTCGTTAGGAGCAGATTGGCCCCAGACCATGGGAGCCGATATCGTCGATACCTGCTTTCGTAAAAGTCGCGGTTCACACTACACGCGCGATCAGATTTTTACTATTGACGACATCTACACTGCCGGACTGACCCCGTGCCACATCGCACTGCTTGAACGCTTCAAGGTGAGAGCGAGCTTGGTAGTGCCCATCTTTCACAATGGACAAGTCTGGGGTTTACTCATGGCTCACCAGTGTTCGGGCTCGCGAGTCTGGCGGCCAGGGGAAGTCGATCTTCTCCACCACATCGCCACCCATCTCACTATCGCCATCCGTCAGGCCGAATGGGCCTTGCTCGCTAAGGAGCATCAGGCTCGTGAGGAGCGCGACCAATTACTGATCGTTGTCGAAGCTATGCGCCAAGCAGTTGGTTTGCCAGCAATACTCAATGCCACTGTCCACGAACTCAGAAGAACGCTCCAAGCAGATCGCGTAGTGGTCTACCGCTTCAACGACGACTGGAGCGGTACGTTCGTGGCTGAGGCGGTTACCTCCGAATGGAAATCACTGATTGACTTGCATGATTGCGACGAGGTGTTGCAGCGCAACGTCGCGCACTACAGCGAGAACATTCTGGGTACTAATCGTCCGTCCGTCACGGACACCTACCTCCAAAACAGCGCGGGCAATGTGTTCTCTCACCCGGCTAATTTTCGAACCGTTGAGGATATCTACCAAGCGGATTTTGCAGAGTGTCACATTCGCTTGCTTGAAGGCTACCAGGCCCGTGCCTACATGATCATGCCTCTTTTTATTGAGAGCGACAAACTGTGGGGGTTGCTGGCCGTCTACCAGAACACAGGTCCGCGACGCTGGAAGGAATCCGACGTCAACCTGCTTTACCAAGTTGCGACCCAGCTGAGTATGCCTCTCCTACAGGCAGTCCTCTACCAGGCAAGCTTGGCTCAGGTTGTCGAACTCGAAAATCTGGTTCACCTCAAAGACGACTTCTTGAGCACTGTCAGCCACGAACTGCGTACCCCCGTCTCTAACATGCGGCTCGCCATCCACATGCTGAAGCAGACTACTGATGAAGCGCGGCGCAAAAAGTACCTTGCCATTCTCGAAAGTGAGTGCGGCAGAGAGAAGTCCCTGATCAACGAACTTCTCGACCTGCAGCGCTTCGACACATCTGGTTGCCCACTCAAGCTAGAACATGTAGCGCTGGGAGAATGGCTACCTCCTGTGGTTGCACCTTTCTTGAATCGAGCCAACGAATGCGAACAATCCCTTGTGATTCAGGTGTCGCCAACGCTGAGTGTCATCTGCACAGAGATCGCGAGCCTTGAACGCATTGTCGCTGAACTGCTGAACAATGCTTGTAAGTACACCCCAGCGGGTGAACAGATCACGATTGCTTTAAGCCAGACGGGTGATCAACTGGAACTGAGCGTGATCAATACAGGTGCCGAGATTCCCCAGGCAGAACTGCTCCGCGTCTTCGAGAAGTTCTATCGCCTCCCCAACAACGACCTCAGGAGTCAAGGGGGAACTGGTCTAGGTCTGGCCCTGGTACAGTGCCTCACCAAGCGCCTATGCGGGCAGATCTTGGTGAAAAGCGAGAACCGCATAACCACTTTCACAATCATGCTGCCCCTCGACTTAAGCCTGGATCACTGTCAGCTACCAACACACAGTCTTGAAGCGAAGGCATTCCCCTGAGTGAGACGTGTAGTAAGACAGTGACGCAATGGGGAGACCTTTACCTAGTATTACAGACGACAACACCGTCGCTTACTGACTGCAAAATGGAGTGTAGCCACGCCTGGTTTTCGCGGGTAGCACAGTCAAAGTGATGCTTATAGAGAGCCATCTGTACGACTGCGCGCAGTTCGCATTCGTTGTAGGGTTTGGACAAGTAGCCGTAGGGCATCGCTTTTTGTGCTTCGTTCAGTAGGAGTTGGTCTGAGAAGGGAGTCAAGAACACCACTGGCAGGTCGCTGCTTTTGCGAATCTCCACTGCGGCACGAATACCGTTCATTGCCCCCTCCAACCGGATATCCATTATCACCAAGTCCGGTTGCAGAGTAAGAGCCTGAATGATGGCAGTTTCGCCAGTGTCTGTCATCCCCACCACCTTGTGGCCAAAGCGTTCGAGCATTCTAACAAGGTCGTCGTCATTAAGTGCCTCATACTTCACAACGAGAATGCGGGCACTTGGAGATTGGTCTGGGTTGAGGATGTTGAAGGTAGCTGTATCCATATCTGGGTGCTTCTAGAAGGGCAATGCGCAGCAGGTGCTACGCATTTATGAATGCCAATAGACTTGGGTATTGAGTTGTCGTAGTTGAAACTAGTTATTCTCCTTATTTTCTTTCCTAAAAAGGCGCAAAGTAGGGATAACTAGTTATTAAAACTGTACTATATTTTTAGGCGAAAGCTATATTCTTTTAACAAAGTTACAAAGTTCAACATGTTATCTGGCAACTTCAAGATGCTGCTTAAACAAGGTTCTACGGCAACCTGGTAAAGCGTGCCAAGGTAATGAGGGGTATGAATGATGCTCCAAGTGGTAACCGAAGTGATAACAAGTGATTAGAGACCAGAACATTGATAGCTGAGTACTCGTTGCACAATGCTTCGTTCTATCTCTAGTAGCAGCATATCTGTGGGGTAAGTAAGTGCCAAAGTAAAATAGCTGTATTGAGCTAAGAACAAGCGGGATGAGCCAAAAGAGTAAAAGATTGATCGGTTGCACACCCAGCAATTTGAGAGCCATAAAACTTACTACACTAACTCCAGCAAGAATAATAAGTACCTGCTTGCCTTTCAGGTATGCCTGCATAAAGCATAGATACCAGGTGAAAAAGTTGGACTTGTATCCTTCATGATAATCAGGATCTCGCGAACTCGTTGGATATCTATGATGAAGGAAGTGTTGGTTTCTTAGCTTCTCGTAAGGCAAAAAAGCGTACAGACCGATTGCCAGGGTACCTAGCCAGTTATTTATTTGTCTGTTTTGAGGAGCAGCGCTCCCATGAATTGCATCATGAGTAATCACGAATAAGCCCGTATGTAGGAAAGTTCGCAAGAGAATTGCAAAAGCAATCACAATATACGGGCAATTAGAAAGCTTCAACGTCAGGTAATATTCCAAGCTGAGCAACCAGAGTAACATCAGCAATAAGGAGCTGCTTAGCGCAAGAGCTGTATTAAAGACTCTAGTCACTAGGTTCTGTTTGCTTACCATCTACATGACCCATGAGATAAGCAATATTGACAAGTTGTTTCATAAGGCCAGTTAATGAGAGGCTTATGAGTGGATCGAGGGGTTCAGTTATATTAAGAAAGAATTGCTCGGAAGAGATGAGTAGGCGTTCCGGTATCTGCACTTTAATGGGTGATTTCATGTCGGCTCCTGTGTACGTTAGACTGGTTATCAAGAGAGTACATGGGGATTTGCCAGTGGTAGGCAGGGTCATTGATGACAGAATATAAGGGTGCATTAGCTACTACATTCCGAAGAGTTTAGTAAGCCTATCAAATTTCTCTTTCAAGCCAATATTAGCAATTACTAGTATTAGTTTGAAAGGATATTGAGTAGAACTGGTCTGAGTGCTCTACTAAAGTACCGATATTAAGTATGTAGCTACTATCCACAAAAGAATAGGGCAACTTTCCAATTTATTCGCAACTTGGTTTGATTCGATATAGTGCGATCACTTATTGATCTTTCTTATCAGTGCCGAGCTGCAAACTGTTCGGTGCTTTCTCAAAGATTATCGTCGGGCTTAGAATCACGTAGCCAGTAGGTTACTGGC
Organism: Gloeobacterales cyanobacterium ES-bin-313; assembly: GCA_014379585.1. Taxonomy (GTDB): domain Bacteria; phylum Cyanobacteriota; class Cyanobacteriia; order Gloeobacterales; family Gloeobacteraceae; genus JACMLN01. Next base: position 31,142 of record JACMLN010000015.1, on the reverse strand, counting down.
TCGCAACTAAGGGGTTTCTTCGTTTTAGAACTAGATTATCCGCAGCACGTTGTGGAGTAGAACATAGGTAGCCACGATCATTGCCAATCGACCATTCCATATCTCTGCTTGCGGTGAAAGACCAAAAATAAAGGCATTACGGTCTTGACCATTTATCTCAGTGTTCTTATTAGAAGACATGAAGGAACCTCGAATGTGAAAAGTGCTTATCCTTCATTACATTACTTTATATAGCAAGGGACGTTCTCCCTCCTAGAGTATAGATTTTACTGATGCTCTAATTCTAAAACTAGTCAATATGTTGCAGAGTAACAATCTTGTAAATTCAGTATTGCATCACCTATATCACTATTTTAAATTATACTATTGGGCGAAGCTAAAGCTAGGCTATGTCTATCTCTTGATATGTTTGTTAATTCTGTTTTCTTGAGAACTTGAGTCTAATCCTTAATTTTTTTATTATACTTTGCTATACTTTCTATGCAATTAAGTAGTAGAATTTAGTGCTAAAAATCTTTAACCTGAACTGCCTGTAACGCTCTTCCAGTGAGCATTTTGCACTTTACAGATACATATAATAAGTGTAGAATAAGGTAAGTTTGCAAACATATCTCACATCTGTTGCTGGGCAACAATTTATACTTTTTGAAATTGTTAAATGAATACAATCTGTTTATGTCATTGCCTGTATGCTTCAAGGAAATCAAAACTTACTTCACACTCAGTTCTTCTACCAATACTTCTTGGGAACTATGTACTGCATGTGCGATAGTAAAGGCCAAAAAACTCTGTCGGTTAGGGGCCATGTTCACTATGGAAACCGAAACATACAAGGGCTGGACTATCAATATAAGGGAATTAAGTGAAGGATTTTCTGCCACTTTGATTGATGCCAATGGCAAAATGTCTGATGAAGCAAAAATCAATATGACCTGTGCTGCGTCTGCTGAACAATACACACGCAAAATAATCAGCTGGTGTATTAAACTTGAAGTACAGCATTATCTATTGGATGTAATGCTGACTGTTCGTTCTGAAATGTATAACGGTTGGGCTATCAATATACGAGAATCAAAAGGAGGTTTTAGAGCTTTCCTTGTGGATGCAAGCGGCAAAGCATTTAACGAAGCAGTTATTTGCATGCCCAGTGTTGAATCTGCTGAACATTACGCCCACAAGGTCATCAACTGGAGCATTAAGCTTGAAGAACAGCGTAACTTGGCAGAGAAATATCCTCCAGATAAGGTCAAGAGTTCGGCTTTCCGATAGTCATCAGTTTCTATTTCAGAACTTTGATAAGTGTCTTGAAGGTATCATTATTTCGGTAATAAACGCGGCACCTAGTTCTTACTGATAAAGGTGTCATTAAAAAGTTCTCTCGATGCACTTTCAGCACAGCATTTGTACCGCACTCATCTCTGCTAATTCAATACTACTTTAAACATTGGAGGATGTACATGGCTATTGGAATTAACGACACAGAATCAGCACACGGCAACCATAGAGCGAGTATTCATATTGCTGCTCCATTAGAGCTAACCTATTCTTTATGGTTACATTTCGAGCGGCTTCCTGACTATCTTCACCATATTCTTGAAGTCCAGATTGATCCGGCTCAACCTAATAGACAACATTGGAAGACAAAAGTGTTTGGCATCGAGGAAGAATGGACTGCTGAGATCACTTCACTCATACCGAATCAGCTAATCACTTGGGGTTCAACCGATGGACTTGAAAATAGTGGTTCTTTAATATTTGAAGGAGACTCTGAGCAGACTCAACTTACGATTCAGATTGGTTACAATCCACCTCTCGGCGCACTTGGAGACTTGGCAGAAGGACTTTGGTACAAACAGCGCTTCGATGAAGGCTTGCAAGAAGATCTCACCAATTTCAAAGCCTTGGCAGAGGCAGAATCTCGTAAACCAAAAGGAGAGGCTTCTGTCGGAACTGTTCCACTCGTTAGTGGAGCGGAGCCAGCAGGATATGAAATGAGCCGTACTCCTGGGAGCAATGTCATTACGACCGTCGAATTAAAAAACCGTTTGCAGTGGGGCGAAGTTGCATTTACTCTCCTTGATGTAAGATCCGCAGATGCTTATAGTCGAAGTCATCTACAAGGAGCAAATTCTGCTCCTCTAGAAGTACTTGAAAAAAGTATTCTTCAGCTCACTAGCTCGATGACTGCTCCCGCTGAACGGGCGCTTATCGTTTATTCTGAGCACAGTGATGGTTTGAGTGCTCAAGCCGCTGTCTTACTAAGACATTTAGGCTTTGATCGAGTACTTGACTATACCGATGGTTTTAGCGCTGCTCAATCAGCGAAGCTGCCCTTAGAATTTCAAAGTATGGGTCAAATCGATCACAAGAACTTACCAGAACGCCAAGACTATGTTGAGAGGGTGATTAGCGGCCCTTCTGTAAACGACAGTATACCTTCCGAGAGTTCTGAAATTCCACCCCAAGTAATACCAAGTTCTACTTCAGGCCCTCAAATTTGAAGCAGAAACCAGATAGGAATTTTAGTCACAATCCTATTCAGTCGGCCAGTGCCCCATCAAAATCGTGACTGCTCTGGCGCAGGGTTGCCCGCAAGATCAACACCAACGGTGGGGGTGAGGGGCATTCCACCAAGGTGTCAGGGCTGCCTGGGCGTAGACGTTGTAGCGCGGATCGGCGTCGATGCGGCTCTGCTCGATGAGCGACCTCTAAGTTGCGGGGAGTGCGTTCTAGCTCGCTGCGCAGTGCTTGGAGTTCTTGATAGGTCGGATCCACAGGACGGGTGCGCAGGCGCTCTAATACCTGAGCATCACTTGTCGGCGTGAAGGGGGTTGCCCCGACTGCGGCAGGCCACAAAAGACCAACCACAGCCAGACCGTCCCGTTTCATAGCTGTTGAACATGTAAAAATCTGTACCATCCAGTTTCGGCTAGGTAGTAATGAACGGGGCTTCGCGGTGGCTCGATGCCTGTACCCGCGAATTAATTCCTAGGATGAAACCTACTCCACCGAGCGCGATTAAGCCGAAAATAACTTTCTTCTTCATGAATGACTACTTCTCAAAGTAAGATTGCTTGCGCTACCGCAGACTCAGTGAAATTGTCTTAGTTCGTAACCATGGTTTGCTTGCGAACTATCGAAGGCTCGAATTAGCTGGAAGTCGATTATGCAAAAAAAGTGATCTCAATTGACTCGAGAATGCAATCAAAAGCAATTTATGCTGTTGGTTTCACAGTGTACGAAGTAATGAACCTCTTGTAGTGTCAAACTAAAGGAATGGCAATACGAGAAGGTTATTGTCTGGTCAAAAGGTGTTGCCGCAGGGGTTCGCTCACAAAGGCTCTCATTCCTCTATCAGCTACCTGTAACCTGATTGTCTGAGCTTCATATCGAATACCAATCGAACCCATCTAAGTAAGTTGCCATAATAAAACATGACATCGGCAGCCTAAGGGAACTGTCTCACTGCAGGGGTTTTAGGTATTTCATGATCTGATATTTAATTGAGTCACCCTAATTACTAAATGTCTTGGTAAGGTATACCTCTGCCAACACAATGAAATAGTAGGGATCATTCGATGAGGATAGGGAACTAGCATGTGCAAGTGTTTACTATCTGTTTGCATGAATCGAAACAAGAGGCAATGGAAGGGTTATTAGGATAGTACACAGTTTTTTAGAATTGGAATGTCTCGAATTGACAAAATGACCAATTCCTAGATGTTGCTGAGTAACATTATAAGTGTGCTTCTGCTGAGAGAATCTCAAGTTCCCAAACGCTGATATTCTATCATCCATAGTCTATATGGTTGTATTGCATTGAAGCCATGTTTTAGTGATTGAGAAACATCCTTATAAAACTAAGCGAACATGTTCCGCTATTGTTTTAGGAGCTTCAAAGGGAAGCAGATGTCCAGCACCGGAAACTATTTCTAAGTGCGCTCCGACAATTTGGTTTACAACTTGCTGTTCGATCAAGTGAGGCGAAAGGACTGGATCGGCACCGCCGATGATTACAAGGGTGGGAACATTGATTTTCGCGACAGAACTGGAGAGATCCTCACGGCTACCATGCTTTAACCAAGCTCGCCAAGCTGCTTCAGAGCTGCGGAGGTTGTCATCAATAACTTGATTGAACTGAGAACTTGAAAGCGGTCTGACAGCGATTTTGTGGGCGGTCTCCTCAGCAGATGTTCGTTCGCCATGGGTGCTAAGGAGTCGAGAACGCTCCGTCTCTGACATCGGTTCAGGCGTTGGTGGAGAGGGAGCAATCAACACGAGTGACTGAAGTCCGGTCGGTTGTCTTACCGCAAAAGCAAGGGCAATTTTGCCACCCATGGAGTGCCCGATCAGAATGTACCGAGTTAAACCGAGTGCCTGGATCATTCCTTCTAAGTCGTCGGCATAATCGGCCATGGCATACTGGCCTGCTGTTGGTTGTGATTCTCCAAATCCTCTCAGATCAGGCGCGATGCAGCGCGAATTGTCCTTGAGATGCTCAATCACCTCAAGCCAAGTTCGTGAGGAACCGCCAAAGTAGTGTAAAAATATCAAAGTTGACTCACCAGCACCACAATCCAGTAAGTTGATCGTCGCTTCATCCTCTACTGACATAGGCTCATACCTTCACTTTGAGGCTAGCTTCACGGTTCGTCACCTCAAAGAGCTCGCCGTGGGGTACAACGTTGATCTGGCCAAATTCTTCGAGCAATTGCCGATATGCTTTTGCGACTGGCCGTGGATGCCGCTTCAAGTCATATAGACCGCAGGCATTGATGGTACCGTGCAATTCAGCAAGGGAGATATCCCAATCGATCTGGTCAATCAAGCTATACCAAGTAAACCCGAGCACCGGAATACCGTCACGGCGCGTCCGAAGAATATTCATCCACTGCTTCCAAAGCCAGCAGGTTGCTTTCTCAGCATCAAAGACGTTGGTTTCGGTGTGCATGACTGGCTTGCGGTAGCGTTCATAGTACTCGCGAGTAATTTGATACCAACCCATCACATCCTCCCCCTGGCATTTACTACCATCCGGAAGCAAGATATGTTCGTTGCGTCCGTAGTAGTCAATACCCATCACCTGATAGCCTGGTGGCTCGCCGAGCATGAACCAATCGTACTCAGCGCGGGTCAAACCGTTGTCTGACAAGTACATGCAGACATCCGAATCCATCGGATGGGCATAGAGCAAATCGAGAGCCGCAAAGCGCAACTTATTGGTGAGTGTGACTTCTTTAGAGGGTTCGGCGCTGGCCTCATGGGTATATTCAGCACTCTCGCTCTGAATAACGATTAAGTCGGGACGCTGTTGGGCGATGCGTTGGGTGCCAAGGATGCTTGCCGCTACTAAGTGCTTGAGAGCAGTGACAAAACCCTGATCAGTTTTGAGCTGTTCGTTCCAAAGACCATCTCGGCCACTGATACGGGCACTTACATAGATTTCATTGACAGGAGTGTAGTAGCGTACCCACGGATAGCGCTCGGCCACAGCACCACAGTAGTCAGCAAAGTGCAAGGGCAGTTCGGGATTTTGGAAGTTGCCGAGCCAGTCGGGTACCCCAAAGTGGAGGAGGTCGAGGATCGGGGTGATTTGCAGCGTCTGCATTTCATGCATGACTGTATCTGCGAAACTCCAATCATAGTGCCCCGGCTCGAGGTGGATGAGGTGGTAGGGTAGGCCATAGCGCAGTACATTCAGTCCGAGTTCTTTGACCAGATGCAGGTCTTTTTTCCAGTGCTTATAATGTCCGCACTCGGCAAGCAAGTCGCGCCGCACGCGCCCATGCTCGATAGTTGGATAGGAGCACTCGATGCCCGTTGCAAACATAAAGTTGCGTGGGCTATCGGTCGGTAACCCACGACCATCCGCTCCATCCGCTCCACCGTACTGATCCCCTGGATAGTCACCATCGCCATAGCGACTCTGGATGAGGTCAAGAAAACCTTTTGTCATTTAGGACTCCCCGCGCTTTGTACGCTCGATGAAACGATCAGCAGTTCTCAGTGAGAGTGCCATCAGTATGAGTGCTGGATTGACGCTCAGTGCGCTCGGGAACACCGAATTGTCAATGATATAGAGGTTAGGAACGTCGAAGGCGCGACTCTCAGAATCGACGACGGCGCGACTAGGAGCGGTACCCATCCGACAGGTGCCGATGGTATGGGCATTGCGCTCGAAAGCCCAGATTTCTTTTGCCCCTGCTGCTTCCCAGATGCGGCGCATGAGGGATTGCGCGTGGTTTCTCATGCGCTGCTCATTTTCACCGTTGGAAAAGTGGATGCGCGGTTTGGGGAATCCCCGCTGGTCGAGTTCATCGGACAGTTCGAGGTAGTTGTGAGAGTAGGGTAGGCATTCGCCCAAGATATTGATCCCAGCAGTATGGTTGTAGCCATTCATGTGAGATTGAAGATTTTCACCCCAGAGCCCGCAACCGCGCGCAACCTGGCTTGCGTAGGTGACAGGCATTACCCCGATACTTTGCAACAAGTAGCCGCCCGCAAAATTAGCGTCCTTTGGACGGTGGGTGTCCTCTGAAATCAGGCCACCCGGGATGCCCTTGAATGGCCGAGTCGCTTCCGAAAATGTGCCCCAGATCTGCAAACCTGGATGAGCCATAAAGTTGCGGCCTACCTCCCCACTCTGGTTTGCAAGCCCATTGAGCAGTAGCAGACGTGGTGTCTCGATGGCTCCTGCCGCTAGAAATAAGGCTCGACAGCGTTGGCGTTCCTCTTTGCCATCTCGGATATAGACGACACCCGTTATGTGTCCTTCCTTGTCTGTCTCAATGCGGGTAACAAAAGCGCCGCTTCTAATTTCCGCTCCGTGGGCTAAGGCTAAGGGAATAAATGTTACATCCATACTGGCCTTACCACCCGTCGTGCATCCTGCCTGACAGAATCCACGGTTGGTACAGGGATTGCGCCAACCAATTCCAGGCTGAAAGTAGGGAGCGGAGAGGGCGGCGTTGGCGGCAGGTGCAGTACGTATGCCAAGAAGATCACAGCCGCGTTCCATCAGTTGGGCAGCGGCATTGAGCGGGAGTGGGGCGAGTGGATAGGGGGTACGTGCTGGTCCCCAGGGGTAGGGCGAGGAACCGGAGACCCCCAAAAAGTGCTCAACTTCGTCGAAGTAGGGTTCGAGATCTGCATAGCCAATCGGCCAGTCTTCGCCAACGCCAAAGTCAGTAAATAGCTGGAAGTCGTCGGGTTGTGGCCTCGGCACATAGGCGGTGTAGTGCAAAGTTGAGCCACCGACACCGATGCCTGAATTGTTGCGCCCGAAGCCAAGGGGATCTGCACCTGCACTAAGACGCTCGTCCGCCCAAAACAGCTTATTTTGTTCGCGCTCGTCGGTTGCGAAATCCGTGGCTGGATTCCAATGGTTTCCTGCTTCGAGAGCAACTACTTTGAATCCAGCTTGAGCGAGTCGGGCAAGAAGTGGCGCTCCACCAGCACCTGTACCAACTACGACGACATCGACAAGTTCCTCGCGATGCGCACTGGAGCTTGGAATTGGCAGTTTTGGAGTTAGACTTTCGCGCTTTGCTTGCGGAATGGTCGGTTGAACTCCAGGAACAGGCTCCCAAGGTTCGCGTTCATTAAGGCCAATTTGTTGCCAACCGCGTGCATCTGCCATTCCTGCGTAGCCAATTTCTGACTGGATATCGGGATGACTGTAGAAATATTCCGTAAGTTCGGTAAGCAATTCCTCAAAGTAGCGCCGAGCAGGTAGTTTTTCCCAGGTTGAGCCGGGTGCTTTTGCGGCCTGTACCTTGTACAGCAGCGCGTCTTGAGAGGCACCGTCAAGGGAACAGAACCCACTACCAAATAGCAAGCGAGCACTTTCGTCGATCCCAGCCAACCCTATGTGGTGTGCTTCAAGATCTGGAGGCATGTCGTCGTAGCGCCAGCCGTCTGCAACACCACTGAGGAGCCGTACTTCTAGATCCTTTGCTGGATCGATGTCTTGTCGCCTCTGCAATTGGGGAAAGAATCGTGAAGTGATCCCACGCAGGATAGCCAATTGATGGGAATCGAACAGGTTGACTTCTGGGCTGGCTTCGAGCCTATGCCTTAGCACCTCACTAGTTTTTGTGGTGACCAAGGGTGTATCGAGCAGGCTACGTACACTTTCGAGAGGATAGAAATCTGGTTCCATAATGGCTCTAGTTGGTAGACAGATGACTCATTGGCCATCCCCCTAGCCACTGGAGAGTTTGCCACCTGTCACTTCAAAGATGCTGCCTGTAACGAAGCTCGCATCTTTTGAGGCAAGGAATACATAGACTGGCGCCAGTTCTTCTGGTTGTCCGGGGCGTTCCATGGCTACCTCGTGACCAAAGTTCTCAACTTCTTTACTGGGCATTGTTCCCGGAATGTTCGGTGTCCAGACTGGGCCAGGAGCAACGGCATTTACCCGAATCTTACGTTTGGCAAGGTTGAGGGCGAGAGCCTTGGTGAAGGCATGAATTGCTCCTTTACTTGCACAGTAGTCAATTAACATCTCATTGCCGACTAAGCCGACGATGCTTCCCGTGTTGATAATTGCATCCTCAGCCTTCAAGTAGGGTAAAGCTGCCTGGGCCATATGGAAGTAGCCAAAGATATTGGTCTCAAGGGTGCGGCGAAACTGCTCTTCTGTAATATCTTCGAAGTTCTCCTGAGCCTTCTGGTAGGCAGCATTGTTGACCAGGATATTGAGGCTTCCAAGTTTGACGACTGTCTGCTCGATAGCACTACGACATGATACTGGGTCGCGTACATCGCCCTTGATAACGAGGCACTGCTGATCTTGAGCTTCGACTAAGCTAGCTGTAACTTTGGCATCTTCGTCATTCTCGTTATAGAAAATGGCAACATTTGCCCCTTCCATCGCAAAGGCCAAGGCGACAGCGCGGCCAATTCCCGAATCGCCACCAGTCACCAGCGCCGTTTTGCCTTCGAGTTTGCCCGCCGCTTTGTAATTGGCCAAGTCACTATCTGGAGTAGGCAGCATGTCCTCTTGACTTGCTGGATAGGGCAACTGTTGGGCTGGGATCTCAGATGATGTCGGACGAAACTCTTCGGTTTCCATAACGAAATTCTCCAACGATAAGCATATTCTTTTATGCTAGTTTTTGAGGGCGTAGTTTAAATACGCACCTTTGCCCTAGCTGATCGAAAGTCGATGACGCAGACTTCACAGATTATGCATCCCGCCTTACTTGTGTGACTCTACCCCTGTGTAGAGATGCAAAACTAGTACAGCCCTACTCGCACGTAGTGACTGAGGGCTTGTTCAAGTGGGGGCAAAGGCAGACCCCGTTCAGACCCCAGCACACTGTAATGGGGACGAAGGGCGCTATGGGCATAATCTGACGCGTACTCCTCAATTCGACCCATGGAAATGTTGGCTAACTGGGCAGCTTGTCGGGCAAAGGCTGCCCAACTGAGTGATCCTTGATTAGCCAAATGCCAGATGCCTCGCTCACCGTCAATGAGCAGGTCGAGACAAGCGTGGACGAGATCTGGTACATAGGTGGGCGATATAAAAACATCGCCAGAGGCAAATACGACTTGATCCGCAGCTAAGGTTTTGAAGCAGAGTGTGAGGAAATTGCAGGTGTCCCAAGGTCCAAAAAAAGCACTGGTGCGCACAACCAAAGCATCAGGAAATGCTTCAAGCACCAGTGTCTCAGCAGCAGCTTTACTCTTGCCATAAATGTTCAATGGACGGACTAAATCGGTTTCTAAGTAGGGTGAGCTTTTTTTCCCATCGAAGACTAGATCCGATGAGAAGGCGATCAAGGCAATGCCACGCTCAGCGCAAGCTGCAGCAAGGACTGCTGGGCCTGTAGTATTTTCCCGGAAACAGCGCTCTGATTCTTGCTCCGCCTCATCTACACGGACATAGCCAGCAGCGTTGATCACCGCCCAAGGCTTCAACTGATTCAGGGTACGGTGGACAGACGTAGGCTCAGCAATATCCATCTGCGAGCGACCCACTAAGCAGTAGACTAAACCGCGCTCCTCACAGATGCGGGCGAATGCCTGACCCAGGGTGCCAGTTGCCCCGACGATAAGGATTACTGGGTAGCTACTAGACACGGGCTTAGAAGACACCTGCTCAATAGGAATGTAAAGGCGTTCAGGGCGATGCCACCAGCCAGGGGCGGCAAGAACTGGGTGCTCAAAAGGTGCATTGGCACTCAAGGTACGAATGAGTCGAGCAAGGATCGTTGGCCTTGGCTGAGGCGCACGCAGATCGAAAACTCCTGGCTCGTAATGATCGTCATCCCCACTCACCAACGTCCGCCAACCAAAGGTACCAAAGACTGCCCAAGCAGTAACGGCGCGAATGTCTACTCCGCTTCGTCTAATGGCAAGCGCTGCTTCATAGACTTCGACGAACCAACGCAACTGCTCCTCGCGGGTACACCCTAGATGCACCTCAGTGAGCGCAAGCGGAAGCCCGTAACGCTCCCATGCTTCTCGCAGTAGAACCTCAGCTCCCGCAATGCCAGCTTCGCGCCCTCGGACCGCTTCGATGTCCACATAGGCATGGCGGCCATTGCCTCCTTTTAGTGCAGCTGGATAGAGATCTAAGCGATCATCAAGAAAGCGTTCACTCGTCAAGTAATAGTTGAAACCGAGAATGTCGGGCGGGCAGGGTCTAAGGCAGAACTCCTCCAGTTCAGCTTCGCTTGCCCCTTCCTGGAGCAAGTACTTCCACAGAGGATGTCGACTATCCACTCTTCCACAGAGCAGGTCGATGCTGAGCCAGCGGCGTAAATTTTCAAAGTCTGCTTGATAGCTCAGAACCTCCGTAGAGTACACCTTGCCTAGATCTTCCGTCTGTACTAACTGAGCAGATGGATTATGGGCACGGATTGCAGCCATGGCCAATGCTGTCCCTCGACACTGATTTAAGAGAATCCGCACAAAAGTACGTCCATCGCGTCCGTGGGGATACCAGTGACCGTAAAGTCCACTAAATCTGGCAGTCGTAAGCGGTTCATTAATGGGCGTATAGGCATCTACCCAGGGATATCGTGCCGCCACCGACCCAGCAAAAGCTGAGAACTTATGCGTAAAGTCTGGATCGGTGAGGCTCGTCGTCGGTGGGCCGCTGCCGTGATGCAGCAGTCCGACAATCGGCCTCAAGTGCAAGAAATGTAGCTGCCCAAGGCGTTCGTCTGCCCAAGACCAATCGCCTGCCGCAGTGCGCTCCCAAAGTATTGGGTAGCGCACTGAGCGCACCCCGAGTTCTGCAAGTCTGTCTAGGTCATCCACTCGCCAATCATGGCCACTGCGCTCTAGCTGGTCAAAATACCGTTCACCAACTCGGTTAACGGTACATTCCACTCCAGCCCACAACTCAACGGTGGATGAAGTGGGAGTTTCCATTGACATGAGCTACTTCCTGTAGTGCTGGACTCATCCGGTCATAGAGAGTGAGTGCTTGGGCGACCACCTGATCCATGTTGTAATACTTGTAGGTGGCTAGTCGGCCAACAAAGTGAACCCCTAGAGTTGACTCCGCCAAGATTTGATACTTTTTATAAATCTCATTGTTCTCGGGGCGGGGCACTGGATAGTAGGGATCTCCCTCCGCTTGCGGAAACTCGTAGACCACACTGGTTTGAGAATGGTGTTGTCCGGTCAAATATTTAAACTCAGTCACCCGTGTATATAGATGCTCATTTGGATAATTGACCACTGCCCCTGGTTGGTAGACGCTCGTAGGAAAGGTCTTGTGCTTGAAACTCAGTGAACGGTAGGGGAGCTTGCCATAGCGCAGGTCAAAAAACTCGTCCACCGGACCTGTATAGATCATCTCGCCGTAGGAAATCTCGTCCTTGATTTCGTGGTAGTCAGTGTTGAGCATCACCTTAATATTCGGGTGATGCAGCAGCTTTTCGAATAGCCGAGTATAGCCATGTAGTGGCATGGCCTGGTAAGTATCGCTGAAGTAACGGCAATCACGGTTCGTGCGGACAGGCACACGGGCGATCACTGAGGCATCTAGTTCAGAGGGGTCGAGACCCCACTGCTTGCGGGTGTAGTTGCGAAAGAACTTTTCGTACAACTCTCGCCCAACTTTACTCACCACAACATCCTCAGAGGTAAGCAGCCGCTCGCGGGGTTCTGCGACTGAAGCGAAGAATGCCTCCAATTCCTGGGAAGTAAGTTTCAGTCCATAAAGTGTGTTGATGGTGTCAAGGTTGATGGGCAGAGGGACGAGTTGGCCATCAACACTTGCAAGTACTCGGTGCTCGTAGGCCCGCCACTCAGTGAAGCGAGAGAGATATTCAAAGACCTTACGTGAATTTGTATGGAAAATATGCGGACCGTAGCGATGCACAAGCAATCCAGCATCGTCGTAGTGATCGTAGGCGTTGCCCCCGATATGTGAGCGCCGATCTACGATTAGTACTTTCTTATTGGAACCACTCGCCAACCGCTCTGCGAGCACACTGCCAGCGAAGCCTGCTCCAACAATCAAGTAATCGAACAGCGGTGGGTGGGTGTCTCGCTTAATTGGCATAACCGGACGCGGGGCAAGTACTGCCTTAATGCGCTGAACCATTCCCTCCCAGGTTCGCTCCCAGGAAGTCTTCTCCAAAAATGCGTCTACTCGGCCTAGCCAATTTGCATCAGTTGGGGCCAAGGCTACCTCAATTGCATGTACGAATGTTTCGAGACTGTCGGCGATGCGCACCAATCCCTGCTCACCGTAGGGGCGCACGATATCGCGGATCGACGTGGAAACAACTGTGAGGCCCGCTGCCAAATATTCGGGAGTCTTGGTAGGGCTGATGAATCGAGTTGATTCGTTGATCGCAAAAGGCATAACTGCGACTTGCCAAGCGGCGAAGTAAGCAGGCAAATCAGCATAGGGCTTGAAACCGAGCCAGTGAATATTTGGTCGATTGGGAAGCTGATCTGGATCTATCTTTGCGGTTGGCCCGATCATCACCAAATGCCAGTCTGGACGGGCATCAGCGATACTAGCCAAGAGTTCAAGATCCATGCGCTCGTCAATGACCCCAGCAAAGCCGATGCGAGGCTGCGGAATAGCGGCTTGATCCACGGGTTCTGCTTGATTTTCGCGTGCAAGAGTGAAGTGGTTAACATCCACTCCACTTGGAAAAGCATAAATATTTTTATGCAGGTGGCGCTTCGCTTCGTAAAGGCTCTGACCACCAGTGAAGACAACATTAGCTCTGGATAATAACTCTGCCTCGCGCTCGATAAGCTGTGTTGGGGCATTGCGAAAAGCAGATAGCTCATCCATGCAGTCGTAGATGACGGCAAGTGGCCTGAGATCTCGACTAAATTCAAGTGCCATCGGCGTGTAATACCAAAGTAGGTACTCACTAATACGATAGTCGTTGAATAATTGCTCTAGGAGCTTTCGTAAAGTGTCAATGACTTCTACTTCCGGTAAGCCTACAACGAGATGGGGAACAGCAATCCAAACTCCGCAGGCATCTCTATTGACATCAATTCTACTTGTTGCCATAGCGTCAAAGATTGGCTCTTCCACAAAAAAGACACGCTGGTGTCCCGCAAAGCGGCTCATTAAGTGTTGAGGTCTTTGATAAACGAAGTTCCAGCGCAGGTGGGATAAACATACTAGGTCTATTCGATTTCCAAAAAGTGCATAATGAGTACTTCCATTTCTAATCTGTTGCTTATCAGGTACCATGCAACTTTTTAGAGAAAGTGACTCAGGAAGATGAGTAGAAATGTCAGCAGGTATTTCATTCTGAGATAGATCAGAACCTTCTCTAGCTCTACTATAGTTTTCAGAGTGATGCATAGTACTTCCTAGATGTGTTATTCGGAAATTTCCCGCCTACAAATTGAGGGATAGATGCGAGTAGTTCAGGGAATCTTGCTTTATGGGTATTCAGAATCCCTAGAGATTTGGTGCAGTAGAGTAAAGCCAAACCTCTTTGAATCATATAAACTAAGGCAAACATTGCCCTACTTTGCACCAGTACTTGTTCTGTACCATCAGTCGCGAGATAGAACTTAGCTTCTAACCCAGAAAGGCTGGGTTCACGGCAGTACTATCATTCTCTGGTGTTGTCTTATAGCGTTCATAGTGGCCTTCAGCAGCAGCGGCTCGGGTTCGAGCGAGTAGTGCTGAAACTTGATCATGGTTCATCGGTTCAAATGTGCGCACTGCCTCAAATGCTTGGTCTAAAATCTCCATGCTGTCGATGCCTGTAATCACAACAGAAGTTGGCAAATTCATCGCATAGTGCAAGCATTCGATTGCGCTTACAGTATTGCTCCTGAGAATATAGGATTCACCAAGCGACTTCATTCCCAGCACACCGATTTGATTTTTGACGAGTTCCGGTAAGACGAGGTTTTCGAAACTTCTGAAGTGGGCATCCATTACATTCAGAGGCATTTGAACGGTATCGAAATGGACATTGTTCTTTTCAGCAGCTTCTAACATGCTGAGATGGATTTGGGGGTGCTTATGACCAGTAAAGCCGATATAGCGAATCTTGCCCGCTTTTTGGGCTTCGAGCAGAGCTTCCATCGCACCACCCGCAGCAAAGATGCGATCAGGGTCTTCAAATCGCAGAATTTCGTGGTGCTGGAGAAGATCAATATGGTCGACTTGCAAATCCTTTAGAGAATCATCAATCTGCTGCTTCGCCGCTGCTTTTGTACGACCATCGATCTTCGTCATCAAGAAAACCTTTTGCCGATAGCCGTCCTTGAGGGCGGCACCCATCCAACGGTGGCTACGACCATTGTGATAGTCCCAAGAGTTATCCATGAAGTTAATGCCGCGATCTATTGCACGCCGAATGAGTTGGATGCTCTCTTGTTCTGTTTTCAGCTGGCCAATGTGAAAACCGCCCAAACCAATAACAGAGACACGCTCTTTAGTCTTGCCTAAAGTACGATAGATCATTTCACCACTTTTAGTTTGAATTAGGGTAGATAAAATCTGGTGCAGATTTGCTTTGAGCAAGTAGTGGGAAGGTTTCTGCGGCACCTAGCCCGATTGCTGCAAGCCTGGTTGTTGAAGCAACTTTTAAGAGATTACATCTATTTACCTCCTTCGTTGATCACCAAAAAGTAGGTATGCAATAGAACACTTCGCTTTAGCTCATTTTTGCTCTCTCTGCAAATGAATTACATCTAAGCATAGTTGCTATTTTGCAGATGGCTCAGTTGACTTAGCTTTGTCAGCAATTGAACTTTGACAACAGCGAGAGCCTCATGACGGAAATAGAACGACCATTGAATATTGACTTTGAAGGCGAGACAGTGAACTTGGCCACTGATGACTACTGCTTCCTTGACTGAGGGTTGGACAACTTCAGGGTAGCTTGTCATCCCGTTACACTGCTCACTCAAATACCTGGCAATCTCAGTGCGGCCTCGAATTTGTTTTCCCAACGGGGAAACAAGAGCACCGGACTCAATAAATAAGTCAGCAGCTTGCTGAAATCTCTGAGCGTTCAAGGCTTCAAAGTAGCTTTCTACTATTTTTGGAAGTTCAAGCTTTAGTGGCGTTTGCATGACGACTCCATGAAGAAAGCTGGGATAGATACTCCCAGCTTTGTAGAAAACGCTTAGGTAGCTCGTTGAAGGGTTTCTTTACCCATGGCGGATGCAACATCCCGCAAAAATGTAATTTGCTGTTCGAAGTCGAGTTGCTTTACAGATTCTAGGCTAGAGTTTCCAGCTTCGCTCAGGGCATAATCCTGGGGTATGCCAACCACATCTTTGCCCATACGCTCGGCAAGAAAATACCAAATCACTAACTTATTATTCTCACCGAGAATGCCATAGTGACGGCAAAGGCTGTTATCATCGCCGCGCAATAAGGAACGCATCGCATCGAGTTGCGCGTCTCCAAAAGGGAGAGCATTAAATTCATCAAAAAAGCTTTGTGAAAGTTCAACGCCAGCCGCCCCTGGAGCGGCAGGGGTCACCGATTCTCCCATTGCTTCGTAAAGATAATACAAAACAGCAAGTTTGACATCAGTTTCAAGGCTATCAAATGCCTCGGTTGCACTTTGAACCCCTTCACTGCGAATATTTTCGGGCAATTCCCCTTCGAGAATTTGATCGACGATCTCTCCTGTGTGTTCTTGAATGTTGATTGTGTTGGTCATGGGTAATCTCTCAGCGATTTCTGACTCTAACTTAGTGCCCAATTCGTTTTAAAACTTCTATCTCAAGTTAGAAAAATACTCACAAATAAAAGGAGAGACGCGCTATTGAATATCGCTCAAAATTTAACCACAGGGCTGAGGGCGTCATAGTTGTTCGCCACTAGCGTAGAGTCAGTGTATACAGGGCGTACCATGCGCTTGAAAACTGTCGAAGAACAAGTAGTCGTAGTATTTGGGGCATCGTCCGGCATCGGTCGTGAGACTGCTCTTCGTTTCGCTCGCAGGGGCGCAAAGGTTGTAGCTGCAGCTCGCACCGAATCAGCCCTCTCCTCGCTCATAACAGAAATCCAGCAGTTTGGGGGTGAAGCGATCTACTGTGTGTCCGATGCTGCTGACTTTGAACAGGTGAAGGGCGTAGCAGACTTGGCAATCCAACACTTTGGTCGCATTGATACTTGGGCGCATGTTGCAGGGACGGCGGTCATCGGGCCGTTTGAGCAGACCACACCTGAAGAGTTCAAACGCGTGATCGAAGTCAACCTACTGGGTCAAGTCTACGGTGCGATGGTTGCACTACCTCATTTGAAGCGTGAGGGACGCGGAGCTTTGGTGCATGTCACCTCCGTAGAAGCCCGTCGCTCACTCCCACTCCAAAGTTCATACTCTGCCTCTAAACACGGTGTCGAAGGGTTTCTTGACGCTCTGCGGGTAGAACTTGCCCACGAAAAGGTGCCAGTAAGTATCACCAACATCATGCCAGGAGTGATCAATACGCCCTTTTATACAAAGGTGCGTTCACGACTTGGGGTACAACCTACCGCAGTCCCACCTTTCTATCACCCTCGGATTGTGGCTGATGCGATTCTTTATGCCGCCGAACATCCTGTACGCGACATGATCGTTGGGGACGTTGGGCGCGTACTCGAATTTCTACAACGCCTGTCGCCTGCTGCTATGGACGCTTTGCTACTCGCCATCGGCTTTAAGGGTCAACGCACCGACGTACCGCGCCCAGTAGATACGCCTGATAACCTATTTAGTACTGTACCCGACGAGCGCGTGAGCGGAGATCAGAGTAATCTTGTTGTTCCAAGTTTCTTCGAATGGCTCGACCGAGTACCCGCCGCCTCTACATTGCTCACTGCTGCTGCCTTCGGTGCTGTTGCTCTTTTGGTAGTCAAATATTCAGCGAAAAGAAATGATCCATAAAAAGAGGGGGAAGTAAATACTTCCCCCTCTCAGTCTCTTGAGGTTGCATGGAAAGTCTCTAGGGCTTAAGGACAACCTTCATACAATCTTCTTGCTTTTGCTTGAAGACTTCGTATCCACGCGGAGCATCGTTCAGGGACATCCGATGGGTGATTATTCCCGATGGGTCGATCTCGCCACGTTCAATGCGCTCTAGGAGCGGCTGTAGGTAGGTGTGTACATTGGTTTGACCCATCTTTAAGGTCAGACCCTTCGAGAACGCTGCTCCGATGGGGAACTTATCGATGAAGCCACCGTAAACACCAGGAATCGAGACGGTACCACCCTTTCGACAGGCAACGATCGCTTGACGCAGTGCCGTGGGACGGTCTGTCTCAAGCCGAACGAACTGTTTTGCATAGTCATACACAGAGTCGAGTCCGTAGCCATGGGCCTCCATGCCGACTGCATCGATACAAGCATCTGGTCCCATACCACCTGTCATCTCCCGCAGTGCTTCACCGATTTCCACTTCTGCGTAGTTCAGCACTTCCGCTTTGCCATATTCCTTCGCCATCTGGAGACGATAGGGGAAACGGTCAATGGCGATCACCCGCTCTGCTCCGAGCATAAATGCGCTCTTGATGGCAAACTGACCCACTGGGCCACATCCCCAGACAGCTACGGTATCGCCTGGCTGGATGTTGCAGTTCTCCGCTGCCATATAGCCAGTAGGCAAAATATCTGAGAGGAAAAGGACTTTCTCATCCTCTAAACCCTCAGGAACTTTGATCGGGCCAACATCTGCGAAGGGCACGCGGGCATACTCAGCCTGCCCTCCAGCGTATCCACCGAACATATGGCTATAGCCAAATAGCCCAGACCCAGTGGTCGAACCGTAGAGCGCTTCGGGGATTGGGGCGTTCGGGTTTGAGTTATCACAAAGTGACCAAGACTTGCGATTGCAGAAAAAGCAGCTACCGCAGGCAATTGTAAATGGCACGACAACGCGGTCACCCGCCTTGAGATTATGTACTTCGCGGCCTACTTCGACAACTTCGCCCATAAACTCGTGACCCAGAATATCGCCCTTCTCCATGGTCGGAATGAAGCCGTCGTAGAGATGTATATCTGAGCCACAAATAGCTGTGGAAGTGATCTTCACAATGGCATCGCGGGGATTAAGGATCTTCGGATCAGGGACGCTTTCAACGCGCACATCCGTACTACCATTCCAGCAGACAGCTCTCATGTCTTTGGGTTCCTTTGTGTTAGTAAAATCAATGAGGTCAGGTGCGACCCTTGGGCTGCCCTGTCGTGGTGGCAATTTCTCCTGTCTCCATCAATGCTTTGAAGCGGCGTAAGTCCTCAGCAATTTGCTGGGAAGGCTCCTCACCGAAAAGGCTTAAATATGCCTTGCCAAGTAAACCAGCCTGGGGTTCGTAGCGAATCTGTACCAGGACTTGTGTGCCCCGGCCTTCTGGAGCAGGAGTAAATTGCACCGAACCAGTGTTTGGAACACTGGTATCCCCCGTTGAGCGCCAAGCAATATGCTTATCTTCCTGCTCATCCGTGATCTCAGCGTTCCACTCGACAGTATTATTCATTGGGGCGCTTGCTACCCAGTGGGAATGCTTTTCATCGAAGACTTTCACAGAGTGGAGGTGCTTCATGAATCCAGGCAAGTTTTCGAAGTTGCGCCAAAAGGCATAAAGTTCCTGGGGGCTACGGTTGATAGTGACGCTGCGTTTAACCCCAACCATACGGGATTGAGTCTCTGCAACGTCAGAGCTATCTGAGTCAGCGGTACTCATTCCGAGTGCTTTATAGACTGGACTGAATCCGCTAATACCCCGGAAGGCCAAGCCACCTCCAATCAGCGCTATGACTGCACCCGCATCACCCTTACGTGACAGCCCTAACAAAGTAAGCATTGTGCCGCCGATAATTGAGGCAATGCGCTCACCATCGCTAATGTTTCGCGGCATCGGCGATGGCTCCCCATCTCGGATAGTGTGGCTTTTTTCAACTGATATAGTCATTGGGTGCGCTCCGTTTGATATGCGGGAAATAGGATTGTAGGGTTGAAGGAGTTCCGACACATGGAGTGTCAAATATTAAATAATTCAACAATTTGACGGTGTCTTTTGCTACTTATTTGTTAGTGATTGCCGTACCTGCTCACGTTACAATCATCTTTCTCTATGTTCACTATCCCTTAGGTAGAACTCCAGCTCTTATATCTACTTCCTTGGGTAAAACAAGGAATGGCAAAATTAGAAATTGACTCATAATCATATACGATTTGATTTGTTTAGCGTTCAAGAAATACCTGTGGCTGATAGATCATGGTCTATCAATCGAGTCTATCTAGGTAGATTAGACCTATAGATTTCGGCGAATAAGACCTGATGGCTCAGCCACTTGGTAGCTTTCGAGGATGCTGTAACTGCAAGACTGGTGCAGCCAAACAGCACTACTCGGGTGTTGCATTCTGAGTGCAAGCATGCGGCAAAAGTTCTGAAAAGAGTCTTTTGCCGCGCCAGACATTACATGTTTTCCATGACGAGCTTTGAGGTGACACGCTTGACACCAGGAACGCTCTTTGTAATTTGGATTGCTTGATTCGCTTCTGCTTTGCTTGCCACTTTCCCTTCGAGAATGACAGTGCCGTTATTGGCTTTGACATTCAAGGAACGCTTCGGCATGTTGTATTCAAGCTGGTCACGAACCAGACTTTCTACGTCGCCATTGGTCATTTTCTTGGTGACTTTGGCGCGCTGCATCCGGGCACGCATGTCGCTTTCAAGTTGCTTGCGACGCATGTCGCTCGTGGCATCTTTTTGATTTTCGGTGGGTGTGCTATTTCCAGTCATTGCCCCCTCAGCATGGGCAGGTAGGACAGCAACACTTAAAAGACATAGAACCAGAAAGGCTGTTTTGCTACGCATGGTCATCTCCGATTATTTCGTTAGAGGGTTGGATTTTGGAAAACGCCCCAATCCCGAATACCAGTGGTATTGAGAATGGCTTGGGCTTTTTGAATTTCCTGCTCAGAGCCATCGACCATAACCAAGTAACCGCCTTCGCGGACTACTTCGCTGTAGCGTTGCGCTTGACCTTCAGGAATTCCAAGACCGACAAGGGTTCCAACGAGACCCCCTGTGGCAGCCCCAATAGCACCACCAGCAGCGGCAGTCGCGGCGGCTGTGCCGATAGCACCCGCTAACATCACTGGCCCTAGACCTGGAATGGCGAGTGCCCCAAGTCCAACAAGTAAACCAGTCACTCCACCTAGAGCAGCACCCGTTGTCGCCCCTGTGGCTGCACCTTCTTTGCCGTGGTTTCCAATTGTGTCGGTGACTTCAACCCCAGCAATTTTGTCGGGTGCAGTTTCTTCATTCTTGACAGCTATGGAAACTTTGCCCATGCTGAAGCCAGAGTCGCGAAGCACAGTCAGAGCGTTTTCTGCCTCAGTGCGATTCGCAAATGAACCGACAGCGCGATGCATTAGATCGGTTACCATATTTGTTACTCCAAAACAATGTTCCTGAACAACAATAAATATTCAACAGATTAAAGACATCATCCTTGCGACCTAGACAAAGTCATCGTTAGGACGACTAGCAATGGATAATTTCGTAATAATTGATCACAAATAGAAGCGTTAGTTGATGTTAAATAGATGCCAGACAAGATTTTTATTGGTCTGCCTTAAGAAGGGTGTTGCATGTTTAGCAACGTAGTAACGTGCTAATTATCGTTTCGGCAGCTGACGGGCGCTAGAACCCCTGTTTAGATATTGTGCTTTTGGTTAAAAGTATTTTTAGCCAAAAACTTTGCCAGAAATTTTATTTAATAGGGAGTAGGTTATTCAGATTCTTTTTAGTTTTCAATATGCAGTTCTCCTCTCAATCAGAAAAGATGTCGAATACTTTAAAATTCTGAAGTTACTTAGACGACTATTGGGCAAAACTGCACTGGTTATTCCGATCTTAAAAATGGCAGTCTGGATATCCAACTTCAACATTACGCGATCTTACAAAATCAGCCAGTCTCTTCTACATTGGCGACAATAGGAGTAACTGAACTGGCGGATTCTTAATCATGGTTAACTTAATTTGGACTGGTGTTGTTATTTCCTTTCTTCTTTGGCTACTAGGATTCTCAATCCACGTTGGAGGCAGCCTAATTCATATTCTTTTGGTCTTTGCTCTGATTGGGCTAGTCTACAACTTAGTTACTGGTCGGAGTGCTGTTTAAATCCTAAAGTCAAAACTTTGAAGCAAACCATTCCTTTGCAGAGTATGGGGCATTCCTGCTTCATGGTCATGGTCAAAGTCAGCGGTTAGAACTACTCACAAGGTAAGTTCCAAAACGCTTTCACCAAGTCAAGGCACACCGCCGACTAGACTCCCCATCCTCTTGTCAGATTGTCCGACTGATTTTTCTAAAAATCTATATCTTTCAGCTAGTTATGCTGAAGCGCAATCGCCCCAAAGCCTTATCTAGCCTAGACTTCCCTATTAGCTGTCTTCCGTGCAGCTAAATTATGGCTAGCTTTTCGGCCTTGAGGGCAAATTTTCTAGCCAGAATGTACGAAGCTTCTTCGAGGCTTAACGTACTCTGTAATCCGTTTTCTGAGACGACCCCTGTAAGGGTGACACGCAGGGAATTGCCTCTTGACTCTACAGCCTACTATAGGGTTTATGATGCGGTTAAAGATACGCAAGGGCTGATGGATCATGGTTGGTACCGCAGATAGCAAACTCAATGAAGAAGCCCGCAGCAAGTCACTTAAGATTGGGGAAGTGGCAGAACAGGTAGGGGTGGCTGTGGGCACTATCCGCTACTACGAATCTTTGGGACTAATCGAGCCGGATTACCGCAGCGAAAGTGGTTATCGTCACTATGGACAAGAAGCGGTAAAACGTCTGCAGTTTATCAAAAAAGCCCAGTGCCTTGAGTTTAGTCTCCACGAAATCCAGCAAGTATTGGGAGTACGTCAGCAGGGGAATCCAGCTTGTTCGAAAGTGCGCGAATTGTTAGATCAAAAGATCACCCATTTGGAAGTGCAAATCGCTCGACTGCAATCGCTAAAGGGCGAACTCACTGCCTATCAACAGCTTTGGAAGGACACACCGGAGGACGCGCCGGGCGGCGAAGCTTTATGTAGTCTCATTGAGGGAGTAGTAAGCAATCACCCCATTAACCACAAATCCTTGGGAGGTGGTGCTTGATATGAGACATCGATGGCCAACGAATATTCTTGGCATCTTGCTACCGCTGTTTTTAGGCCAAGCCGCGTTTGCTCAGGGAATGGGAATTGCCAGGCCCGAAACCGCCAACCGTTTAATCTCCACACCAGTGTTGTTGGGCTTATTCGTTTTCGTCATCGGCTTATTGCTGTTGGTGGCTGTACTCTTTTCCCGTCGTGGAAATAGTCAAATTAAAGAGAAAGGCTTATTTTTTGGTTCAAAAACTGCCCTAGCCTTAGGCGTATTCGGTACACTTGCTGGTAGTATCCTCATCTTGACAAATCTCTTCAAACCCACATCAGTCATGGACGGGATGCAGGGTATGGAAGGAATGTCCATGGAAGAGATGATGCAGGTTGACGGTGCTGCCAACCCTGTTCCTGTGCGTGTGGAGCGAGTACGCTCAGCCATTTTTAAGGCGAGTATCCGCTATACAGGCTCAGTCAGACCCTATCAAGAAGCAACTGTTTATCCCCGCATAGAAGGGCGGCTCACGGACTACTCGGTCTACCCAGGGGATCAAGTTCGGGTCGGCCAAACCTTGGCGCGACTTAGTGCAGAAGAACGCTCAGGCGATGTCGAGATGGCAAATGCAGATGTCGAGGCCACCAAAGCGGGATTGCAGGCATCGCAAGTCGAACTTGATGAGCATCACGAAGAAGTGGCACAGATGGCCGCCCAATATGCTTACTGGGAAGATGAATTGCCCCGTGCCCAAACGCTCTTAGCTAAAGGTGTCATCTCTCAAGAGGAATTTGACAAAGAAAACAGTGAAGCGATGGCGGCACGGGCTACTCTCCGTGCCGTGCAGGTAAAGCTGCAACGACTGAAGGCAGAGGTCGCTAGATCGCGGGCGATGGTTCTACAGTCCCAAGCCAAAGCTCGGAACGCTCGGATAATGCAAAGCTACACAGTTCTGGACGCTCCAATTGCTGGAGTTGTCGAGGAGCGCCTTGTTGACCCTGGAGTCTTCGTTCAGCCCGGTACAGGTGTTCTCAAAGTTGCTGACTACAGCAAAGTCCGTCTGCAAGCCAACGTCGCCCAGGAGGATCTGATCGGTGTTCAGCTTGGCTCGGTTGTGGAAGTCCGCACTGGCAGGATCAACAAATCAATCGGCGGGCGAGTGACCAGCATTTTCCCGAAAGCTGGGGACGAAACCCGCACAGTCACAGTCGAAGCACTTGTGAATAACCCAGGTAATGGGTTGCGGGCTGGCCAATTTCTGGAGATGAGCTTGGTTACAGGCCAAAAGGCCAACGCCTTGAGCATTTCCAAAAGTGCGCTCGCGCAATTCGAGGGCAAACCCGTCGTCTGGGTAGTCGCGGGCAAGTTCGCACAACGCAAGCCAATCACTGTCGGTTTGACCGATAGTGAACGGGTTGAAATCACCAGTGGCCTCAATGCGGGCGATGCCGTGATCACTTCAGGCCAAGACCGATTAACGATCAGCACGAGAGTTACAGCAGTAGACAATTCGGGACAACCAATTGCCACGCTCGATAGTGGTGCGATGGGTGGCAATGTGCAAGTCCAGCTCATTAGCCCAACCAAACCCTCCATGGGGGACAACCGACTTATTTTACAAGTGAAGGATTCCAAAACTGGTCAGCCACTGAAAGTGGAAAACATCGAAGTCAACATCGCCATGCCCATGCAGAACATGTCCCCGATGGCTGCCGATGTGGAGGTCAAACCGGACAAGCAACCAGGCAGTTTCATTGTCAATACCTATCTGGGCATGGAAGGAACATGGGAAGTGACAGCGAAGGTTAAAGATCCAACCCATCAGGGTGTCAACTCCTTCCCACTCGATAACCGCCAGAGCCAGGGAAAGCAATGAAAATCAGTTCGATTCCAGCTTGGTCTACCCGCAACCCTGTCCTGGTGGCGGCTCTCTACATAGGCATTCTGGCCCTTGCTGTGCTTGCCTTGGTTGCGCGTATTCCGATTCGGATGATGCCCTATATCCAGAGTCCGCTGGTAGCAGTAGTCACTATGGCTCCAGGATCTTCACCCCAAGAAGTAGAAACTTACTTCAGTAAGCCCATTGAGCAACGCATGACGGTACTCGATGGAGTGCGGTTCGTACGCTCTTCCTCACAACAGGACACTTCCCTTGTCACCGTGCAGTTTGGCTGGGGTGAGGACATGCAGCGCGCGGTGCAAGCAGTGCAGGGCGTGATGAAATCGGCGGAAGGAGACCTGCCCATCGACGGGGTAGACACGCGCTCTTACTGGGTGCTGCCTATCGACCCCCTGAATCGACCAGTACTCACCCTAGCGCTTAAAGGCGACAGCTGGGATTCCATCAAGCTGAGAGATTTTGCCGACAACACTCTGGTGGATCGGCTTAAACAGGTGGGGGATGTTCAGGCGGTTTCTGTTTTCGGCGGCTACCGCAGGCAAATTCAGATCGTCGTGGATCGCTCCAAACTTGCTGCCCACGGTTTATCGATTTTGCAAGTGCGCGATGCCATTGACCGTAACAACGTAAGTAAGGGTGCAGGCGTACTCACCCGTGGCGATAGCGAAGTCTTGGTCAGAACCGACGAGCGAGCACTTAATGCCCAAGCCATCGAGAGCTACCCGGTGATGAGCAAGGGCGATCAAGTCGTCTATGTTCGCGACATCGCTACGGTGAAAGACACCAACGAGGAGCGCCGCAGCAGTTACCGCTACAACGGCGCAGCGGCCCTTGGGATCAATGTTATTCAGCGGCCAGATGCCAGTTCACCCCAAGTGATCGAGCGGGTGCGCTCAGAATTAAAGCGCATCCAAACAGAATATCCAGGCATCGAATTTAAAGAAGCCTACGACAACTCCCACCTCGTCGAGACCATTCGTTCCAATACGGTGATTGAGTTGTTGATCAGTGTGGTGCTAGCGGGTCTGGTGATCTTGATTTTCTTAGAGGATTTCCGGGCGACAGCGATGGTTCTTGTCTCGATCCCGACCTCTCTGGCGATCTCGGTTCTGCCCTTTGTGCCGATGGGCATGTCCCTCAACTCTTCGACACTGATTGGCATCTTGCTCGCCATCGGGCGGCTTGTGGACGATTCGATTGTTGTGATTGAGGCGACTGAGCGCAAACTCAAAAGTGGTCTGTCACCGATGCGTGCTGCCATTGAAGGAACCCAGGAAGTATTTCTAGCCATTGCAGCGGCGACCTTCGTGATGATCGCAGCGCTCGCTCCGATGACCTTCTCAGGCGGACTGACGGGATTGATGTTCGTCGGCATTGTCTGGCCGATCATCTATGCGTTGCTGGCTTCCCTCGTCGTCTCCCTGACGTTGACTCCGCTAATGGCAGCCTACTTTCTCAAGCCCAATCAAGTGCATAGCGAAACTTGGCTTCAAAAGCGCCTTACCCCAGTGCGCAACAGCCTCACTTGGTTAGAGGAACGCTACAGCGCGGTGCTGAATGTGGCATTACGCAATCGGGCGATGACCATGGCCATCGGTGGGGCTTTTATTTTCTTGGGTGTGTCGCTCTACCCACTCATTGGTCAAGAAATGATGCCTCTAGCGGACTCTGGGCAGTTCATGGCTTCTATTGAAGCGGAACCAGGGACTTCTTTTGAGCGCACCGACCGGATCACCCAGGAATTTGAGCGCATTTTGCTGAAGCAGCCAGAAGTGCTCAAAGTGTCTACCGAGGCGGGCTTCGAATTGACTCCAAATAGTACCTACTTCAGTGGCTACAGCATGGGTGGGGTGAATAGCGCTTCCCTCGTGGTCACGCTTAAAGACCGGGGCGAACGCAATCGCGACATCTGGCAAGTCATTGATGTAGCGCATAACGAGGCGATGAGAACGATTCCGGGTGTGCGCAGAATCGCCATGCAGTCCATGGGTGTGGACGTGATGGCCACTTCAGCCGCTCCTGTTCAGCTCGCGGTCTACGGTGAAGATCTAGATATTCTGCATCGACTGGCAAATCAGGTATTAGCCATTGCCCAGAAAGCTCCAAATTTTGTTCAACCCCAGACTTCCTCGACCATGACCCAGCCAGAATATCGGCTTGCGGTAGATAGACGACGTGCTGAAGAACTAGGTCTAAGCGTTGCCGAGGTGAGTGAACAAGCACGCTACGCCCTGCAAGGTGGCTACACCATGCAGTACTACAACCGTCCTAACTTGCGGGTCAACTCCATCTTTCTGCGCTACGACCAGCGCGACCGGGGCAGTTCCCAAGACCTAGCAGGTGCTTATCTCACCACCAAAGACGGCAAGCAAGTACCGCTCTCCTCAGTTGTGAGTCTCGAAAGGCGCACAGGCCCCAGTCTCATCGAGCATGTAAATGGAAAGCGGGTGGTCTACGTCAACGGTTTCTACCGCAAGCACGGTCCTGCTTCCATGGATCTTTCCATGAGTGCAGCGATGAATGCAGGAACACAGCTGAACTTTCCACCGGGCTACGGCCTTGACTCCATGGGCGATATGACCGACATGATGATCGAGTTTGATCGACTCTTGAAGGGACTTGTCCTCTCCTTGGTGCTCATCTACTTGATCTTGGTGGTGCAGTTCGGTTCCTTCATCCAACCCCTCAATATGATGCTCTCTGTTCCGCTGGAATTGGCGGGGGTCTTCGGTGCCTTGATGCTAGCGGGTCAAACCTTCTCGACTGTGTCCATCTTGGGCATCATCATTCTCTCGGGTATCGATGTGGCGGGTGCGATTTTACTGATTGACTTGATCTTGACCAAGCGCCGAGAAGGAATGCCTCGCGATCAGGCGATCCGTGAAGCGGGGCCGATCCGTCTTAAGCCCATCTTGATGACGGTGATCGTCACTCTCGTGGTGATCATTCGCCTTGCGTTCTTTCCAGATACAGGTATGGATGCTTACTCGCCCATTGCTACGGTTATTCTCGGTGGGTTGAGCATCTCGACGCTCCTCACTTTGATCGTCATTCCAGTCATGCACTCTCTGGTGGATGACGGCACTAACTGGGCGGGACAGTTATGGAAGCGTGGGCGCACGAAAGGCGATGTCCTTGAGACTGAGCCTGTTCCCAATAGTCAGCAAGAATAATGTTTTCCCTCTTCAACCAAGGAATATATCCGATGAAATATCTCGTTGCTGTTCTCCTCGTTCTTGCCACCGTCGCTCCTTTAAGCGCACTGGCGATAGAAATTAAGAGCAATGGCCAAACAGGTTCTGCGCACCTCGTCCTTGATGTGCCAGTAAGCCCCCTTAAGCAGGGTAAAAATACCCTTACGCTCAAGGTCACAGATGCGAAAACAGGCAAGCCCCTAGCAATCAAGGACATCAAGGTAGAAACGACCATGACCGCAAAGGAAATGGAGGCAATGGGCATGGGTGGTATGGGTTCTGGCTCAGCAAAAACCGCAATAAGCCCAACCAAAGCCCCCGGTACCTACAACTTGAAGACAATTTTGCCCTTCGGTGGTAACTGGCAGATGAAGGTGAGTGCCAAGCAACCTTCAGCTAGCGCCGTCTTTGCTGTGGTAGTGAAATGATCCAGCGATCAAGAGCGATAGTGAGTTGCGCAATTTTGATCACTTACGAAGTTACTCGCTCGCCCCGCCCCGCCTTGTTGCGGCAAATCAAGCGAAGCATCAGCCGATGAACCACACTCGGATTGTTGTGGTGGGGAATATACTCCTTGCCCTTTTGCTCACTGTGCCTGCTGCTATCGCTCAGGACACCCTTCAGATCCATGGCTACGGGCTACCCAATGGCGAGCGATTGGTGCTCAAAGGCGTGCTTAGCCTCTCCGAAGCGGTACGCCTCTCCTCGCAAAACAATCCAGAAGTACAGCTCGCCCGCGAGGACACAACCATCGCTGAAGCTGAGGTGCAGATCGCTCGCTCGGCTCGATTGCCACTTATTGGTGTAGGAGCCGCTTACACCCTTGCAAACGACAACTTCTTCTACACCCTTTCGACGGGACTGGGAAATATCCCGCGCAGCTCAGCGGGCGAATTTAATCTGGGCTTAAGTCTGCCGCTTTTCACTGGTGGTCGGTTAGAGGCTCAAGAAGCACGAGCTGATGCCCAGCGCGACGCAACCCGTTTTGACCTCAGCACGAGCCGACGGGCTTCATTGTTTGCCGTGCGTCAGGCTTACTATCAAGCGGTACTTGCTCAGACCCAAGAGCAGGTATACCGCGACTATGTTGCCCAGCGCGAAGCGACTCTCTCCAATACCCGCGAGCGCCTAGCCGTGGGCAAAGTCCCTCGCGTCTATGTGCTGAGGGATGAAACAGAACTAGCTACATCGAAGCAAACCCTCCTCGCAGCCCAGACCCTGAAAGGTGGCGCTTTCGCCGACCTCAAACGGGCGATGGGAGTGAGTCCAGCTTCTGATTTCACACTGAGCGATGACCTGCAAATGCGCACGTCTACAGCCGATTTGGCTCAGTTTCTGAGCAAGATCGATCAGAAGAACCCTGAACTAGCTGCCTTGCGCCTTCGGATTCAGTCAGCGCAAGCAGATCTGCATATAGCCCAGGCTGTTTTTTTGCCGCAGATCAACCTCTATGGGCAGGGAGAACTGCGCACTCCTGCTACCGATGGATTTGGCAACGGTGGATCACTGGTGGTAGCTGCTACCCTACCGATACTGGACTTCGGCGGTCGCGGAGCAGAAGTGGCAAAAGCTGCTGCCGGTTTGCGCAAAGCGCGAATCCAACTCGATGCAAAGGAACAGGATCTGTCCCGAATGGTAACGCGGGCTTGGCTCGATCTGCAACAAGCGTCAGGAGTTGTCGTGTTGACCCGCGCAGCAGTCACACAGGCGAGTGAAGAAAACCGCCTAGCCCAAGAACGCTTCGCTGTCGGTAGGAGCATCCAGGTCGAACTACTCGATTCATCGGTGACCTTATTGAGGGCACGACTAGAGAATCTTAAGGCTGTCTATGACCAAAATGTGGCGTTAGCTCAGTTAGAACAACTCACCGATGCTGAAGTGCCCTGATCGATTTAAAGTCGCCTAATCCTTTGGGTCGCTTCAGAACAATTCTAAGTTATGCCTCATCTGTAATCGTTGTCTCTTCTTTTGCGAATGTCATATCAGACTTTGTCATCAATGCCCAATCCTGGGTTTGCCCTCCAACGGTCATTGATATGGACGTAGATAGCAGTTGTTTGCCTCAAGAGGACACCCAAGAGGACACCTCAATTGTCGCCCAACAACTTACATTGATGCTCAGTGGGGAGGATTAAAAACCGGGATGGCCGATCTCTTTGGGGCATTGAATGAGATCGGCCTCTCCATTACTGCCATCCACTAAACAGACTCAACCTTCAACACTTTGCAACCACATTCGCTTTGGAGACAAAAAACATGCTCTACCATGGCTTCTTCAGACAAGAGCAAAACCTAAATGGCGAAAATTAACCCAAAAATGAACAGTGCAAGGAGAGAGGAACGTTGGAAACTTCCTTTCGGGAAAGGTTTGCGTCACTAAAGTTGCACCTACACATCAATTTCGGGCTAGATGTGCGTCACTTCTGGGCAAGTTTTGGGACACTTTTGGGAAGGCTTACTCAAGCAAAACTCACTCCGCACATTTTGGACAATGCGACAGGGAGCACCCTGACGTGTAACTAGTCCTATGGATTGGGGTGTTTTCTCCCTGTGGTTACCCAGCGCTAAGGGACAAGTCAAGGACTAGATGGCTCATCAGGCGTGGCAGCAGGAGCGCCAGTTGCCCCCGTTGCCCCCGTTGCCCCCGTATTACCTTTATTACCTGCTGCCCCTGTTGAACCAGTATTACCCTGATTACCTTTATTACCTGTTGCTCCGGTCGTTCCCATTGTTCCTGTAGAGCCAGGATTACCCTGATTGCCTTGATTCCCTGCAGGTCCCGCTGGGCCTGTACAGCCAGCAAGACTGAGCAGCAATAATGCTAAGGGTATTAAATTTTTCATCGAATTTCTCATTGAATTTTCCCAGCAAAGTATTAACCTATCAACGCTAATTGCTTAATGCAATATTAAAATCTACCTAAAGGCATGTAGCAAGCGTCATATCAGTTAAGAAGCTAGTTTCAAGACATGCTCCATCGTATCGCGCAGACTTCCCACACTCTGGCCGAGGCTAGGCGGCAGAGGCTAAAATCCTCTCCTCAAACGACTATAAGAGACTATCTGTGAAGAGAATCTAAATCACTTATCTAACCTCCGTAGCATGAGGTGGATCATGGCGACGTAGAAGACACCTTCATGATTCTCAGGCCACTTCTCGTAGTCCTTGCTCAATCGTCGGCAGTTATTTAACCAGGCAAATGTGCGTTCCACAATCCAACGTCCTGCCCCCCCTTGTGGGGGGTTCCACTCTACAACAAAACCTTTATCTTTCTTCTCACGAATCTCCAGCTCCCAGCCCAAGACACTCTTGACAGCCATTATCTGCCCAGAAGAAAATGGCATTGAGAATTTCGCGCATATCAGCTCTTCTTTGCCTACCTCGTCCACCGTTTTGCGCTTTTCCGGGTGGAATAAGGGGCGACACGAAGCGCCCTGAAAGAAGCACCCCTGGGGTGTTAGTCCCCTGGGACTGCAAACAGGCCCATTGTTGATCGCTC
>JACMLN010000014.1 GCA_014379585.1 Gloeobacterales cyanobacterium ES-bin-313 | reverse complement strand
GGTCAGCGTCGGGTGCGGCGCGGCGCCCCAGAACTCTTGCGCCACCTTCCAGATCGGATCGAATTTCGATTCTGGATCGACGACGACGACGGTCACGTCGATCACGTCGTCGAAGGTGCAGCTAGCAGCCGACAGGATCGCGTTCAGATTGTCGAAAGCGAGCCGGACCTGCGCCTCCAGGTCAGGCTCGGGCGAACCGTCCGGGCGGCTGCCGACCTGCCCCGAAACGAACAGGAAGCCGTTGGACCGGATCGCCGGCGAATAGCGGTTCTTTTCGTAGAGCGCTTGGCGCCCAGCCGGGAAAACAACGTCACGCTCAGCCATAGATGGCCTCCTTGAATGGGTCGAAACCGACCCGGTGATAGGTTCGAGAAAGCGATCGCCCGCCTCGGGGCTTCGCAAGGGGCGCCATGGGGACAGCGCGTGTACTCAGAGTATATCCTCGACGCGGATCGGCAGTTCGCGCAGCCGCTTGGAAGATCGCGTTGGCATTTCCCGGTGCTGTGCCGACCATTGCGGCCTCGCCCAAGCCCTTGACCCCGACGCTGTTCACCAGCGGATCGGGCTGGCCGATGAAGCCGACGTCGATTTCGCCGATGTCGGGGTGAGCGAACGGAAGCCGCAGCCTGAGACGACATAGTATTACTATTGTCGTGGCTGTTCTAGAAAACCGATTTGCAGCAGGCATTTCAGGCTCAGTCCATGTTTTGAGGCTCAGACATCGGCAGACTCGCAATGCATCACCCATGTTTGTAGCTGAAAGGCAGATAGGGCAAAGGTTTCAGACCCCTATTGCACGGCTCGTTGCGCATCTCGTGGGCAGCTAGGCTCTGAAATGCGAAAAGCGAATCCATCCATCACCACCGGGGTTGACAACGATCAGGCCGGGGTAGGCATGAAGGGACAGGATCGATGCTTGTCCCTACTACTGGCCAACTCCATACATCCAATAAACTCTCGCAGCCTCAGCATCCTAGCTCCCCCTGCTGACTAGACGCATCGGCGTGCCCATTACGAAAGCGTATAACTAAGCCGTGTTCTGGATCCCAGTCACATTCGGCGTTTAACAAAAAAGTTGGTATCTTGACATCAAAGTGCCTCGGAACAAAAATATAGGACGGTTGAACTGCTTTCCACACATCTTGGGGCACTTGCAGGGGTGGCAACTCCTCATCACCAAGCATGTCACGATACACTTCGTAATTTTGTACTACGGCGGGGGCTGCCAGTGTGAGAATATCGGGCGGCAGTTCCAGTGCCAAACGTACCGCCGAACGTTGCACAAGCGAAAGTGTCAATGTGCTGGTATCTTCAGGTTTAATCTTTACGGGCACCTCAAAACCATTGAAAGGCACGCGACGTTCAAGCGTCCATTCACCGTCAAAGTGCATCAGGCCAAAATCAGGGTCGTGGAGCGTAGTCAAGAGTTCCTCACCACAAAAGCAGCGCTCCCAATATAGATCCGTCAACAGGGCTAGCCCACCACTAACACCACAGCGATGCTGGCGATGTTGGGCTAGTGGAACGGAAGCTGCAGTACGGGATCACCCTCGACATCAGCAGCGGCATCGATCAACAACTCCGACCACTCTCACTGACAGATGAGCCGTCTCCACCACTGGAGAAGACAACTACCAGGCGCATCGAAGGCAACAGCAGCAGCAGCAACACTCTACCGATCCTGGCCAACAACAGCCATCCTTCAAAATCACTCAGAGCCTATACCCTAGCCATCCACAATGAGCGCAGCGGCGAGGCCATCCAAGACCAGGAGCATAGACACCAGTAGCCACCAACCAACCAACGAGGGGACGGGGGTGCAAACGCGATCAGTGAAACCGCTTTAGGTACTCTTCAAGAGCAGTTCGCATGTGCTCCGATTTGGTTCCCACTAAAGCCTCTAGCCTCTCTACCAAAGACTGAGGCAACCGAACAATTGCAGAACTACCAAAATACGAACCCTGAAAGACCATGTAGGGCTAGGTTTCATTAACTAAGCCTTTCTCAAGTGCGAGAGATTGATCCTCGAAAATTGCCATGGCTGTAGTCATGCGTTTGAAACCAATTTTTCGATACAAGGGTTCTTTACCTGGAACCGCGTAGAGGATCATCTTCTTGTGTCCACTTGATAACTCGACAAGCTTGCTAACGATCTCTTTTCCAAGGCCACGGCCTTGGTGACTCGGTAGAAGTGCAACATCACAAATGTACGAGCAATCAACGCCATCCGCTAATGCGCGTCCGACGCCAACAAGCTTGCCAGAATCGTAAATGAAGGCTCTGAACATGCTATTTGAAAAGGCAATTTTTAGATCGGAAGGCTTCTTATTTCCAAGAGGAGCGGCGCGATAAAGAGCTGAAAGCTCATCCCAGTCAAGATTATCCAAAGAATAGATCCATTCAATTGTCACGGTGATCGCCTCACAACAAGATCTAATAGATATCTAACACTTCTCATTAAGCAAGATAAACTTTCAACACTCATCCTATCTATTAAAGGGAGCGGGAGTACCTTGCTCCTCGTAGGCGGGTCTGGAAGTGCAAAGAGGTAGTGGTTGTGAGGCGTGCATTGAAGATCTGGCATCGGTAGACTCGCAATGCCTCACCCATGTTTGTAGATGAAAGATAGATAGGCCAAGGGTTTTAACCCCCTAATACACAGCTCATCGCGCATCTCGTGAGCTGATTAGCTTGGCTACATGCATCATAATCAGAATTATGGAATCAGAAATCGCAACCGAGATCCGCGAGTGTGAAGCGCGACTTTACGCTGCAATGCTCGCCTCGAACCTAGTTGAGTTAGATTCGCTGATCGCTGATGACCTGCTTTTCGTGGGGCCAACGGGCGAGTTGGCAACCAAAGCCATGGATTTGGAGTTACATCGCACTGGCGGTACACAGTTTCACAAATTTGTACCTAAAGAGTTAGAAATACGTGTTTGGAGTGAATACTTCGCACTTGCTTCAGCCAAGATCTTCTTGAGCGGTACATATTTAAGCAACGCCTTCGCAGGCGATTACCGTTATCTGAGAGTTTGGCGTAAAGGCAAAAGCGGATGGCAAATCGCTGGTGGCAGTGCCAGCTTAGTAGTCTGAATCTCCAAAATCTCGCACCTATGCTCCATGGGTAACAGAATTTAGCAAAGTTTGCGCTACTTTTGGGCAAGTTTTGGGACACTTGGCATCCATGGACGGGATCATCCATCCACAACCTACTCACCCTCCCTAAAAGTTTCCCTCTCCTGCAAAGCAGGATGACGGACGGGCAGGCCGTCGTCCCGCGTTACAAGGTTGGGTCAGGTACCGAAATCCGTGCGCGGCTTCTTATGAAAACTGTGGTTGTTAAGTCAAGCAGTTGGAGTAAGAGGCAGGCTGAGGTTCAGACATCCTTGGACTCGCAATGCATCACCCATGTTTGTAACTGAGAGGCAGGTTTTTAGCTGAAAAGCAGACAGGATTGGGTTTTAGCCCTCTAATACACGGCTCGTTGCGCATCTCGTGGGAAAGCGGCGGTATTTGTCAGCCCAGCACTCGCCGCACAGGTTCACCCCCCCACCGCCGGATCCAGTGGCTGATGAGCCAGGAGGCAGCGGTGGCCAGCACTGCCACTACCCCAAATTTCACCAGCGGAGGGAGCGCGATGCCCCGCAACGCCAGTGAAACGAGAACCAGGACCGGGGCGTGGACAATAAAAATTCCGTAGGAGTTCTTGCCCAGATCCGTGAGCAGGGACCAGCTCTCGGGAATCCGGTCACGAAACCACAGGATGAGGGCAATGATGGCTGCATAGCCCGTCACCGCTTCATCCGCCGCAGCCAGCCCCGCTTGCCAGTACGGCCCGCCCAGAAATTTATCATCCAGTCCGCCCAGCATCACAGCCGTCAGCGGCACCGCCACAGCCCCGGCCAGTGCCGTTACTGCTGCCGGAGTACGCCAGTGGGAGGGCAGATTCAAAAGCATTTTCGGATTGGCAAACCATACCCCCGCCGCAAAGAGCAGCACGTACTGAGGAAAGTAGGCAAACTGCATTCCGAAAACTGTTTGGCCAATGGGGAAGATGAAGCGAATGGCAAATGAAAGCACCGTCTGCACCAGACCAAGTAGCACAACCTGCCAGAGGGTGGGTGAGGACGGGCGTTCAGTCCCGACTCTGCCGCCTCCAATCAAAAGGTAGGCAAAGCTGAACAACAACAGCGTCTGCACGAACCATAGCGGCCCTGGCCACCAGTGCTTCAAGATCGGCGGGTCGGTCAGCAGAAAGCTCCAGAAATTTCCCCGCACACCTCCATCTATCCACGCCGAAAGGTATTCAAGCGGCGGACTGATTCCTATCAGAAATACCAGCAAAGGGATACCCAGGCGCACCAGCCGTTCGCGCACATAGCCCGCAACCCCCCGACGCTGGAGCGACCTGGGAATGAATAGAGCCGCCAGTAGAAAAAAGAACCCCATAAAGAAGCTCTGATCAAAGGCACAAAGCGTCGTCAGCACCAGCGAGACAAGCCCTGTCTTCGGGGATTCGTTGTAGTACCAGCTCCCCGAAGCACCGTAGGTGATCGCCGTGTGATGCACAATCACCAGAACGATCAAAAAGCCCCGCAGATTGTCCACAAAAACCAGCCGCGATGATGCGGGTTGCGGCAGATCAGTTTTCAGGGACGGTTCAGGTGGCGGATTCATCGTGAAACCCGAACTATACGTCCCTACAATACTTGACTTGCTACACGACCTCAAAAATCCTATCAATATTGTGAAATTGGGCACTCAACTCGTGATGCGTCGGCTGGAAAAAGACGGTGTCCTTGGGGTCGTAGAACGGAAGCTGCAGCCCGGGATCACATTGTCTTTCAACTATCAATTTAAATCGCCAAAACCTAAGGTGGGAGTGGATTACAGCGTTTTGCCCTTAAGATGCAGAATTATACCCTTAGCGATAATTTTTTAAGAATTTTTTGATTTTTGTAAAATTTTGTTTCCATTCTCAAAATACTGGCAGAAGCTGAAATGCTTGCCAGGAAAGGTTTTTGTAAAACGGACACGATAGCAGTAATACTATGTGATCCCAGGCTGCAGCTTCCGTTCCACTACCCCATGTACCACTGCAACCACTGCGATTCCTACTTCCAAGCGGATCTGCTTAATCAACTTCCGAGCGGTCTACCCGTTCACCGCTGCGGT
>JACMLN010000139.1 GCA_014379585.1 Gloeobacterales cyanobacterium ES-bin-313 | reverse complement strand
GGCGACCTGCCCCTTTGCAAGGCGGGTGCGCATTTTCCATAAGGTGATCGTCATCCCGCCTTTGTGCAAATTCAATCCCGTCTACGAGCAACTGGTGCATCTGCGCATTCGGGCGATGGCCTATCTCGACCCCGATCACAACGTCTAATGCTGCCCAGAGATCATTTTCTACTGGAGGCTTTCGTGCCGTGATCACTCTGTAATTTGACATTGTTTTTATCAGGAGTTTCAACCATGCGTTCATCCAACCAAAAAGCATTGGCCTTCGGGCTTTCTCTATTACTACTTGGCCTAGTAATACCAGCGCCCCTTTTCGCGCATCCCGTACCTAACAACTCTCGAAATTACAAGGCATCTGGAAGACCTCTGCCAAAACCATCTAGCGACGTGACCCTCACTGAAGGAACTTCTGCTAACCTGCCAAATAATGCAAACGACTATGTTTTCACAGCCTCAATTTCCACAGCTATCTATTCCGCTCTCTACGACGGCATGATGACGATTAAAACGCTCAAAAAATTTGGCGACATGGGGTTGGGCGCTCCAGACCGCATTGATGGCGAGGTATTTGCTATCGATGGAAAGTTCTACAATACTCAGGCCGATGGGACTACCTACGAGATGGCTGATTCGGAAAAAGTCTCGTGGGCAACAGTTAAATTTTTTAGAGCCGACCGAGTTTTGACCTTCGACACCCCGATTAGCTGTGCAGATCTGTACGCCAAAATCGACGAGCTTCTTCCAACCCCAAATCTTATGTACACCTTCAGAATCGAAGGGGCTTTTAGCTATATGCAGACAGAAAGTACGCCAGGACAGACGAAGCCCTACATTCCATTTTTAGATCTGCTTGCCCAGGCCAGCCAGTTCTACAACTACGGCGTTAGTGGGACAGTAGTCGGATTCCGCTTCCCAACCTATATGGAACAGGTCAACGTTGGTGGCTACCATATGCACTTTTTGAGCGTCGATAAGAAAGTGGGAGGGCATATCAAAGATTGCACAATGAATCGTGGTCTAGTATCCATCGATATCACCCATAAAGCTGATGTCATTGTGCCCCGAAATGAAGATTTTTATGAATCGGCGCTTGACGGCCCCTAAACACCAAGGGTTTGGCATTTAGTCAAAATGCCAAACCCTCCGCCCTGAGCCAAGCGCTGCGGATACATGTTTGCGGCTAGCTACAGCATGAGTTGTCCTAGGAATTTTGATCTGCCAGGATTGCAACTTTTATGAAAACACAGATTCCCCAGTCCTTAGCTATTGTCGGTATGGACATTGAGGGAGGCTTAGATGCCTTTGCTCATGAGATCTACCACGGAAATGTTCAGACCTTGGGATCTCCAATGATCTCAAAGCATTCCCACCTGACGCTAGATACTGTTTTCGGGGCGTTAGGTGACGCTGGGCTTTGTGAACACCCGCAAGCCATCGCTTTTTTGCTCACGGTAGACATCAACCAAATTTTGATCGAGCCGGAAATCCGTACTAGTTTCATCACCGAATACTTCTCTCGCTGTGGGCGCTCAGTCGCTCCAATTTGCACCGTAACAGAAGAGACCACGGTGTTCAAAGCGCTTGATGTTGCTAGACAGTTGCTGGTGGACGAGCAAGTTGAAGCGGTTGTTATTGGGGATGCGAGAGGAGCCAGCACGACTGCTGTGAACGCAGCAGTCGTCTTGAAAACTCATGCTAGGGCGCTTCGCGATCAAGATCGTATCTATGCCGTCATCGAATCGATTGCCTTGGTACCTCAGCAAACAGGTGGTGAGCCGGAAGATGCCGCTGTGGTTGCCTGCTTGCAAGCATTGATGTCTGCTGATCTTATGCCCGAGTCCATCGACTATCTGACGGTGATTTCGCCCGAAATTGGCGGTAAGGAGGGTGTTGGCCTTGCCCAGATTTACCGAGGTGCCAGCCCCGATTTCCCCTTGCACTGCGCTTTGGGAGGATGGCAACACAATCATCTCAACGCTGGAATCGGTAGCTTGATCCAGATCGCCCTCGCAATCTACTACCGCTTTTTGCCCGCCAGCTCAGGATGGCCAGAGCAAGAGCAACTTGCTCACTGGCAGGACGGCGGATTTTATGCGCTCCCCGATTCAAGACCTTGGCTCACTCGCAATGATCGACCACGACGGGCAGGACTGCAAGTGATGGTAGGTGGAATAGCTCTGCACCTTATCCTGGCAGAAGCGTCAGGAATACCACCGCAGGTCAGCCCACTGCTCTCGCGGATGCCTTTACAACTGCTGCTGATTTCGGGTCAGGACGCAGGGGAGATTGAAGCGCGTTTGCAGGCTATCCAAAGCGAGTTAGAAACGGTAGAGGATCTTGCAGCGATGGCTCAGGAATACTACATCGCTTTTTCCAAACAGCCATCTAGCCCACATGTGCTGGCTCTAGTTGGACGCAACCGTAATGAGATGTTGCGTGAGATCCAGCGTGCTATCAAAGGCATACCCGACGCAAGAGCGGACAATCGTGATTGGAAGACACCCCATGGGAGCTACTTTACCCCCACGCCCCTTGGTTCACAGGCAGGCATTGCATTCGTGTATCCCGGCGCTTTTAACTCCTACCAAGGACTTGGCCGCGACCTGCTACCGCTATTTCCAGGTTGCCACCGCTCCCTAGAGCGGATGACTGAGGATCCAGGACTTTTTCTTAGAGAAGTGCAACTCTATCCACGTACCCTGGAAAACCTCTCCCGGCGGCAGCTAGAAGCATTTGAAGCCCAATTGGCAGAAGATCCGGTAGCCATGATCGAGTCAGGGGTCTGTTTTGCCGTACTTCACACTGCTATTTTGCGCGATTACTTCCAGGTCAAACCACAGACTGCCTTTGGCTACAGTCTCGGCGAGACGAGTATGTTCTACGCCCTCGGAGCATGGCAAAAGTGGGACAGTTATGCTGCCCTACGCACTTCGCCTCTATTTCGCACAGGGCTTTCAGGCCCTATGCACGTACTGGCCTCTTTTTGGGGCAACAACACGGCTGAGGTGCGATGGGAAACTTATGTGCTGATGGCCTCCCCCGAGCAGGTGTACGAGCGGATCAAAGCCGAGAAGCGAGCCTTTCTCACCCACATCAATACCCCCGAAGAGGTGGTCATTGCTGGAGAGGAAGAAGCTTGCCGAAGGGTGATCGCCGATCTCGGATGCGATTGTTTTCGCGCTCCAACGAGTCACGTTCTGCACTGTCCGGCGATGGTCTCTGTTTATCCGGAACTTTTGCGCCTGGGCGACCAGCCGATTCACCCAGTGCCTGGTGTCGCATTTTATTGTGGCGCGTCGGGGTATGCACCTGTTGCGCTTACATCGGAGGCAGTAGGGTCGGCAGTAGCTGGAGGCATCTGCCAGCCTGTAGACTTTCGCCACTTAGTCGAACAGACCTATGCCAAGGGAAGCAGGATCTTTGTTGAACTTGGCCCAGCTAGTACCTGTTCGCGCTGGATCAGCGAGACTCTCGGTGAACGCGCCCACCTCGCTGTGTCCATCAATAAACGGGGCACCGATGACCACACCAGTCTTGTACAACTGCTGGCCAGACTGGTGAGTCACCGAGTGGCACTGGATCTTTCGCCGCTGTTTGGTATCCCGCTTTCCCCTGTGCAGATGCCCGTGAGCAACCCATTTCTTCATCCTCGTATGAAGCAAGCGAGTTTGCTTGGCGAACTCCACGGTAGTCATCTACGGGCGCGGCAGGAGGGGCTTCAACAAATCGCTGCCTTGGTGCAATTGCAAATTGAGCTGGCGCGTCAGCAGGTTGCACTCAGCTCCAGCCCTATGCGCTAAGCGGTGGCAGTTTCGCGAACAATTCTTTCATCTCTCAAGGAGGCATACAGTGCCACACTCCAACCACCTCGAATTCCCAGGCTCCACCAAGTTCTACCACTGCTGGGAAGGATCAGCAGAGTCAGTCGCTTTCGACGACGAGGGCATGCGGGCGATGATGCTCAATGCCGCTCTGCCACTGTATGTCGTCAAAATCGACGAGCGCATCGGTATGACCCAAACTGGCATCCCCACTTCCACTGGATCCAGTAGAACGGCAACGCCTCAGCTACTGGTGAATGCACCACCATTGCTGCCCGAACAACTCGGAGATGAACGATTCCGGGTCACCCACGGGGTCAAGTACGCCTATGCCACTGGGGCAATGGCTAACGGCATTGCTTCGGAAGAAATGGTGATCGCCCTCGGTCGCAATGGCCTACTTGGTACTTTTGGGGCGGGTGGGCTTGTGCCCACCCGCATCGAAGCAGCAATCCACCGCATCCAGCAGGCTCTACCGACGGAGTCCTACGCATTTAATTTGATCCACAGCCCTAGCGAACCAGCGATCGAACAGGCTGCAGTCGATCTTTATCTCAAATATGGTGTGACAACGGTGGAAGCCTCGGCATTCTTGAATCTCACCCCGAACATCATCCGCTATCGGGTGGCTGGGTTGAGCCGACGAGGGGATGAGATCGTCATTGGCAATAAGATCATTGCCAAAGTGTCTCGACTGGAAGTGGCAACGCACTTTTTGCAGCCTGCTCCATACACTGTGCTCAAACAAATGGTAGATAGCGGCCAGATCAACCAACTCCAAGCCCAGTTGGCCGAGCAAGTGCCGATGTGCGACGACCTCACAGTCGAAGCGGACTCGGGCGGTCACACTGATAATCGGCCTCTAGTCTGTCTGTTACCGGCCATCATCGCCCTACGCGACGAGATCCAGGAGCGCTTTGGCTACACCCGGTTGGTGCGAGTTGGTGCTGCAGGTGGTATTGGTACTCCCCTTGCAGTCCACGCTGCATTTTCAATGGGAGCCGCCTACGTGGTGACCGGTTCAGTCAACCAATCATGCTTGGAAGCTGGTGCTTCCCGCCACACCAAAAAACTCCTAGCCGAAGCTGAACTTACGGATGTGGCCATGGCTCCAGCCGCTGACATGTTTGAGTTGGGCGTCAAATTACAGGTGCTCAAGCGAGGTACCCTATTTGCCAGCCGTGCCCAGAAGCTTTTTGAGCTATACAGAACTCACGAGTCGCTGGATGCCATTTCTAGCACCGAACGCGAGAAGCTCGAAAAGCAAATCTTCCGACGTTCTTTAGCTGAAGTCTGGCGGGACACGATCACTTTTTTCGAAGGCCGCGATCCTGTCCAGATTCAACGGGCAATGGACAACCCCAAGCGCAAAATGGCTCTGGTATTTCGTTGGTACCTGGGTCTTTCTTCCCACTGGTCCAATGCAGGTGAAACGGGTCGGGAGGCGGATTACCAGATCTGGTGTGGCCCAGCAATGGGTGCATTTAACCAATGGGTAAAGAATACTTACCTCGCTGAGTCCGCCAACCGGAGCGTCTTGGACGTTTCTTGGCATCTGATGCGCGGGGCGGCTATTCTGCAGCGCCTCGAATTTATGCGCCTACAGGGTCTTCGCATCCCCATGACTTGGAACCACTACCGACCCGATGAGAGAGCTATCCAAACCAGTCGTGTTTTAGAGGTACACCGATGAGTACGATATCTTCACAGTCCAGCGCTACCTCCATCCTGGAGTGGCTAACAGTCAAACTAAGCGAGCGGCTGAAAGTCTCCATCGAAGAGATCGACCCGGAGGAAACTTTTTCTGGCCACGGCCTCAGTTCAGCTCAGGCGCTCATCTTGATGGCTCAACTGGAGGAACGCTTCAGTTTGCGTCTCTCACCGACCCTGTTTTGGAACTACCCAACCCCTTTGTCCTTCTGCCACAGGATCGCAGAGGAAGTTCCCGCTCCGCTCCAAACGAAGTCTGAGCAGGGAGGGTCACGATGGACGCGATAGCGATTGTAGGAATGAGTTGTCGTTTTCCTGGCGCTGCTAACCCGGCGGCGTACTGGCAGTTGCTACGCGATGGTATCGATGCGATTACTGAGGTGCCCGCTATGCGCTGGGACGTGGATGCGTTTTACGACCCACAAGCTTTGGCTCCCAAAACGATGAACACCCGCTGGGGCGGATTTATAGATAGGGTCGATCAATTCGATAACCAATTCTTTGGCATTTCGGCTCGGGAAGCCCAGTACATGGATCCCCAGCAGCGGCTATTGCTAGAGGTGGCCTACGAAGCACTTGAAAGCGCTGGCCAACCGCTTGAACAGCTTGCTGGTAGCCCGACTGGTGTGTTTGTGGGCATCTGCAATAGTGATTACTACAGGCTCAATCTCAACCAGCCAGACGATATCGATGCTTATGCAAGCACAGGTGGAGTCTACTGCATCACTGCCAACCGCCTTTCGTACCTACTGGATTTACGGGGGCCGAGTTTGGCCGTAGACACAGCCTGTTCCTCCTCCCTAGTCGCAGTGCACCTAGCCTGCCAGAGTTTGAATCGGGGCGAGTGTACCCTAGCTGTTGCTGCAGGAGTGCAATTGATCCTGACCCCGGAGCTAAGCATATCGCTTGCTAAAGCGCACATGCTCTCCCCCGATGGTCGCTGCAAAACTTTTGACAGTCGGGCAAACGGCTACGTGCGCGGCGAGGGTTGCGGTGCAGTCATTCTCAAGCCCCTGGCACTTGCCTTGAACGATGGTGACCCAATTCTCGCAGTCCTGCGAGGCACTGCAACAAACCAAGATGGGCGCAGCAACGGTCTCACCGCGCCGAACGGTTACGCACAGCAGGCCGTTATCCGCCAAGCCTTAGATGAAGCTGGCCTCCATGCGTGCGAAATCGACTATGTTGAAGCCCACGGCACCGGAACTCCCTTAGGCGATCCGATTGAAGCCCTCGCGCTTGGTGCTGTTCTCGCTGAGGGTCGCCCAGCCGAACGACCCTGCCGTATTGGTTCTGCAAAGACCAATATCGGCCACCTTGAGGCGGCAGCGGGCATAGCTGGTCTTATCAAAGTAGTGCTGGCTCTCCAGCACAGGTTGATTCCACCTAATTTGCACTTCGAAGAGGCCAACCCCCATATTCCTTTTGATCGCTTGCCTCTCAAGGTGCAGGAGCACCTAGAACCCTGGCCTCAACAAGAAAGCGCAGTCAGAACAGCGGGAGTGAGTTCTTTCGGCTTCGGTGGCACCAATGCCCACGTCGTCCTGCAAGAGGCACCAACGGGCGGGCTTTTGAGGTCACCTACAGACGACAACCCCGAGCTGTTGCCTCTATCCGCCCGTAGCGTTGAGGCTCTACGAGAGCTAGCGGATGCCTTCCGGTTGCGTTTGTTGTCTGAATCAGATGCCCACTCTCTTGCCGAATGGTGCTACAGCGCAGGTGTTCGTCGAACCCACCACGCCCATCGCCTCTGTCTAGTCGCTGGATCGAAGACCGAACTGGTTAGACAACTGGAAGCATGGCTGCAGGGCGCCCCTCCTCCCGGCAGTAGCCAGGGGCGCAAACTGCCCGGTCGTTCGCTCAAGATTGCTTTTGTCTTTACAGGCCAGGGGCCACAGTGGTGGGCGATGGGTCGGCAACTCTGGCAACACGAAGCGGTCTTTAGGCGAGTTTTTGGCGAGTGCGACCGTCTTATGAGTTCCTATGCCAATTGGTCGATTGTGAAGGAATTGCTTGCGGAGAAGACCGAGTCGCGCCTGCAGGAAACCGAGATCGCCCAGCCGGTCTTGTTCGCTCTGCAGGTTGCTCTAACCGCACTCTGGCGTTCATGGGGTGTTACCCCTAATGCGGTAGTCGGCCATAGCGTGGGCGAAGTGGCTGCTGCCCATGTGGCTGGTGCTTTAAGTCTGCCGGAAGCAATGCAACTGGTTTTTCGTCGGGCACAACTGATGCAACACGCTACTGGATCGGGGCGGATGGCTGCCGTCTGGCTAGGGCGATACGAGGTGGAACCGCTTATCGCCCAATATGGGGACAAGCTGTCCATTGCAGCTCTCAATAGCCCTACTACTACAGTACTTTCCGGAGAGGCAAACGCCCTAGTAGCTGTCATCGAACAACTTCAGCAACGGGGTGTGACC
Organism: Gloeobacterales cyanobacterium ES-bin-313; assembly: GCA_014379585.1. Lineage (GTDB taxonomy): Bacteria > Cyanobacteriota > Cyanobacteriia > Gloeobacterales > Gloeobacteraceae > JACMLN01. Next base: position 5,761 of record JACMLN010000139.1, on the reverse strand, counting down.
ACCAAGATGCTGCCGGTTAACTACGCATTCCACTGCCCACAGATGGAACCGATGCGACCAAAGTTGATCGCGCAACTGCAGGATCTTAAGCCAAAAGCCGGGCACATTCCTTTTTACTCGACGGTCACTGGCCAAATCTATGATTGCGACGCCCTTGACGCGGAGTACTGGGGTCGCAATCTGCGCGAAGCTGTACATTTTTCTGGTGCGCTCGATGAGATGGTTCAAAGTGGCCACCACATCTTTATCGAAATCGGCCCTCACCCAGCCTTGGCCACTGCCATTGCCGAATGCCTCGAATACCGCCAGAAACAGGGTACTTGCTTGCCTTCTTTGCGGCGTTACGAGGACGAGCGTGCCACGATGCTCTCAAGCCTCGGGCAACTATACACACTAGGTTATCGTATTGACTGGCAGCTACTGTACCCGCAGGGTTCTCTGCCCTTCGTACCCCTGCCCACATATCCTTGGCAATGGCAGAGCTTTTGGCTTGAAAACACGAACAGCCAACCAGCCAGCACCATCCTCACTGGAAGTAATGGGCATCTTTCTCCTACCAATCCACCTACGGTGGCTCCACCCACAGAAGTTACACTCTACGACAGACTACTCGCCGCTTCCCCCACCGAGCGCTTGTTGTATATAAGTGACTATCTACGGGAAAAGCTGGCTACTGTGCTGCGACAACCGATGAACGCAGTGGATCCACATCAGCCGCTTACCCAACTGGGTCTTGATTCATTAATGGCGGTGGAACTGAGATCGCAAGTTCTAAAAGACTTTCAGATCAATATCCCGATCAATTTATTTTTCAACAACACGGGTCTCATTCACCTAGCGGAGTTTCTAGCAGATCAAGCACCTAACTCTAAATCCCCTGCTGTGGCTGCTACCGCTGCACTCCCACCACAGTTGGATCCATCTATGGGTACGCCTTTGTTGCGGATTTGGCAGAAGGAGTTCGATCCAAACCGCATCGTGCGGATCGAGCGGCAGTTAGTCCACAAAGACTACGACCACAATGTCTTGCTGGCGCGTTTAAGCCAGTTGAACGAAAACACTGTGCTGGCCGAAATGGTTCAAGATCTGGCGCACCCATTCTTCTACGAGCACGCCAAAGACCACGTCCCAGGACTCTATCTCATTGAAGCTGCGCGCCAACTGGTAACCGCACTTTCCCATGCCTACCACGGTGTGGCAATGGACAAGGCATTCATCCTTGATGAGATTCAGGCCCGATTCCTCCAGCTTACCGAAACGGGAGTGCCCGTGTTCTTAATTGCCCATAGCCGCGAGCCTGTCTACTCTCGGGGTGAACTGTTGCAGATGCACAATGATCTGCGCTTGATGCAAAACGAGGTGGTTGTTGCGGAGATGAGTTGCCTGTTTCGGGTTTTCGACCCAGTCGGTTACAACCACATGCGCAAATTCAAAAGTCAGACTATGTCTGCTTAGAACCTACTTCACGTTGAGGCACAACAATGAAAATTCAAGGTATATTTCTCGACTTTGATGGAGTCATCTCTCATAACTCCAACGAATTGATGATTCGCTGGCTGCATGCCTATGCTTGCCGCACTGCGGAGGGGCCAGTGGGGCTTCAAACAGTGCGCACGGTGGCCAAACTGGCATCAGCCTGCGCACCACGCGAGTTGTTGGAGTTATTTTTTCGTTCCTTCGCTATTCCTGGTCAGATCAGTGAAGTGCAGCAGGCGATGCACCGCGAGACTAGCCCTGCTGTATGCATCGGCGACGCTTTATCTCCCTTAATTGCCGACTGCATACGCCAAGGGATCCAAGTGAAAGTACTTTCGCAGCGCAGCGCTACTCAGGGTTCTTTCAACCAATTGCACCATGTCCCTGGCATTGAAAGGAACATGATCTGCTCTACCCATGGCCTGTCCAAGGCCAACCCTCTGTGTTATCGCCAGGTTGGTGAGGAATTCGGCCTCAACCTCAGTGAGTGGCTGATGGTCGATGATTCGCCTTACGCACTGCGGGGCGCGAAGGTGGCTGGGTTACAGACAGCCTGGATAGTCACACCGAGCTTCCATGAAGCCGACTACCAGGACTACGAGGAACTCATCGACCTGCGGCTCGAATCCCTCGCCGCCTTGCTGCCTCTAATCGGTAGTAGCCTTGCTGCCGCCTGAGTTTTTAAAACACATCGAGTTATTTTTGAGGTTTTCTTATGGTGCTCAACAACCGCAATACTCTGACTGCGGAATCCGGCAAAGCGGCTTTGCAGGCAGACTGCTGCATTATCGGCGGTGGACCGGCGGGAGCCGTCCTTTCTTTACTGTTAGCCCGTCTAGGAATTTCCGTCATTCTCTTCGAGGCGCAAAAAGACTTCGACCGCGATTTTCGGGGTGACTCGCTGCACGCCGTCGTCATGGAACTGATGGACGATCTGCAATTGACTGAAGGCTTGCTCGCCCACAAGCACAGCAAACTCAAAACGCTGACCATGGTCAGTGCCTTGGGGGCATCTCGAGTGGCTGATTTCAGTCGGTTGCCAACCCGCCACAACTACATGACTATGGTGGCGCAGAAAGACTTCCTCAACTTCATGGTTGCCGAGGCCAAGCGCTACCCGAACTTTCGGGTCTTCATGGCTACGAGTGTGCAACGGTTGATCGACGAGCAAGGAGAAATCCGTGGAGTGGTTTTCAATGGCCCAGATGGGTCACAAGAGGCTCGCTGTGCCTTGACAGTTGGGGCGGACGGACGCTCTTCTCGAACACGACAGATGGCTGGCTTCGAGCTAGTCAAATTTTCCCAAGCAGTAGATGTGCTCTGGTTCCGCCTGCCTCGCTACTCCCATGAACCCGAGGGGGTACTCTACCGGGTTGGCCAGGGAGCCGTCATGGGTCAAGCTGATCGCTCCGATATATGGCAAATCAGCTACATCATTCAAAAAGGTACCTATCAGAAACTTCGTGCCCAGGGCATTGAGGGGTTGCGACAGTCTGTTACTGCGCTTGTTCCAGAACTTGCAGACCGGGTGGGATTATTAAATGATTGGTCCCAGGCTTCGTTGCTTTCAGTAGAGTCGGGTTATATCCGCCGCTGGTACCGACCGGGGTTGTTGCTCATTGGCGATGCGGCGCATGTGATGTCTCCTTTCGGTGGGGTTGGTATTAGCTATGCCATCCAAGATGCTATTGCAGCGGCCAATGTCCTTGCGGATCCTTTGCGCAGTGGGCGCCTTCATGTAAGCCATTTAGCTGCCGTTCAACGCCACCGAGAATTGCCCACCCGCGTCAGCCAACACTACCAGGCGATGATCCAAGATCAGTTGTTGGCCACAGCCGCCAACGAAGGCATTCCTCCCAAGCCAACTCTGTTGCGGCGCTTGCTTCGCTTGCCTGGGTTGCGGGAACTGCCAACGCGACTGCTCGCCTTCGGTCTGTGGCCCGCCCGTTTGCGTGCCAAACAGAGCAAGCCACCCAGCATTCTTCACAGCCAGCGTGGGGCATAATCCCGCAAACATTCGGCACTCATTTCGACTGTTCAGTTGCTCTGCTGTTCCAATTCCGACTGCAAACCGCATTAAGGAGATCACAAGCCAATGACCAAGCAAATTGCCAAGAACATCTCCCAAAACCTGGGTGCCGAACCTGTTGACAAGCGGGCGGTTTTACTGGCCGTCAGCATCGGTACTTTTTTGGTACCACTCGACATTACTGTTGTCGCCTTGGCTCTGCCCAATATCGAAAGCTCTCTGCACACAAGCTTTGCAGATCTCCAGTGGATCATCAATGGTTATAACTTGTCTTTTACTGCCTTTTTGTTGGCTGCCGGAACGCTTGCGGATCGCTTTGGTCGTCGTCGGCTATTTTTGATCGGTCTAGCGCTATTTACCCTGACTTCACTGATCTGTGGGCTGGCCTCCACCCCTCTGACTCTGACCCTCGCCCGCAGCGTCCAAGGACTAGGTGGTGCACTATTACTCATCTCCTCAATGGCAATTCTCTCACAAACCTTTCCCGATGGAGCGGAACGAGCAAGTGCCTTCGGCATCTGGGGCTTAGTGATGGGGGTCGGCGCTTCACTAGGGCCGATGATAGGCGGTGTACTGGTGGATTTGCTCAGTTGGCGGTGGATCTTTTTACTCAACGTCCCGATTGGTGCCATTCTTGTCGCCTATACTCTAAGCAAAGTGGACGAGTCGCGCAATCCTGAGGCGGTTCGTGTCGATTGGCTAGGACTCTCCACATTCACAGCGGCTCTTTTTTCTCTATGCTGCGCCCTTATCCAGGGCAATGAACTGGGTTGGGCCAGCTCCCCAATTCTTGGTCTGTTGGGGACAGCGGTTGTGCTGTTTAGCGCATTTGTACGTATCGAGCAGCGGCAAAACCAGCCCATGTTCGACCTATCTTTAATGGGGAAACCCGCCTTCGTAGGTACTTCGTTGCTAGCAGCGAGCAATGGTGCTTCGTTTTGGGCCATGATCGTGTACCTGCCCCTATTTTTTCAAAATGTTCTTGGTTACTCACCTCTGCAGGCCGGTTTGTTGCTGTTACCACTTACAGTGCCTTTGCTGATTTGCCCACCGCTTGGTGGTCGGCTTGCCCAGGTGTTACCACCACGGGTGCTGCTCAGTGGTGGCATGCTTATGATCGGCCTCGGCTTTATCTTGATGTATTGGGTCAACACCGGCTCCTCTTGGACTGCTTTTCTGCCGGGGTTCTTAGTTGCTGGGATCGGTGCTGGCCTGATTAACGCCGAAATCGCGAATGTTGCTATTTCCGTATTACCACCCGAACGAAGCGGTATGGGTTCAGGGATCACGAGCACTTTTCGCCACGGTGCCCACGCCTTAGGCATCGCTCTGCTAGGCTCATTGCTCACCCAGCGAGTCGCTTCAAGCCTAGAAAAAACAGTACAAATTTTACCTGGCTTTGTGCCTGGGCGCAGCACGCAACTAGCAAGCCAGATCGCGGCAGGCGACTTGAAAGGGGTGGTTCGCTCTCTGCCGCCTGAGCTTCAAAACATGTTTGCTCACGCAGCCCAGAACAGCTTCATTGAGGGCTTCAAACTCATCGTGCTCTTAGCCGCTATTACTGCAATGCTTGGAGCTTTGGCAACCTTTGTTCTAGTAAAAGACCAACGCTCCCAAAGTCAAGTTCAATGACAAAAACGCCCAAGAGTCTCGAAGGGGGTGCCATTAGCAACGGAATCTGTCAATGACTATGAGACATTCAGCCACCTGAATTTAGACTTCCAAGGCAAGAAAAGATCCTATCGGCCTTTCTTGCCTGTCAGCTCACAGATAGCGCGCTTCCTGTTTTGATCCTTTTGAGAAACGGTTGGCAAGCCTTTCTAAACTCTGGAATGCTATCCCCACATGGGTTCTAGAGCCATGAGTAAAAGCACTCACAAGCTGGAAATCCCTTCAAGTAAGACTTCTAAAATTAGATGCGCTTACCCTCTTAAGAAACGTCTTCAAAACAGCGTTCCCTGTAGGACAAATTCTTCGGGCTGACCTCTACGCTTGATCCGCATTTGTTCAAATCGGCCCTCTGTCAGTATTTCAGCAATCCCTGTTTCAGCTAGGATTTCTGGGACTTCCTGAATCTCTTCCACAACTTCGGTCTGCCAAGTCTTGAACTGATCGTTCGATTTTCCGAGTTGGCTGATTGAGAGTTCGCCTCGGATCACTTTGGAGAGTTGGTAGTAGAGGTCGTCCCCCATGGCTGATTCCTCGATCCTCCCCATGTTGAGTTCGCCCCGAATCCGATTGTCCTGGGCAAGTTTT
>JACMLN010000138.1 GCA_014379585.1 Gloeobacterales cyanobacterium ES-bin-313 | reverse complement strand
CTGAATTCTTCCAGCAGCGGCTATCCTCAGTCCCGCAACGATCACAGCGATTCGCTCTATTCCAGCAGCCCCACTGTCCCCCGCTATTGGATGTGGCAAGTATACGGAAGTCCCAGGCAAAATCAGAACGATCCCCCTCAGCCCTGAAGTTCCAACAACGATAGATGCCCTGGGTACTGAGTGAACAACGCTTATCGGCCTGATCGCAAATGGGGCAAGGATCTCCCTTTCGGAAGCTTCTGGAACCTCCACCACTAGACGATGACGAACTACTCCGCCCAAGCACAGGGTTGTCCGGATGGCTTTGCCACCCTCCACTTTGAGCGGTGAGGTCGTCCAGGCTCACGCAGCGACCTCCATATCAAGTACGAGTGGATGAGTATTTTTGCTGAAACTGAAAATAAAAAACTGACCTATCCCCCCTGTACAGGGGATAGATTGCTGACGCGGCAGGAGAAAAATTATTGCAAAGCTCAGATAGTACATGGCGCAAAAGATAGCACCATTTGCTGAACGATTTATCGTCCTAATCCGCGCTCTGAGTGAGTTTGAGAGGCATACATGTTTAGGGTTTAAACCAAAATCTACGCATCGATTTATACTCCACCGACACAGAGAACAGGGTTGATGAGTATACGCCACCGACACAGAGAACCATACGCCACCGACACAGAGAACCAAAAGGGATTACCAAAAAATGCAGTGGAAATCCTAAGTACCCAAGTGCTTAGATCATCTATGCAGAAGCATTTGTTACCCCAAGCTCGTTGAAGAACAGCAGAAGCTCTTTTTAATGTCGATCCATGGAAAAAACCTTTTAGGGTAAAGATTTGATTGCATAATCCGTCTACGCCACCGACACAGACAAATGGAATTACTGCTAAGGCAAATGCTGCATATAAACCTACGCCACTGACACAGACTCCATGACCTCGGTATACGCGACCGACACAGAGATCCATACGCCACCGACACAGAGTAGGGTCAAAAAAACGTACGCCACCGACACAGAGATTCATACGCCACCGACACAGAGATTGCTCTGATCGCGGATTGTCTAACTGTCTTTGCCTAGTGTTTTGTATTGGATCAACTGAAGCAACTACTACCGCATGTAGGGTTTGGAGGCATTTGGTGATAGTATTTGCAGCAAGGAAAGCCTGGAGGAACCTATGGCTGTGCAAAAGTCGAGCGAGCCATCGAGCGAGGCGCTTTTCGCTGTAAGTAGCCAGCTTCTGGAAATTCTGTCCCGCGCTGGGACTTCGATTCGTAACCCAGAACTGGAACCACCAACAGTACGTGCTGACAAGAATAGTCGCTACTTGGAGGGACGGATTTCCACAGATCCCCAAGAAGCGACAGACGGGGAATGTGTCCGGCGCATTTCTATTGACGAACTTTCTCGGGAAAAATGGGAACTGCTCAAGGGTGAACTTGATCGTTTGCAACTCAATGGCGCGGTTGAAAATGGCCTTTTGAGTGAGCTTGAAAAGATTGGTGACGAGCAGATTCGCCGTCTCGTCTATATGATCTTGACTTACTGTAATCCTCGTCAGCGGATGCTGGTACTTTTTATGTATCGTGAGGCAGCCCGTAGGCGTACAGGTTCGCGGGTCTATTTCAAAGTCAACGATTTGCTTGAGGTGTTTGGCTACAAGGCACAGACCGATGGCAGTTTCCCCTCTCGAATCCGTTCGCAACTGCACCGAGATCTCATGGCTTTGCACCGCACGGAGATCAACTATGCCCGTCCTGTCCAGCGTGGTAAGCGTAAGAAGACGCAACTGGAATTTCGATCGATTGTCCGTATTCGTAGTGCAGAACTCGACAATATGCCACGGGACTTCGATCTTGCTCAAGCAGCAGATGATGGCTATGGATGTGCAGATGCCTATACAGTCGAGTTGGAATTTTTTGATGATGAATCGGGTGTGGTGCTTTTTAACGATTCGGTGAACTTTGAACAAAAGGACTTTGGACGAACCAACGAAGACTATGAGACCAAGTTGCTTGTTTTTCTTGCCAGCAAACTCAAGAAAGACCTCCTCCAAGAAGGTGACTCGCTGGTTTTGAGTAAGAGAGCCTTGTTCAAGAATTTGGATCTTTTTGGCACGAATAGTAGTCGTAACAATCAGATCCTCTGGAGAACGATCACGAACCTTCAAGAACAAGGCTATATCTTGGCAGCAGGGGAAGTCCCTGGTAAACGGGCACCCACAAGCATGACTATCAAAATCAATCTTGAGATGATGCGGCCTGGTTGAAGTGATGCCTTGGGAGGCTTTTTGTTTAAGTGTGATGCGTCCAGATATGAGAACTTTAACCCTTGTCCAGATCCACCCTGGCTGGAGCACAGAGGAGTAGTTGAGTTTTAAGAAGTTTCGATCTGAGTAGTGGAGAAATTTTATGCGCGGCACAAGAAGGGCTAGCGCCAAAGATGCTTGGTCTGCCATAATAAAGTCCGATGAAGTCCAATGATGTTCGAGATATTTACGTGCGGAACCGCCTCTGCAAAGGCGGTTTTTGCTATGTAGGAATAGCAATTCGACCTAGATCGGTGGAGATCTTGGTTGCTTCATCGCTCTTCCCCCAGTAATGAAAGCTGTTTATATCCAAGAGCCTGCACTGTGTTTGGAGAAAGCCACAAACACTCGGTTCTGTTGGCTGTTGAATTGGTCTGAGCTGTCCAGCGAATGCATTGCCAGCCCTCGTACAATTCCTGGTAAAGCGCTGACGGGTAGCTGCTCAGAACCACCATGCCTTTTAGCTTGTGCAGATGTTCTGCGAGCTCTCGGTGGCCATCTTCAGACATTTCGCAGCGATATCCCCTTGCCCCGTGCTGTTTTGAGCGGGTTTCTTTTGGATAGGGTGGATCGCAATAGAAAAGTGTGCGGGAGGTGTCGTATCTCTCCAGGACTCTCGCGTAATCGCCACACTCCAGGAGCACCCCACGAAGGCGCTCTACGACCTGGAGCAAATGATCGAACTTCCAATCGTCGGTGACTTTCTTCCCTGCGTTTGGAGAGTGTTGGAATCTCCACCCGGTACTGGTATTCTGATGCGCCCCATAGGACTGCCAAGCTCTGATGTAAAACCGCCGCGCAGACTCAAGATCACTGAGTTCGTCTTCAGGGTCTGGGCTGTAGGCAAGTTCAAGTTCGCTGCGGCTATAAGGTGTAGCTCTCAACTGATGGATGAACTCGTCGTTTCTTTCTCGCAACACCTTGAAGAAGTTGACCACGCGCATGTCCGCGTCATTGTAGATATCGAGAGGGCTTGGGGGCTTGCGTAGCAAAACCGACATGCCACCGCCGAAGGGTTCGACATAGGTGTAGTGAGGGGGCAGGTGACGAAGGATATTTGGGGCAGAGGCAAACTTCCCGCCGTAGTATCTCAAGGCTGGTTTGGAAACTGCTGATCGAATCACAACGACTCCTTTTGAAAGGAGACGGCCGTTTCCTGAAGTACTCTCAGCAATTCCAGAGCGAAGTAGCCCACAACCTGAGCGCACTGAGGAACAACGGCATTACCCAGGGCTTCAAGTCGATCTTTTCGGTTCGCTACAGGTTCATGCGTCGTGCGAGCTGGTTCCCAGGAAAATTGGGGTTGACTTGGAGCACTTGGCCAGCCTCTCCAGAAACAAGCTTTTTTTTGTTCTTGGGTAAGGGCGGAAGGTCTAGCCATCCTTCTGGAAACCCCATCAAGCACGCTACCCAGGCGGGATTGAGTCTTCGCTTGTGCCCCGGAGTAAGTTGATCGTCTTCTGGCGGCTTCGGCCAATGGCGGACGGCATGGTTGAGGTCGATCTGACACTTCTGGTCGTCCCAGCGGGCAGTTCTTGGCGAAGTCCACTGTGCATCTGAGGGAATGACTCTTCCACCACCTGGAGTTGTCGGTGTTGGCCAAAAAGTTGTGCTGTCTATTTGCGAGACAGCATCGTTTAGGTCTAGACTGCGGCCTTGCGAGATTTTGCGAAGAGTTCGATGCGCGTCTGGTTGGTCTGGAGAGCGGAAGTCGCGGGATTGGGGAGTTGGCCACCTCGAATCGGTGACTTGATGTGTGAGGAGGATCTGCCGCTTGCATCCCGTGTGAGAAGTGAGGGTGTGAGGGTGCGAATCTCGACTCATCGGTGTCCGCCACATTTCCATCACCAGACTTGAAAGGTGATGCGTCCCACAACCGTAGTGGGAGTTCGCCCCACGTTGCCCCTCGCTGGAGATTGGGGTAGGCCACAACGAAAACCCGTGTTCGCTGGTGGGGAGCGCCAAGGTCTGCTGCTGAAAGACAAAACCACCGCGCATCGTACCCTGCTTCGGCCAACTGGCCGAGTACAGTTCCAAGAGCAGCTTGCTGG
>JACMLN010000137.1 GCA_014379585.1 Gloeobacterales cyanobacterium ES-bin-313 | reverse complement strand
GGCCTTAGTCGCGGAGGCTGTAACCGACTCCCCGTACCGTGTGGATCAATTTCTTTTCGTCGTCGCGCTCGATCTTCATGCGCAGATACCGAATATAAACCTCGATAATATTGGACTCACCGACGAAGTCCTCCCCCCAGACATTTTGGAGGATATGTTCGCGGCTCAAGACTTCGCGGGGATGTTCGAGCAAGTAACGCAGCAGTTCAAATTCTTTGGTGGTCAGCTCGATCAGCCGCTCTGCGCGGCGCACTTCGCGTCCACGTATATTCATCACGATATCGGCAAAGCGTAGGGAGCCGTCGCCTTGAGCGTGAACACGCTTGAGTTGGCAGCGCACCCGATGGAGCAACTCTTTCGTATGAAAGGGAGGCACCATAAAATCGTCCGCACCGACATCGAGGCCGGCAATTCGGGCTTCGAGGGTATCCGCGCTAATCGCTAGGAGAATCGGGAGCGTTTGGGCTTTGCGACGCAGCAGTCCACAGACCCGTAGACCTTCGACACTCCCTGGCAGAATAATCAAGTTAGCGTTCTCTCGGAGCGCTTGCTCTAGGCACGCTTCTGGCGGCAGTGGGGGCAAGGTTGAAACTTGATACCCTTCACCATTGAGGTGAAGGCTAAGACGCTCTGCAATCGGCTCCTCTAGGAGCAAAAGCAAGATCCGGTCGCGGCGTGGGGAGCGTGGAAGTGCAGCAAGCATGGAACAATTTTCACGTGTCTACTCAAGGTAGCGCAAGTTCCAAAGAGCGGACAGGCAGCGAAATAGTGTAAAACTGATCACAGCCCATGGGGACGCAACGTGTTTATTAGTGTCGTCATTCCTACTTATAATCGCCTCGATATTCTGACCAAATGCCTCAAGGCCATGGAAGATCAACGGTGGCAGGGAAAGTACGAAGTCATCGTTGTTGACGATGGCTCCACAGATGGCACGGTAGAATTTCTCAAAACTCAGCCTTTTGCCCATGTTCGCCTGTTTACCCAGGAACACGGTGGGCCAGCAGCGGCTCGCAATCTCGGCGTAGCCCAAGCCCAGGGCGATACGATCATCTTTATCGACTCAGATTTAGTGGTGACGCCCGTTTTTTTAGAGGTGCATGCAGCCACCCTTGAGCAACACGCTGGGGAGAATGTCTTTACCTACGGACGAGTTGTCAACACCAGCAATTTCGACCATCCGGAGTCCGAACCCTACAAAATTACTGATTTTTCGGCAGCGTACTTTGCCACAGGCAATGTCGCCATTGCGAAGCACTGGCTCCAGAAAGCGGGGCCATTTGATGAAGCATTCAGCCTTTACGGGTGGGAAGATCTCGAACTCGGTGTGCGCTTGAAAAAATTGGGTTTGCGCTTGATCAAATGCCCCGAAGCTGTGGGCTACCACTGGCACCCACCTTTTTCCCTGAGGCAGATTCCGAGCCTAATTCAAAGAGAATATGAACGGGGGCGAATGGGTGTAGTGTTCTATCAAAAACATCCGAGTTGGGATGTGCGGATGATGATTCAAATGACGCCTCTGCACCAAGTCCTTTGGGGGCTGTTGTCTTTGGGGGGCTTGCTGAATGAAAAGACCCTTTCGCCATTTTTACAATTTTTGATCGACCAGGGTAAACCGCAACTAGCCCTAGAAGTGGCACGGATCTTCTTGAACTGGTATAACGTCCAGGGCGTTTACGCTGCCTATCGCGAAGTCGCCAATTCATGAGAAAAGTCATTTTTTTACTGAGTGGCTGCCTACTGCTCAGTAGTTGCGGTGGCGATGTGCCGCAACAGCGCGAAGCGACCACGACCAAAAAGCAAAGCCCGCTGATTCTCCAAAATATTGTCCTCACAGATACAGATCGCCAAGGCAAAAATCAACTTTGGGAGATCAAAGCGAAGCGGGCGGAGTACAGCCGGGATCGCAGTTCAGCGGTGATCCGCGATGTCCAAGCGGTGTTTTTTCAAAATGGCCGCAAAGTGATGACGGTCAAAGCTCCCCGTGGCGAAGTCCGCACTGTCGCCCGCGAGATCTTCTTGTTCAATGGGGTGAACGCGCTCCTCACGGAAAATGCCACAACCCTTAAAGCGAGTAGCATTCAGTGGTCTCCTGAGAAGGATTTCTTAGAATGTACTGGCCCTGTGGAGCTTGACCAACCCAAGCAGAAAATTCATGCCAAAGGAAAGCGTCTCGAAGGCAAACTTTCGGCGAATATCTTTTCGTTGCTGGGTGATGTCGAGGCAACATCGACCAGCGAAGGGATCAAAGTGAATGCACCCCGATTGGTCTGGAATCTAACGCGCAATCTCATCGATGGCGATCAAGGGGTTGTGGCGCGCTCGGAAGCGAAACAAATTTTAGTCACAGCCCCCTTGGCAACGTGGGATTTGGGCAAACAACAGGTCACTGCCCGCGCCGAAAATGGCACGCCTGTAGTGGCAGAACAAAAACTACAGGATGGCTGGATGCAGGCCAATCAGATGAACTGGAATTTCAGCCAACAGGTTTTTGAGGGAGAAGGAAACTTGCAAGCCCGCTTCGGAAAACCGCCTCAGCACTTTACAGCCAGTCAAGCGACCTACAATCTTGCTACTTCTCAAGTGCAGGCGAGGGGTGCGCGCTACTGGCGCGAGGGTGAAACCCTCAGTGTTAGCTCCCTGAACATGAGCACTGACCTGCGCAACAATAGGATTAAAACCAGCGGTGGAGTCACTTCCCGCTTTGTTCCAAATCGATAAACCAATGGAAACGGCCCAATCTCTACTCGTCCAACGCCTTGCCGGAGAAGCCCTGAGTGCTGAACAAGCAACCTGGCTGATGGATCAGTGGTTGGTGGGTGCGATTCCTCCGGCGCTTAGTGGGGCGTTGCTGATTGCCTTAGCGCCACTGACTGTGGAACCTATTGAACTGGCGGCCATGGCGGCGGCTTTGCAGCGGGCGGCTGGAGCTGAACCTGCCGGATTGCCTGTCCTCATTGATACCTGCGGGACAGGAGGCGATAGCCTCGGAACCTTTAATATTTCGACTGCGGTTGCGTTTGTGGCAGCAGCTTGTGGGGTGAAAGTTGCTAAACATGGCTCGCGCTCGGCCTCGAGTCGGGTTGGCTCGGCAGATGTCTTGGAAACGCTTGGCTTAAATCTTAGTTTGAGCACTGCCCAGGCTCGCAATGCCCTTGAAACGGTTGGGATTACGTTCTTGTTTGCCCCTGGTTGGCATCCTGCCCTCAAGCATCTCGCTCCTGTACGCCGAGAGTTGGGCATTCGCACAATCTTTAATCTGCTTGGGCCATTGGTGAATCCCTTGGTTCCGACGGGGCAAGTCCTTGGGGTTTACCATCGGGAACTTGTGCCTCGGCTTGCTGCTGTGTTG
>JACMLN010000136.1 GCA_014379585.1 Gloeobacterales cyanobacterium ES-bin-313 | reverse complement strand
GGTGACTTGAATATTGGTGAGGACTGGGTTGGCAATCTGCTGGAAGAACTTATCGGCGACAGGCTTACTCGGTTCGTCTTGACGGATGACCTGAGAAGTACCCCGACCCAATTCGCCCAAGCGCTCAATCAAGAAGCGATTCACCGAACTGCCGACACCGAAGGCATAGAAGCGGTTTCCAGATTTGAGGTGGCTCTGGACTTCGGCGATCACGGCTTTATCGTCCCCGATATACCCGTCAGTCAACAGAACGATGCTGCGCAGACGACCCGATTCACTGGCTGGAAAACTAAGGGCTTTGTGGATGCCGTTCAGCAGTTCTGTGCCGCCGTTGGCATCTACTTTATCGATGTAAGCCAACGCTTTCGCCCGATTTTCGGGGGTATTGGTCAGTGGGGTTGCCGAGAGTTGGTGGGTCGTATCCGAAAAATCGATGATCGTGAAAGTATCTTGCGGATTGAGACCGTTGATAAATCGACGCATCAGTTCTTGGGACTTGACGATGGGATCTCCGGACTGCGAGCCGGACGTATCCATCAAAAAGACCACATCTTTAGGGACGATCTCGTTTTTGCTGTAGGTCAGCGCCGGAATTAAATAAGTTGCAAAGTGGTTCTTCTCCGTCAGTACCGTTGCCTGCGTATTTTTGTTTGCCACCCGATAGCGAAGCACCAAATCTTTGTTTGGAATTGTATCTTCGCCCCCAAGTTGCACCCGCACTTTGCCAGCGAGATTTTGAATCCGCAACTTATGAGAAGTCGATTGGACAGTCTGCAGTGAAACCCCTGCATCGATTTCGACATTCACAGCAATATCTTGACCGGAGCGAGTCCCTGGTTGGATCACTGGGGGATTGAGTTTCGAAGCATCGGGAACGCGATCCGTATCCATAGAAGTGCCAATCGCTTGCCCAGGAATATAGCGTGGGCCGACGACCATCGGAAAGACAAACTCGTAGTCACCTTTCTCAAATTTGACACTTTCGGTGTAGCGAATTTTGACTTGGACTTTTTCACCGGGACGAATATTCGCCAGAGACTGGGTGAAGATATTGTCCCGCTGCTGTTCCAAGAGTCCGGCTGTGCGACCTGCGCGCTTGGCATCTTCATAGATCTTTTGGGCTTCTTCGCGGCGCTTGATATTGCCTCGAATCACGCGCTCACCAATCTTGATTTCCATTTCATCGACAGCCGCCTGATCAGGAAGTGGAAAAGTGTAGATCGCTTCAAGGGGTTCGTTGTAAGGATTTTCAAAGGTCTGAGTGACTTCGACCCGTGCTAAGTTGCCCGTAATTCTGGCGTTGACATCGGTATGTTTCAGGGGGAAAACTTGTTTTTCTCCTTTGGGTGTCTGTGAAAAAAGACAGCCACCAGCATGAGATTGTTTTTCTTGGATACACATAGAGCCACCTGCAAAAGCAACAGTTGAATGGGGGAGGGAGCGCGCAGTCGAAATACCAATACCAGCTAGCAAAGCAGCAGTTATGGTCGCGCCTAGGAGAAAAAGGGTTTGATTTCGAGGCATAGACTTAGTTCCTTCACGAACCCGCCCTTGTAGGCAGCACCCCTAAACCGATTAAGCAACGAATAAAAATAAATTTGTTGCTAGCAGCTTTGCAACTCTGTTGACAGGGGATCGAGCGCAATAAATTCCTACCCTAAGGGCGGGGTAAAGACGAATGGGTAAAGCTAAACTGAAAATAGATTTGCAAAACATTTCTACTCAGTTTTCGCCAAGACTATCAAGCTATTGCTTGGGAGAAGTCCTGCTATGTTGAAGACTCGCGTGACCAAAGCTACATCCGTGCTGCTTGGAATGTTCGTAGTGCTCTCCTTGCCTATTGATCCTGCAATGGCTCAAGACAGTAACTCTGCTGGGTTAGGTAACCTGGCTGGTGCCGCAGAAGTCTGTGGGTTTCAGGGTGCCAGCAATCAGTTGCGTTCTCAAGCAAGAGATATTGGCGCTTTCGAATCGGCCCGCCAAACTGCTGTGCGTTCTCGTCAAAATTGCAGCGATGTCGGCAACACTCTACAGGGGATAGGGCAATCTACAGGCGTCTCAGGTGTTCCATGGGGAGTACCGAACTTCCGGGGTGGCCAAAGCGGTAATCGTGGCCGAAACAGCTATAAGTACGGCAATAGTGCTTATAACAATTTTGGCAATAACAACTACAACAACTACGGCAATAACGATCCCTACAGTTTGGGAAACTTAGCTGGAGCTGCTGAAGCTTGTGGAAATGGCAACTACACCAATCAACTCCGCAGCCGTGCTAACAATCAGGCTGCCTTTGAAAATGCCCGCAATACTGCCCAGCGCTCTAAGCAAGATTGCAACCAAGTGAATGCCACCCTTCAGCAACAGGGTGGGTTCTTTGGTGGCCAGACTATTATTGCTGGTGGCTACGCAGGACAACTGGGCAACTTGGCTGGTGCTGCCGAAGTCTGTGGAATCAATGGCTACACAGATAACTTGCGCAACCGTTCAGGCGACTACAATACCTTTGAACAAGCCCGCAACCGTGCCCGCAACTCCAAGCAAGATTGCAATCAAGTCACCTATACCCTGCAACAGGGCAACTACTGATTGGCGTGCCACGCCAACAAAGCAGCCTGCTGAATCTGTTTGAGGGGCTGTTTTGCCTTTTGGGCGATCTCGCGACAATCTTCGTACTCTGGTTGGGCATTGAGAATGGCTCGATTGCGGCTGGCAATCTTCATACGCACAGTCCCATAACTCGTCTCCACCTGTTCGTGGCGGCGATCTAAGACTGAGCGCACCTGAAAATCGCGCCGAATGCCGAGGGTAGACGTTTCTTCAAACAAAATTCCTTCGCACACTTCTAGAAGATGCGGTGGACAAAGAACCGTCAGTAGTGTGCCAGGCCGACTCTTCTTCATCCCGACTGGAATCGTAAACAGATCGACAGCGCCTGCTGCCAACAAGCGTTCAAATAAATAGCCGATCACTTGCGGGCTGAGATCGTCGATCTGGGTTTCGAGGGAAGCAATCACTTCTTCGCTACCGTGAGAATGACTGTGCCTTTCGTCGCCATGGCCGTGGGAATGTTGATGGTCATGATCTTCGGAATGATCATGTTCGTGGTCATGATCATGTTCGTGGTGGGAATGCCTATGGCCATGGCTGCTGTGGCTTTCACTATGCACCCGCTGGGCAAGCAAAGTGGGCGTTGCTTCGCCTAGCCAGATGCGCAGAATATTCGGCACAGGCAGATCCATATCGCCTGCTCCGAGGCCAACTTTGCCAACGGCAAGGGCAGGCATTGCACCGAAACTTTCTGCCAGGGCACAGACAATC